>CALMCP010000066.1 GCA_937863095.1 uncultured Candidatus Saccharibacteria bacterium | reverse complement strand
CCAAACTTTGCAACGCTTATGCTACCCCATCATAAAAATCAAGCCAAGAAGACACCGCAGCCCTAACTATAACTATCCAGCGGGGTCTCGGTGTCTACTGGCCCTATAGGGTGTCACCCTGAGAGGTGTAAGTTTTTACAAGTTTTCGCTCGCTACTCTGTTCTGAGTGCTTCTATCGGGTCGAGTTTGGCCGCTTTTCGGCTTGGGAAGATGCCCGATACGACCGCAACCAGCATGAGCCCACCGATAATTGCCACAAATGACCATGGCTGGAATATCAACAGATACGAATCGCCGATACCGAGCGTGTCGGATATCCACGGATTTGCCAGCGTACCGGCAAGCAGGGCCAAGCCAGAACCAAGCGCGCCACCGAGGAAGCCAATCCACGCTGCTTCAAACTTGAACAGCCGTCCAACATCTCGCCGACGCATACCCAGCGCTTTCATGAGGCCAATCTGCTGAGTCCGTTCCAAAACGCTAATATACTGCGTGTTGATGATGCCAAACACCGAAGTGAGAACCGCCAGCGCCCCAAACCCGATGAGTATCCCCATCAGCACATTGATAAACTGAAAGATAAAGCCCATCAAATCTTCTGCCGACTGGGCCATGAAGCCCTTTTTCTCGATAGCTTCTTTCACGCCGTCAACACTCGCCTCGTCCTTCGCCATGACAATCGCCCCAAGAAACGCGTCCTCTAGCGGCGTACCGAGGTAGCTAAATGCGTACATTTCGGCTACAGTATCGCGAGTGGTGAGTAAACTTGAGCTAATCGACGCCGCCATGAGCGAGCTTTTTGTCACCGCCGCCACTTTGAGCGTAAATGTTCTTTCTTCTCCCGTCGCCGAATTTGCCATAACGATATCTACCGTTTGCCCAATCGCGCTATCTGGCTCAGACCAGCCCAGCACTTCCGTAAAGCTACTAGGCAATATTACACTATCGTTCTGTAGATCGTCAGTACGACCCGCTAAAACATCCTGCTTTATAGCGCTATTATAGAAGTCAATTCCCGCCTGATAGCGCTTTTGCCCCTCGCGTGTGATATATTTTGCCGACGCATTATATATTGGCGTGACATCACTAACGTTTTCTATAGTTTTGAGGATTTTTATATCACCGCGCGATAACATCCGTTGCGAAAAGCCGCCGCCAAACGACATCGATGGCCCCTCAACAAATTCCTGCGGCTTTGATGGATCGGTGGAGTGAGCATCTTTTGGCTGCACATACAACTCACGCACATCCGTATTGCTACTAACGATATCCGCCGCGTACTGCCGACCACCCTCACCCGCCGCCAGCGCCAGTGTAATAGTAAACGCCCCGACTCCGATAGCCAAACTTGTCAAAAGCGTCCGTGCCTTCGCCTGCCTGAGACTTCGCCCCGCCCGCTGAACTATATCGACTATTTTCACCGTACCACCTTTCGCGCAGTAGGCTGCGCCTTCTTTTGCTCAACGGACTCGATTTTACCATCTTTGATATTAACAATCATGTCGCACTTCGCGGCGAGCTCGGCGTCATGCGTGACGATGATGAGCGTGACGCCCTTATTTTTGTTATAACCAAACAGCAGTTCTTCTACTTTCGCGCCTGTCACGCTGTCGAGATTACCGGTCGGTTCGTCGGCAAAGATGATACTCGGCTCGTTTGCGATGGCGCGGGCGATGGCAAGGCGTTGTTTTTGTCCGCCAGATAAGTTTTTCGCCTTACTCTTAATCTTGTCGCTGAGTTCAACCGCCTTCAACGCTTGGCCCACACGAGTTTTACGCTTGCTCTGTGGAACTCGAGCAATCTCCAGTGGCAAACTGACATTGTCATACACGCTCTCATTGCCCTGCACAAAAAAGCTCTGAAAAATAAAACCGATTTTCTCAGCGCGGAAGCGGTCAACCGCTTTTTGTTTCAGCTTCAAGATATCTTCACCATCGATGACGACCTCGCCCTTTTCTGGTCGGTCGAGCCCGCTCATGGCGTGCATCAGCGTCGACTTACCGCTACCCGACTTACCGAGGATAGCCACGCTCGCGCCATCCGGAATCGTCAGACTGACATCTTTCAGCGCCCGAAACGCGTTCTGTTTTTTACCATAAGTCTTCGTCACATTTTTTACTTCAATCATACTACTCCTTATTATACCTTACTTGGTGCAATTGTCGCCATAGGCACGAGGCCTTTGGCCGAGCTTTAGCGGGGTGGAAATCTTTCTCAAATTTACTTTGAGAAAGATTGGAGGGGCGGAGCCCCTACTCAGTTCTGAGCGCTTCTATCGGGTCAAGCTTCGCCGCTTTTCGGCTGGGGAAATGGCCCGACACTACCGCCACCAACATCAGTGCTACAATGAGCACCAGACTCATCAGCCAGTCCATCTGCAATAGCTCTGTACCTTTCTCAAGGTCAATCACATCGGCAATCACCGGGTTCAGCAGCGTTACCAAAAATGCTAGCCCCACACCGATGATTCCGCCCAAAAAGCCAATCCACGCCGCTTCTAGCTTAAACAATCGCCCAACATCCCGCCGACGCATACCGAGCGCTTTCATCAGCCCGATTTGCTGGGTCCGTTCGAGCACCGAGATGTACTGCGTGTTGATGATGCCGAATACACTCGCGATAATCGCCAGTAGTCCAAAGCCCATCAATCCATACTGTACGATGTTCACCATCTCCATGATACTGGTGCGCATCTCAGCGAAAGTCTGTGCTTGGTATTCACCCGCGCCTAAAATCGCTTGCTTGACCGTGTCGATATTTGCGTCCTTGCGTGCTGTTACCATCAACGCATAATAGCTCTCAGGCGCATCAACTGGTCGCTGCAATCTGGCAATCTCTTCGCCGTCTTTATTTGAAATCCGAAATTCGTCTTGGTAAAAAGCCAGTGGGCTCTTCGGCTGCGCGTCGACTGCAACGATGGTGAATTCACGCGCAAATCTGCTGCCATCCGGTGCAGTAAACTTCGCCGTCAGCTTCTTACCAAGCGCTGCTTCAGCACTCTTGAAGCCAAACGATTCGACATATTTGTGCGGCAAAACAACCTGCCCTGGCAAAATCTCATTGTTATCGCCCAGTTTACCAGCAGTCAAATCAATCGCCGTCCCGTCATATTGCACCTGCATGACACCTTCGTATTCATCACTACCGTTTGCTACCACCGCATACATATCGACACCAAAGATAGGGAGGACTTTTTCGACGCCATCAATCTTGGCAATAGCTTTGCGATCGTTTGGTGTCAACTCCCTGAATGTGTTGGTCGTCGTTATAATCTCTTCGCCAACCTTCTTTGGCTTGTCGTCGGAACTTGTGTCAAAATTTTGTTTGGCACTCACTTGAATCGTTCGCATATCACCCGCGCCACTCACCACGCCGTCCAGATAATTTCGTCCGCCATTCCCTGCCGCCATAGCAAGCGCAATCGTAAACGCGCCCACGCCGATAGCCAAACTGGTTAGTATCGTCCGCCCCTTCGCCTGACGCAAATTCCGCCCCGCTCGACGGATAGTATCCCTAATCTTCATAGTCCCCCTCCTCATTAGTATTCGCGCCAATCACCACTGCACCGCAGGGCGTTTCGCGCTGTACCACTGGCCCCGTCACGCCATTGTATATCACCTGTCCCGACGACACGCTGCGCACCGACACCGTTGGTCGCTGGTCATCGGCTGACTGAATCGGACATGCGTCTGGGTGCGTCACCGACAGTCCATAGACTACGCCGGCCCGAACATTTGTCATACCACCCTGCATATCCACCGACAGATTTCGTACCGAGCTCATGCTCACATCAACATCGCCACCACCCTGCACGGCCAGGTTCTCGTACGAGCCAAACACCACGACACCCGTCGAACCTCCACTCGATACGAGCAGCTGTTCTTGTTTCGCGCCCTCAAGTCCTGTGTACTGCAGGTTACCTTGTGTTACGTTTATCGACTCAAGCGCCGGTCCATAAATCACCAGCTCTGGCTGCGTATAGCCATACTCAAACACCCGCCTGCCAACCGACTTGAGCGCGATACGCACTGTATCGCCCTGTACGCTAACGGCAGGCTTTCCCTCAAACTGCGTACGCAGCTCATAGCGCGGTGCACCCGTCGTCACGACGTATCTGATGGTCATTTCATCGGCATAATCATACGCCGTTCCGGAGCCGCTATAGGCCTGCGCTTCAAGCTTCTTGACTCCCGCGAGCTCTGGCAGCGCTTCTTTATGCGTCCGTATCAACGCCTGAGCTTCGTCGGTGCGCAGTTGCTTTCCTCCCACCATCATGGCCACACCACCACTCGCGCTGAGGATGCCTACCACGATGATAATCACAATCACGACGCCCATCCGTTTGGTAGCGCGCCGCTTCAGTAACATCACCGCCACCAGCGACGCCAACAGAGACAGTAGTAACCCGGCGAGCACGAATAGCCCAAGCGCCACCCACGCCATCCATGCATGGACGGACATGCCTATCATGAACGCCTTGGCTTCGCCCGACAGCACAAATGCACCCGCCGCACCCAGTGTAACAACAAGCGCTCCGACAGCCACTAGGATACTCACGATACCGCCGCCAACACACAACACCGACTTCAGAACCTCTGCCGCTCGAGTTGACGACACATCAGCCGTCACTTGCTCGCGCATCGCGGCCAGCGTCACCGGCCTACCTGCTAGCTGCAACTTCTCGGCCGTCGTCCGCGCTGGCGGCACTACCAGCCACAGCACAACATACACCAAAAAGGCCGTTCCGAACGATGCGAATAGCAAAATAATAAATGCGAGGCGCACCCACACCACGTCGATACCGAAAAACGTCGCCATGCCCTTGAGTACACCGCCCAACATCGCCCCGTCCATGTCACGAAATAGTCGCTTCACCGGCCGGCCCAATACTTCATCTTCTGACACCGGCGTGTCATCTGCCGCAAACTCCTCTGGCTCGCCCAGCGTCGCTTGTACCTTTGCAATCTCCTCAGCGGTAATCACACCGCCCTTTTCCACACCAGCTTCCGTAAGCAGCTCCGTGATTCGTATCTCAATATCAGCCAAAATCTCCGCGTCACCCGCGTAAATCTCCAACTTCTTCATGTATTTTTCAAAATCTTTTTTCGCCGTCGTCTCTATATCATATGCCTGCTTAGCGATATGAATTCTGGTAATCTCTTTCATGCCCGTGCTCCTTTCTCGAGTGTTTTCAGCGTTGCATGTAGTGTTTTCGTGTGTTGCTCAAGCCGCGTCACAACACCTCGCCCGTAGTCAGTCAGGCGATAATACTTCCGCGGCGGACCCTGCTCGCTCTCTTGCCACTCGTGGGCCAACAGCCCATCCTTTTGCAGTCGGCTCAGCAAGGGATAGATAGTCCCCTCCACTACCACCAACTCCGCCGCGCGTAGCTGCTGGATGATATCACTGGTGTACTTCGCCGACTCGCCGCAGATAAGCAGTACGCAGTACGCCAAGAACCCTTTGCGCAGCTGTGTCGCCAACTGGTCGGCGTACTGGTCAGCCTGCACCCCCAAGTTCTCCGTCGCATCGACCACGCCGTCCATGTCCGCATCTGCAACCACAGAGCGAATACTTTCTGTCATATCGACTCCTTTCATTTTCATATTACTATTCTTGTTCATAGTTCTATGTTATACAAGGTACTACAAAAAGTCAACAACTTACTACGGAATCTCCTTAAAGTGGCGACTGGCAAAAGAATGTAAAGACTCGACAGCCAATATTCTTGATAAAATAATGGTCGCTGCTACCAATGACAAGGTAGGTCTTCTGGCTCTCAAGGACAGACCTTCCTCGCTCCTCACGTACATGACGATTTGCGATAACATCACTCGAAGCATATGCCACTGCCTGCACAGCCATTACCTCACCTGCACTCGTATAGGTGTGTGGCATGACAACAGGCAGTGTATAAGGCAGGTCTTTAACAGTACCAAGAAGCCCTTCTGTGTGCATCTCGTACTTATTCATGTAATGCAATCTGCCATAATACCGGTCAGCGCTACTGCCTATCTCTTCAGAATGTGCGGCATACTTATCGATACTATGCGCAGTTGCCGAGCCTTCGGATACTTCAAAAAATGCATACCGACTGATTGCGCAGTTGTGATTATAGTTAAGCGCCATCCAACCAGTATCGCTACTATCTTGGTAACAACTATCATATGTCACCGTATACATAGAATTCTCGGGAAGATCGAGTATTTGCTGCATCCTGGCAATACGATCATCGAGCTTCTGATCAATATCGGCATACTCTGCCGCCAGTGCCGCCGCGACTTCTTTGTCCAGCGTGTGACGTAGAATCTGTTTTTGCGCTATCGGTCCTGCCATACGGAGAACAACGCCAATCACAATGACAATCACTGCACCAATCAGCACCTTTCGCTTGCGTGATAGTGGCAACTTAGCCTGATTATACTTTTGTGCTACCATGTTGTCTATCAGTATACAAGTAGTCACAAAGGCTGTCTATACGTACCTTGAGCGTCCGACACTACTCGAATCAGTTATCCCGCTTATATTTTCGTTTGTGCTTCGGAGTCCAACCACGACGGCGTTTTTCGTGCTGGTCACGGCGTGGCTTGCCAAGATGTCGTATAAAATCATCGCCAGCGTAAGTCTCGAGACGTGAAAGTGCAATTGCCTTTTGTTTATTTTCAGCCGTCAACTGGTCGAGCGAAATAACACCCTGCAAGCTTTGCGCCACCGCCTGCTCAACTTCACGCAAACTGACCTGCGGCACACGCCGGTGATATTTCGATAAATTATACCCCTGCCGCTCGGTCTGACGGTGCGCCCACACGGCAAATTGCCGAACAAATGCTCGTCTGCTTTTTGACGTATCATCGGTTATCGGCGCCCCAAACAGCTCAATAGTCTGCTTGCCGACTCGAATCAGTTTTTTCTCGACTAAGTACCCGGAACGAGGGTCGTACACCACCACTGCTCTGATGTTTTTAAACAATTCTGGCTTTAATTTCTCTAAATCCGTCGCCGTTACCACCGTCAAATCTTGCACCAAATGCAGCGTTTCCAAATCGCCACTGCGAGTCGGCACCTGCAAATCAAACGGCGCTCCAGCCAACAATTTTGCGCGTTTTACCACTGTTGTTTTCGACAACTCTCTCGAATCTTTTGCAGTCAAATGAACAGCCCGACCCCACTCGTTGACCACCCACAGATGATGCAGCTGCCCGACGATAATCGCTCGCAGCAGCACTTGCCTATCTTCATGTTTAATATTTTCCGGCTCTTTCAATATCAAACCCAAATCACGAAACAATCGCTCACGCACTTCGGTAGCTTTTTCGACATTTTTCGAGATAATTCCCATCGCTTCACGGTCGTCATCGCTCATCATCAGCGCCGCTCGATACACATCGTACTGCGCCAACAAATCCGACTCTTGTTCCGACGTCAATCCTCGCCAACTAATGGCATACACCCCACTTTTGACGATACCACCGACCTCTTGAATGGCAATAATCGACGCCAACGCCTCACGAATCGACTCTGGTTCGTCCTGAACTTCGACCAACATTCGCCCATAGCTCG
This sequence comes from uncultured Candidatus Saccharibacteria bacterium, assembly GCA_937863095.1. Lineage (GTDB taxonomy): Bacteria > Patescibacteriota > Saccharimonadia > Saccharimonadales > Saccharimonadaceae > Nanosynbacter. Next base: position 9,295 of record CALMCP010000066.1, on the reverse strand, counting down.
ACTCGACAGGAAATTTCTCCATGGCTCGCCCGATGTTCGTCACTTCGCCAGCCCGAGTCATCGCTCCAAGGTCAATCAGCGTTCGTTTGGCACGTTTAATCGCCGCACGTGATGGGTCGTGATAAAAATCCAAAATCTCAATGTCCAGACCAACATTCGCCAACCTAAGCGTCAGCCTATCGATAAGCGTTCGCATGATTTCCGGCACCTGATACTCGTCACGCTCCTCGAACGGCAAGCACGGTAACGTATCATACGCCGCCAAAATGTACTCGCCCGGCTTAGTACGCCCCGCCCGACCCGCTCGCTGCGAGCAATCCGCCTGCGAAATCTGCGCAATGAACAGCCCCTCCACACCGCTTCGCACCTCGGCGCGCCGCTCCAAACCGCTATCAATCACCCTGTCGATGTCATCAATCGTCACGCTCGTCTGCGCAATATTGGTCGATAAAATAATTTTACCATTTGGATACGACCCGAACGCTTTTTGCTGTTCTTCCAACTCCAACTGGCTGTGTAGCGGGATAATCGGCACGCCTGTTTCTTCCGCTTTTTTCGCCAAAGCGTCGGTTACGTCCTGGATTTCGCTTTTGCCGGGCAAGAATGTCAAAATGTTTCGACCTGGGTTGTCCAATTGTCGAAATAACTCGTCCAATATGTTCTCGCCCTTACGCCATGTAACTTCGTGGTGACGACCTGGCACTTTGATGACCGCTGTCGTACCAAAATACTCCGCCAATGATTGGTCATCCAATGTTGCACTCATAATAACGACTTTGAACTGCGGATCTTCCTCGGCACGCAGCTTCGACCACGCCACCAAAACTTCCATGTTGTCGTTCCATTCATGGACTTCATCGAGTACCAGAACCTGTTTCCCCTGTGTCCCGACCCCTGTTAATTCACGAACCAACTGCAGTCCATCGGTACAGTATAAAATTTGTGTTCGGCCACTATCGTCACGTTCGTGTGCCGTCCGATAGCCGATGACTTCGCTCGCGTCCTCCGTATGACGCTCAGCCCATTCCTCACGCACTCGTTTCGTCAAATTTCGTGCCGCCAAAATCCGCGGCTGTGTCACGATAACTCGCGTATAGCCATGTTCCGCCAAGTACTGCGGCACTTGCGTACTCTTGCCTGCCCCTGTTTCGGCCGTCAAAATCACTACTTGATTGCGGTCGACCGCATCACAAATCGCATCTTTGAAGTCAAGTGTTGGGAGTTGGTGAAAGGCACTACTGTTCATAGATATTACTCAGCGACCGCCGCCTCCACCGCCGCCAAACCCACCACCAGAAAAACCGCCGCCACTCGAGAAACCACTGCCTGAGCTACTACTTGGTGGCGCGAAGCTACTCACAGCAGACGACGAGAACCCACTGATTGCCGAGCCGAGCATCGCTGCATTGAATGCCGACGTACCGTGGTACCAACTCGGTGATGCGCCCGTCTCGCCATAGTGTACCTCGAGTACTTTTGCCCATTCCTTCTCAAGTCCAAAGAGCACCGCATAGGGCAACACCCGTTCATACAGGCGTACTATTTGTGCGGTGTCGCTGATATCCACCGGTGTCTTGTCGGCACCCTGTGGACTTTGCAGTACTTGCAGCCGTTCCTGCTCGCCAATCTTGATATACAGCTCCAGTCCTTCGAGATACTCTTTAAGTCGTATGCCCTCGTCAGTAAGTGGACGGTGCATCACCAGCAGTATCACGACTATCAGCGAGACAACTCCCGTAAACGGCGCAAAAAACGTCAGAGGCGTCACGCCACCTATCAGACTCGTCCCTAGGACGGTAACTATCCACCCCAGCACCAGCCCGACCACCGCCAGAGTAATTGCCCCTGCCGCGCCCGTGAGTTTGCGTCGATATCCTTGAGCGATAGCCTCCAAGCCCGTTGCGCTGCGAACGATATCTTGTAGGCGCTGGCCAGCCGCAGAATCTGTGGAGTCGATTGTATATGTCTCGCCAACCTGCCGTCCCGTCGTTGCGCTCAGAAACGCCCCATCGTCTGCCGACAGACCATCTATTGACAGTACACGTAGCGTGTACTTCTTTGCACCTCCAAGCCCAAACAGGGTTTTTTTGTCTTCCTCGATGATGTCTATCTTGTGGCGCACTGCCATATCGATTAATTGCGCAGGAATCGCTGACTGTCGCCGACCCCTAAACCCACTCGCAAATACCACCGAAACATCGGCCGGCGGCAGGTACTCAGGCACGATAGTACCGCGACCAGGCGCATCTCGGCCGCGCGTGACCCGCAGTATAATTGCCCACAGGAGGCCAACAACCGATAGTATCATTGCCATAATCGGCACACCGTACGCAAGGAGCTGCTGCCACCCGCTCATTTTGTACGGCTCAAATGTCCCGGCCGCGAATTTCATAATCATCGACAGATTTTCATGCGGACCGATGCTCCCGTTCGACATAAATGTCACCGTCGCACCATCATGCGACACCTGGCACGAAGTAGTCGAGCCCTGCGTACCCTCGAGACAACGCATGTCTCCGGTAAATGCACTTCGCACCGAATCGTCCAGGTGCACTCGGGCAACCACGCGACCAAATGGCTGCTGCCAATTTGTCCCCACCGTATCACCGTACGCCTCCTGGTGCCCACCAAAATCTTTGACAATATCGCGAATCGTATAGGTCAGTACATAGGTCTGCTCGCCGCGCACATAGGTGTCGTCACCCGTCTCAACCACCCAGTAGCCATTTTCGGCACGTTGGTCATATATCGGCTCAGGCTGGCCGCCCCGAGTTAACGACTCAACCTGCACAGCGACGCTGTGTCCATCGTAAGTAGCTGGAATAGCTCGGTAGAGCCCCTTGTTTTGGTTGAACTCCGGAAACTCAGCCACGAATGTCTCGACAACCCTCAGTCGCGCTCGCCCTTCATCGTCCCGTGATAGATAGTAATCACCGACAAACTCTTTGAATGTAAAATCATCTACCCCGGCGCTCACCGGAGCAGCCAGTCCACCCAGCGATATAAGAACCAGCATTCCGCCCAAAAGGAGTCGTTTCATATACACATTGTACCACGAACACCTTTCTTAGAGATTCTACTATTATTGCAGGCCCGCACACCATCGACTGGTCGCGTTGTGCTGCGTTTGGTCAAAAACCGGACTAACACCGAGGCGGTCTCTTGATATGTAAATAGTGCGATATTGGGCCAAATCGTCGCTCTCCCATACATTGAGTCCCATACACTCAAACGATACCGAGCTAATGCTTCCAGCCCAACATACCGTAGATGGTGCAAAAGATATATTGAGATTTTGCTGTGCATAATCTGTTGCACCCGTGCACCATGATACATCTGTCGAGAACGGCCACTCGCCATCTACCACTCGCTTTGCCTCCATCTCTTTGCGAATTTGCGAAAGCTGCATGGTAGCACTCGACTCATACGCGCGTTGTTTGATATTCGTATAGCCAACGACGGATACGGCGGCCAAGATAGCAACAACCACTATCACGATGAGCAATTCCACGACAGTAAAACCATAAGCGTTCTTCATGTGTTTTAGTATACCTCCCCCCTAGAAGATAATCAAGGTTACAAAATGTCTGAGTACAGCTCTCGCGTCGTCTGGTCAATCTCGCGCCTGAGCTGCGGAAATGGCACGCCTTCACGAGCCGTCACACCTTCGAGACTCCAAAATACTCGTTCGCTATAGCCCAGGCCACACGCTGGTGGCATGCCGTATTCAAGCGCTTCGACAAAGTCGATGTCGAGCATCTGCGCTTCATCATCACCGGCGTCACGCATGGCTTGCTGTTCGGTAAAGCGCGCCAGTTGGTCAAGCGGGTCGTTCAGCTCGGAGTAGGCTTTGCACATCTCGCTGCCACCAAACACCAGGTTAAACTGCTCACTGAGACGCGAGTCGCCGGATTGTACTTTTGCTAGCGGCTGCATAAATGTCGGGATATCCACCAAAAATGCTGGACCAGCCAGAGTTTTGCGGTATTTTTTCCACAGTTTGTCGAGACTGCGGATGCGGTTATCAACTTTTTCGACTTCCAGCCCTTCTTCCTTAAGTTTCGCCCGGATATCTTCCATGGGCGACGCAAACACATCTATGTCGTATTGTTCGTGAAGAATAGTAACAAAACTCACTCGCGGGAACGACTCACCGTCCGCGCCAAAGTCAACTTTCGTGCCATCGGCAAGCGTAAACTTTCTCGTTCCCCAGGTTTTGTCGCACAAGAAACGAATCATTCGCTCGGTCAGCTCCATGCCCATTTCCCAGTTGGCATACGCCCAGTACCACTCCATGGCGTTGTGCTCGGGTAAGTGCTCTTCTGTGTAGTTTTCATTGCGAAAGCGCGCACCGATGTCATAGACTTTCTCAAAACCCGCCACCAGCAGGCGCTTCAGTGGCAGTTCATGACTGATGCGCAAGTAGAACTCTTGGTCGAGCGCGTCCATATGCGTCACAAATGGATTAGCATCCGCCCCGCCCGCAGTGTTCTCGAGAACCGCATTGTTGATTTCGATAAATCCTTCTTTGTCCAGAAACTCCCGCGTCGCTTGCCAGAACTTGCTACGACGAATGAAGCGCTCGCGCACCTCAGGATTAACATTCATGTCAATATAACGCCGACGGAAGCGCTCTTCTTTGTTGGTCAGCTCAGTCGGCATCGGTCGAAGCGACTTTGTCAGCAGACGAAGTTCCCGCACGCCAATCGACCTCTCGCCTGTCTGTGTCGTCACCATCTCACCAGTCGCCTGGATAAAATCTCCAGTATCGAGCAGTTTTAGTTGTTTCATGCCCAGCACGCCGCGCTCAGCATCCAGCTCTGCAACACTATCTTTTTGCAGATAGAGCTGCACCTCACCGCTCGCATCGCGCAGTTTGATAAACGCCAATTTCCCAAAACTCCGAATCGATACAACTCGCCCGGCAACAATCACCGTCTGGCCCTGAAGCTCGTCAAATTTGTCTATAACTTCTGCGACTGTATGTGTTCGCTGCGCTTTAGCGGGATACGCATCCACACCAAGCCCCTGCAGCGTTTCCAGCTTGCGCAGTCGTTCGTCTCGATAATCTTTTAGCGTTGCCATCTCTGTTACATTGTAGCAGATATTAGCTTATTCGAACAATCTCGTAGGTTGTCTCGCCTTTTGGCGTCGAAATAGTTGCACTATCGCCAACCTTTTTACCCATCAGCTGAGTACCAATCGGCGACTCGTTTGATATCTTTCCCTCAAGCGGGTCCGCTTCAACCGGTCCAACAACAGCGTAAATAACCGTCTTCTTGCCAGTTTTGAGCTCAACCTTACTGCCAAGACCCACTGTCGAGCTCTTCGTAGCGTGGATGATGGACGCATTTTGCAAGATATCTTCAATCTCTGCGATGCGTGTTTCAACCAGCCCCTGCTCCTCACGAGCAGCGTCGTACTCAGCGTTCTCGCTCAGGTCACCAAAGTCGCGTGCCGAAGCTATCTTCTCGGCGATATCACCTCGTCGGCCCTTGAGCTCCTCCAGCTCCTTTTCGAGCTCTAATTTACCCTCTTCAGTAATTTGGTATGCTTTTTTCATAACGTTCAATTCTCCCCTTTGTATACTATATGTAGCGTCTCGATGGATGAAAGACGCCAGATATAGCGTCTTTCATGAAAATCTTAACTAAGCTTTTCGAGTATAGCAAGCGCCTCAGTAGCTGTCAATAGCTGCGTCTCGCCAGTACGTCGTTCGGTTAATTCTCGCTTGTTTTGTTCAACCAACCGGTCACTCACCGTCAGCCGATACGGGATACCCATCAGCTCAGCATCAGCAAACTTCGCTCCCGGACGCTCATCACGGTCATCGTAGAGTACTTCGACACCTGCCTCCGTCAGCTCTTCGTATAACCTGTCAGCCTCAGCCGTGCCTTGCTCGCCAATCGACACCAAATATACTTGATACGGAGCAATCGCTGCCGGCCAGACAATCCCTTTGTCATCTGAGAGCATCTCCACTATCGTGCCCATCAGCCTAGTGATACCGATGCCATATGACCCCATGAAGACCGGTACTGCTGCTCCGTCTCTGTCGGTATACGCCAAGCCAAACGGTTCGGAGAATTTATGTGCCAATGAGAAAATATTACCAACTTCAATCGACTTTTTTTGTACCAACTCATCACGTTTAACGCCAATATCTGCCAACACCTCCTCACTTAGCACTTCTTCGTTGATAGCAATATTTTTTGCCTCATCGATATAGATGACATCCTCGCCAGCATCAGAAACTGCCTGGAACTCATGTGAATATTTAGCAAAGGTTCCTCCAGAAGCAAAGGTAAAATACGTCTGGTCGCCGATGCCAACACGTCGAAACACATTGTGATACGCCGTTTTCATCGTCTCGTAAAATCGATCATGTTCGGCCTTATCCTTTGAAAACGAATACAGCGCCTTCCAGTAAAATTCACGGCCACGCATAATACCTGACTTGCTACGCAGCTCATTGCGAAAGATTGTCTTGAAATCATATAGATAAATCGGAAGGTCTTTGTATGACTTGACGTGGTTTCGAACGATATTTGAATACGCCTCCTCGTTCGTAAACGACAAGCCTAACTCGGTACCATTCTTTAATTGCGTCTTGAACCAATTGTCAACAACAGCATCGTCCCATCGATTCGTCGTTTGCCACACTTCTTTGCTCTGCAAGGCCGAAGTCTTCATCTGCACCCCACCAGCCTTGTCCATCTCATCTTTCACGATAGCAACTATTTTTTCAAGCACCCTATATCCAAGCGGCAGTAACGTATACACGCCTGCCATCTCTTTATATGCGTACCCAGCACGGATAAGCAGCTGTGCATTCTTCGCCACTTCATCAGCCGGCGCTGTCTTGCTCGTCTTGGTAAAAAGTTTACGTACTCTCATATTCGCCTCCTTACAGCAGCGGCAGTACTGCCGCTTTTATCTGGTCAACAACGCTCGGATTGACAAATAACAGATAAAACGCCAATCCGTTCTTGATAGCATGGAGTAGCACCCCCGCCCACACTGCCCCGGTGTATTCGCGCAGTGCACATAGCATCAAACTGAGCACAAAGGTGTCAATCGCCACCGCCCACTGTAGTGGTCCGTTGCCCACCCACAGATGAGCCAAGCCAAACGCCACGCTCGCCACCAGCACCGACAGCCACACTGGTGCGGTTTTACGCAGTTTACCGTACAAATAGCCACGAAATAGTAGCTCTTCAGCCAATGGTGCCAGCACTACCATAGTGACAAATGCCAACAGGTATTGCCATTGCGCCCCCAACATACTCTGTGAGAACGGCAACTCCTGCGCTTGCTCAACGTTTATCCCAGGGAAAACACTAGCAAGCAGCGCCATAAATACACCCGAACAGATGATATAAACAGCAAACGCCGGCACACTCAGCGCGATATCCATCCACGACGGCCAATCATGCGCGCCGAGGTCCTTAGTAGTCGTCGTGCGCTTCCAGGCGTACAACGGCACACCGATGACTATCACCAACGCTACGACATACGCCATAGCAGCCACGATGGTCGCGTATATCACCTGGTTCATGCTCTGGAGCGGTACGCCCACGGCCAGCAGTAGATGCTGCACTGCAAGCACCAACACCTGCGCCAACATAAATGCCCCATACGTCCACAAAGGCAGCACTGCTAACCAGAGATACTTGTGCTTATCCAAAAAGTTTACTAACATCGCTCCAGGTCACCAGTATCGTTAGGGTTACTATCGCCAAAAAGCCTATCGCTTGGATGTTTTCCTCGCGCTCTTTCGTCAACTCTTTACGAAAGAGTCGGAAGAACGCCATCGTAAACCACCGTCCGCCATCAAGCGCCGGGATAGGCAACAGGTTCATCACCGCCAGCGTCAGCGATATCACCGCAGTCAAAAGCAACACTTGCGTGACACCGGCGTCAAGCACCGACGGGAAGATAACCCCCAATATACCAATAGGTCCAGCCACGCTCTGGCCAACTTCGGCCAAGTTCTGCTGAGACTGTTGTCGAGTCTCCTCTGTAGCCGAAAACTGGCCGAACAAACCGCCGATGCCTTTGACGATGATATTGCCCAGTCCAGATATCGTTTCATAGGTCAGCTGTCCTGCCGTCGCCACGCCGAGGATAGGTGCCGACCACGTCGCTCGCACCGTTTCTGACTGTGTCGTGCCGATGCCCAAATATCCTCCTTGTTTGGCCTGCGCCTCGTCATTCAACTGAGCTACCACTCGCCGCTCGGCATCGCCACGCCGATACTCAACGACCACTTCTTGGCTCGCAAGCGCTTTCGTCGCCTCGCTCAGCTCACTGCTTGTTGTCATGGCCGCGTCGTCAATCGACAGTACTTCATCACCAACGCGCAAGCCCGCCTTCTCGGCTGGCGAGCCCTCTCCAACCGTACCGATAATGAGCGGTGAACGCACCACGGTGTTGTCAAATGGCAGCACAACCTGGTCAGGAAGCAGTTTTGGCAATCCCCAAAGGGAAATCACCGCAAACAGCAACGCCGCGGTCAGCCAGTTCACCGTCACTCCAGCCAGTAATATCTTGGTTTTTACCCAAAAGCTGGCCTCGCCGTACGTGCCCTTGCCTTTTGCTGAGTCATGTTCGCCTTTGAGCTTCACAAATCCACCCAGCGGTAACCAGTTTAGTGAAAACAGCACGCCATTTTTCAGTTTCTTTTTCCAGGCTCGCGGCGGAAAGCCGATGCCAAACTCCTCAACCACCACGCCATTACGGCGTGCGACGATAGCGTGCCCCAGCTCGTGCAGCACCACCAGCACTACGAGCACAAATAAACCAAGTACGACTCCTAACAGTAACTCCATCTACCCTCCAAAACGCCGATGACGCTGTTTATACTCTTCCAGTATAGCGCTTACGTCGTCTTTTGTCATGTCTGGCCAGTTCTTTTCGAGAAATAGCAGCTCACTATACGCCGCGCGCCACAACATGAAGTTACTCAGGCGCTGCTCACCACTCGTTCGGACAATCAAATCACATGGTGGCACTTCTGGCGCGTACAAGTTCTGGGCGATGAGTTCCGGTGTTACGTCATCTGCCGCTACGCCTGAGAGGATGATATTTTTCACCGCGTCAGTAATCTCCAGGTACCCGCCATAGTTGAGACACAGGAGAAGTTCACCGCCGTCCAGCTCTGCTGTTGTCGCTTCCGCCCTGTCAATTGCTTTTTGTATGGCCGCCGAGAGGCCTTCGCGCGAACCCACCACCCGCAACCTGACATTGTGCTCAACAAAAATCGGCACATCCGACTCGAGAACTTTCAGCAACA
>CALMCP010000065.1 GCA_937863095.1 uncultured Candidatus Saccharibacteria bacterium | reverse complement strand
CGGCTTCCTGAGCTCTGAGGAGTGTTGCCTCGGCAATCGGGCGCATGGCAGTTTCTGAGCGCTCCAGAGTCTCCAAAAGTGCTTCATCGCTTATTGCTTGGTATTTTTCCTGAAAATCTGTCAAAAAGTCGTGTACTGCTCCGGCAACTTCTTTCTTGAAGTCACCATACCGCTCCTTGCCTTCCCACTCTGCATTCACCTCCGCCTGTTCACGTCCAGTCAACAGCGCCAATATCTGCAATAAACTAGTGATACCCGGCTGATTTTCCCAGTCAAAGTGAATCGAGCCAAGGCTGTCTGTCGTCGCTGACATGATTTTCTTTACAGCGGCATCTGGGGCGTCACTCAGTAGAATCTTTGACTTTTCGTCGTCGGAGCTTTTGCTCATCTTCTTGCTCGGGTCAGTGAGGCTGCGAATACGTAGTCCGTTGTCACGGCGCATAAACGACGTCTGGGCTTTTGTGTCTTCTGGCACAACAAACACTTCGCCAAACTTGTTGTTGAAGCGCATAGCGATGTCACGCATAATCTCGAGGTGCTGGAACTGGTCTTCGCCAACCGGCACGTACTTGGCATTGTAGAGCAAAACGTCTGCCGCCATGAGGACCGGGTAGTTCATCAGACCCATGGTCACGCTGGCGCTATGCTCAGCGGATTTTTCTTTGAACTGTGTCATGCGCTGCATTTCACCAACGTAAGTGAAGCAGTCGAGTATCCACGTTAGTTCAGAATGTGCCGGGATATAGCTTTGACGGTAGATGAATGTGTCGGAGTTGTTGATGTCGAGCCCAGCAGCGATAAAATATTTCAAATTATGCAGTGTATTTGCGTACAGCGCACCATGGTCAATCGGCGTCGTGAAGCTGTGCAGGTCGGGCACAAACATGTTAATTTGGTACTCGCCAGCATACTTTTTCTGCATCTCCACCATCGGCAAAAACGCGCCCAAGTAATTGGCAATTGTCGGCTCTTCGTTGGAGCGGATACCGGTTAATATAACTTCTTTCATCTCTTGTAGTATAGCAGAAAGGTAGCCGTTCTAGCAAAAGTGTGAGCATGCACTACATCGATGGACAGCCTGACTGACTTCGTGTGATATTTACGCTATCACTCTTGAGTAAAAAATATTGCGATGAGCCACCCCCTCTGCTGACTCCATAGCACCATCGAAGCTCTGAGCCAGACATATCGAGAGCAGATGTGCGTGATGAATTCCCAGGCTTGAGTACGTCCACGCCACCAACGTCATAGATATATTCCCAAATCACCTGTATTGCAGCATCTTCTTTGTTTCGCGGAGCATCCGCATAGGCTTGTCTCGCCGTCTGTTCGAACGGCCATGCACCATACTGAACTTTGTGTAACTCAATATCTTTTCTAGCTTGAGAGAGAAGCGTTGCGGCACGTGATTCCCACGCGCGATCTTGAATGTTGTTGTATGCTACGACAGATATGGCTGCTAAAATAGCAATCACAACGATGACGATAAGTAGCTCGACGATAGTAAACCCCTTTACTGCCATGCTTGTCACTTCCTATGCTCTCCTAGCCTTTGCTTGTATATAAAAAATGAGACAACCCATTCTAGGTTGTCTACGCCAACAGCAGAGATTCGCATCCTGCTTTCGAATGAGTTGCCTCGTTTTTTAGGTCATTCATTCGAAAATAGTGCATGAAAACACACTTGCTGATAACGTAGACTTCTTCAGTATAGCACAACCGCATTCAAAACAGCAAAAGGCATGATTTTACTCAAAAACTACCGCAAAACATGTCAATATATTGACATGTGGCAATACAATACCTCGCCAAGTGGCGAGGTATTTTGTATGAAGCATTTGTTGAAAAACTAGCGCTTCGAGAATTGTTCACGCTTACGGGCAGAACGCAGACCGTATTTCTTGCGCTCTTTTTCACGTGGGTCGCGCTTGAGCAAGTCGGCTTTCCTGAGCACCGGACGCAAGTCAGCGTGTGCAACGACCAGTGCCTTGGCGATACCGAGCTTGATAGCGTCGACTTGACCGCTCAGACCACCACCTTTGACGAGGACAGTGACGTCGTAGTCTTTTTGCTTGCTGACGGCTGCCAGTGGGTCGGTGATTTCTGCCATAAGTGTCTTGTTGCCATCGAGGTAGTCGCTTGCGGTCTTACCGTTGATAGTCACTTGACCTTTGCCAGGAATCAATCGGACGCTTGCCGAGGCGCTTTTGCGTCGACCGAGACCGTAAAAATATTCGGTTTTAGCCATATTACTTTACCTCTACTTTCTCTGGAGTTTGCGCAGTGTGCGAATGGTCGCTTCCGGCAAAAATTCGTAGTCGCTTCAGGCGCTCTGCTTGCAGCTTGTTCTTTGGCAGCATGCCTTTGACGGCTTCTTCGATGATTCGCTCTGGAAACTTCTCACGAACTTCTTTCAGGCTAGCGTCTTTGATACCACCCGGGAAACCAGTGTGGCGATAG
>CALMCP010000064.1 GCA_937863095.1 uncultured Candidatus Saccharibacteria bacterium | reverse complement strand
AACGTGGCGTTTATCATTGCTTTTTTGATTATCATCTACTCGCAAGTGAGCTCGCTTGGTATCAGTAACTACGGCATAAAGAAGCTTGCTCCTCGACTCATCATCGCGGCACTATTTGTCAACTTGTCGTTCTATATCTGCGCTATCGCCGTAGACCTATCAAACATACTCGGGTACGCGCTTAAAGACCTCCTGGACGGGATAAACTCCGGCCTCATCAATACCGCCTCAGCCGACAATGAAGGAGTTGGGAGTACCGAGAGCCTCGTGCAAGCATTTCTCACCGGCGGAACCCTTCTTGTTGGTGGCGGACTAGCCGTCAGCGGGTCACTTACTGCTGGGACACCGCTACTCATCCCTTTACTACTGACCGTCTTCGTTGCGCTACTCGTTGCGCTCGTCGTGTTTGCCGTACGTCAAGCGCTCATCGTCATCCTCGTCGTTATCGCCCCACTAGCGTTTGTCTGCTACTTGCTGCCCGGCACCGAGAAGTGGTTTGAGAAGTGGCGTTCGACGTTCTTTACGATGCTCTTTTTCTTCCCAGCATTTGCCGTCGTGTTCGGAGGAGCACAGCTCGCCGGCATGCTTATCACCAGCAACGCCTCGACTATCGTCATGGTTATCATCGGCTGGGCAGTACAGCTCGCACCGCTCGCACTTGCACCGCTCGTCATGAAACTTGGTGGTGGAGTACTCAACCGTGTCGCCGGTATCGTGAACGACCCGTCCAAGGGTATCATCGACAAGTCGAAGCAGTGGGCACAAAATAAGAGCAAGCTTATGGCAGCAAATAGTCGGCGTCGAATGGAAGCGTACGAAAAGCGACGCGATGAGCAAGTGGGTGTGGACGGAAAAAAACGTGGACGCAAATGGTACGACTCTATCACACCCTATGGAAGCATGCGCCGCATGGCGCGATACGCTGACACGAGTAATCGCCTCTTAAAAGACAATTTGTCAGATGCCGAAAATGCACTCGAAAACTCTTATCACGGCACGAAGGCCTATGAAAAACATCATCATAAAGCTCACGATACAGGCCTCGATAAAGAACTCGTAGATAAGTCATTGGATGCGTCGTGGAGTCGTGAACTACTAAACAACCAGTCACTAAGCGAGAAAAATATCCGCGCCAAATCCATGACCGACCAATCAGAGGCTCTATCTAAGCGCGTAGACGCACGCTATGAAGACTTTAAAACAGGGAAAGACCACGTGTATACCGGCAATATGGCCAGTCTGCAACAAGCAACCATGCGTGCACAAGAAGATGCTTTCAACACTGACCAGCGAGTCTCTATGGCTAAAGCCGACCAAAGCCAGCGTATAGCCGAGAGACTCCAATCCAATATCGCAACGACCAAAAACGATGCCGGAGTAACCATCAGTTACCGTGACTACGCTGGTGGCATAGCAGGTGAAAGTGGCGCAGCAGCTGCCCTAGCAAATGCTATCGCGGCCAGAAAGAAAGCTCACGACGAAGGCGTATCAGAGGCACGAGTTATTCAAGAGCATTTCAAATTAACGGGAAGTGAGCGACAGCAACTTACTCGCGGTGAGAGTGTGACTATTAACGATGAGCGCGGCCACTACACCTTCTCGGGCACCAACTCTGACGTCGTAGAAGCCGCAGGCCTACGACAAATCGAAATCGGTACGTTCCAGCAAAAGATGACCACTATATTAGGTACAAATCCGGCAAATACCGCAGATATCTCAGTTGATGCACACGGCACGCCTATACCGCTCACAGCCGAGACGCATGCAGCACGCGCAGTTATCTCCGACGCCGCCGCACGCAACGGAATAGCTAAGACAGCCGTATTCTTAGGTGGAAAAGCCATAGAAGACATGAATCAAGGTAAATTCACTATCGACCAGGCTATCATACAGACTCTCGCGGGTGGTAAGGTGAAAGAAGTCGACCTGTCGTCCAATGATGCCGAAGCCTTGGAACTAATGTTCCAGTTTGACCCCAGGAAAGTGCCGACCGACAAAATGGCCGAGTTTGCAGAGGGTATGCAGAGCCTCAGAGAATCCGCTTGGCGTATCCTAGGAAGTGCCGACCTCCGAGCCAATGCCTCGAAGAATGCCATCAAAGTATTTGAAAAATACGCTAAAAAGCCGCCTACGCCATAGTTATATCCAACCTATAATTATCTCTAAGCCTAGGTGCCAACCAACCAAAATGCTATACTATAAGCAGTATGGCCGTCTATAAAGTACCTCAGGATGTTGAGGCAGAGGATAAGCTGCTCGGACCGTTTAGTTTTAAGCAGTTTATTTTCCTTATCATCATGGTGGCGTCGCTTGGGGTGGCGTATGGTTTGTCGCGGATATTGTTGCCGCTGGCTATCATCCCGCTACCCGTTGCGATATTTTTCGGCACGCTAGCACTGCCACTCCGCAAGGACCAGCCCATGGAGGTCTATCTCGCAGCGGTGATATCGTTCATCCTCAAACCAAAAACTCGTTTGTGGCGACCAGATGGTATCGAGGCGATGATTGAGGTTATCGCACCCAAAGCCAATGACCGCCAGTATGGCAAAGGGTACAGCGAAGAGGAAGTGCAGCGACGTTTGTCCTACCTAGCTAACTTGGTCGACTCGCGCGGCTGGTCAGTCCGTGGCGTGAGCGAGCCGGACAACTCCATGCGTGACGACCTGTATAACGAAGCTCAAGCCGTCGATGATTTACTCGACGACAGTGGTTCGCGCGCTCAACAAATCGACAGCCTGCTTTCTCAGAAGGACAATCTCCGTCGCCAAGAATTGATAGCCAAGATGCAACAGCCAACTTCGCAACCAGTCCAGCCCGTACAGCCACAACCGGCCACGCCAGCCACCCCTCGCCAAGAACCTATCATCTACACGCACATAGCGCCGCAAGCCTCGACGCTATACACGCCGATGGCGGCTGTTCAGCCAACCGCTCCCGACGAAGACATCCAGCTGGTCGTCAACCCTTATCCGACGATGAGCCAGTCAGTCTTGCAGCCGCTCAGTAGCACACCCGCACCAGTCGCTCCCCAGCCACCCGCGCCACAACCAGAACCAACCCCTAGCCCCGAACCAGTGTCACCTGCTATAATAGATTTAGCAAAAAATCACGCTGACTTGTCTGTCGAAACGCTCCAGCGTGAAGCAAACCGGATTAAACAAAAGGAAGAAAGCGAAGAAGTGGTGATTTCATTGCGATAGGTGGGTAACATGCAACCAGATAATCAACAAGTGCCATACCAGGTCCCTAGCCAACCGCCCGCTGTCGCAGGGCAGCAGTTTTCTAGTGCACCGCAGCAAGTGTCGGTGCCAAATCAATTACCGCAGCAAGCAGCGCAACAGCCCCAACAGGCCGCTGCTCCACAAAAACCAAGTGGACCGACTAGTTCCCAAAACTCTCTGCTGTTTTCTGAGATGCGCGAAAACATGATTATCATGAACGATGGCAGTTTTCGGGCAATCGTCGAGTGCCAGTCGATTAACTTCGACCTGATGAGCTCGCGTGAACGTGAAGGCGTAGAGTTTAGTTACCAGAACTTTTTGAACTCACTCCACTTTCCAGTGCAAGTCCTCATCCGTTCGCGACGCGTCGACATCGGCCCATACATCGACCGCCTGCTCGACATCGGCCGCTCGCAGGACAACATGTTGCTCAACGTACTCATGGACGACTACATCAACTTCATCGACATCCTCGCTCAAGAAGCCAACATTATGGACAAAAAATTCTACATCATCGTACCATACTACCCGGCCGGCGACCTGACCGAAATCAAAAAGCAAGCCAAGGGACTATTTGACAGCTTCTTTGGCGGTAAAAAAGAAGCAACGGTGACGAAAATCGACCAAATCGCGTACGAAAAAGCTAAAGACGAGATAAAAAATCGCATCGACCTAGTCATGAGCGGCCTCTTTCAAATGGGCGTCAAGAGCGGACAGCTCAACACTAAGCAACTAGGTGAACTATTTTATAGTTCGTACAACCCGGACACCTCGTCGCGCCAGACCATCGGTGGTATCAACCCGAGCGATTTGACATCGACCTACATCCGCAAGGGCGAAGGTGACGTACAGACAGGAGGAGCACTGTAGTGGCAAAGAAAACAGACGCGATAGATATCGCTGCACAGCAGCGCGCTCGCGAACAAGCAGAAGTTGAACAGGCCTTCCTGACAGGTGTTCGAACACTCCGCGACTTTATCGCACCAAGTAGTATCGAACTGCAGTCGAGCTACTTTCGGCTTGGCTCAAAATACGGCCGGACGATGTACATCTACGGCTATCCTCGCGAGATTTACACTGGTTGGTTGAGCTCCGTTATTAACATCGACGAAGTGCTCGACATCAGCATGTTTGTCTATCCAGTCGACACGCAAGTCGTGCTTAACAACCTGCGCAAAAAAGTGACGCAGCTCGAAGCCAGCATGAACATCAACAGCGAAAAGGGTAGGGTACGCGACCCAGGACTCGAAGCGGCGCTGAGCGATGCCGAGGAGCTGCGAAATCAACTACAGATAGGTTCTGAGAAGTTCTTCCGCTACGGCCTCTACATCACACTCTACGCTGACAGCCTCGATGAGCTCAATTTCATGCAGAACAAGATAGAGACCATCTTCGGCCAGCAACTTGTCTTCAGTAAAGTCGCGTCCTCTCAGCAAGAGCAGGGACTAAACAGTACCATCCCGCAGTTGACCGACCAGCTACAGATTCGTCGCAACATGAACACTGGCGCTATCTCGACCAGCTTCCCGTTCACGTCGGCCGACCTGACCGATGGCAAAGGTGTACTCTACGGTATCAACATGCACAACAACGGCCTCGTCATCTTTGACCGGTTCTCGCTCGAAAACGCCAACATGGTCGTCTTCGCTAAGTCTGGTGCTGGTAAATCATTCACTGTCAAGCTCGAAGCCCTGCGCAGCATGATGACCGGCTCAGACATCCTCATCATCGACCCAGAAAACGAATACCAAAAACTGTCTGACGCGGTCGGCGGCAGTTACATCCGTCTCAGCCTCAACAGCGACACGCGCATCAACCCATTTGACCTACCGCGCGTCATCGACACCGACGAGGCTGACGATGCGCTACGCGCCAACCTCGTGACACTTCACGGACTGCTTCGACAGATGCTCGGCGGTACCCAGATGACGGCTGACGGACAAGTGATGTCCGGCCTGACTCCCGCCGAAGAAGCAGACATCGACCAAGCGCTCATCGACACCTACGCGCGCGTCGGCATCACTGCTGACCCACTGACACACAACTCGCTACCGCCGACCATCTCCGACCTGTACGACACCCTTCTGCACATGGGTGGCACCGGACCAGGTCTCGCGCAGCGCTTACGCAAGTTTACGTCTGGTACATTTGCCGGCATCTTCTCACAACAAAGCAATATCGACATAAATAACAACATGGTCGTCTTTAACATCCGTGACCTCGAGGACGAACTGCGACCAGTCGCGATGTATATCGTCCTGAATCACATCTGGAACATCACCCGAACCGAGCAAAAAAAGCGCATGCTCATCGTCGATGAGGCGTGGCAACTCATGAAGTACGAAGACTCAGCCAACTTCCTGTTTAGTCTCGCCAAACGCGCTCGTAAGTACCAACTTGGTCTGACAACTATAACTCAAGACGTCGAAGACTTCGTTGGCAGTAAGATGGGCCGAGCCATCGTCGCCAACTCCTCCATGCAATTGCTCCTCAAGCAGTCTGCCAGCGCTGTCGATGTGCTCGCAAACGTATTTAAACTCACCGAGGAAGAGCAGAAGCGCCTCGCCAACTTCCCAGTCGGCCAAGGACTATTCTTCGCCGGACAAAACCATGTTCACATCCAGATACAAGCCAGCGACACCGAATACAACCTCATCAACACCAACCCAA
>CALMCP010000063.1 GCA_937863095.1 uncultured Candidatus Saccharibacteria bacterium | reverse complement strand
TCTTCAGAGCTCATGCCGACATGGGCTTCGTAGATGAGTGGTACTTTGGGAGCTGGAGGTGTGTCATATCTCATTTCATAGGGCTTTGCCGGTGCCCATACTTCAGCGGAAAAATCATGCGTTTCGGGGTCTTGCACGACCCGTGTAGCATAGGAAGGGATACGCCAACTGTCTCCGCCGTCCCAGTAGATTCGTAGCTTATATTTTTGCCCATGTTTCATCGCTGAGAGCGGAAATTTGCCGTGCCATTGTCCATTTTTGGTGCGTTTCAGAATAAATTCGTCGAGCTCCTGCCAATCAGTAAACTCGCCAACCAGCACAATTCTTGTCGCATTTGGCGCCCATTCCCTAAAAACCCACCCGTCATCGGTCTTGTGTAATCCAAAATGTTGAAACCCCAGCGCAAAAGAGGCGAGAGAATTGTCGCCCAGCACTTCCTCGGTCTTTTTCTTCATATACCGCTCCCGCGCTTGAATAACCGCTCTGTGCGGTTCTAGCCACTGGTCGATATCGATAAGACTCATATGCTTAGTATAGCATCTCTATCCTTTCATTATATCACACATACGGCTATATTGTCAATCTTATCTCTGTTGGTCCTCGAATAACTCCTTCAAAAAACTACCTGGATTGTTCAGGAAGTTACGGGTCACATTAACATGATCGAGCTCTTCGAAGCGAGTGACCTGTACACCCAACTGAGTGAACTCATATATCTGCGCGCCTGGATATGCCAAGAGAATTGGTGAGTGTGTTGCGATGATAAATTGTGAGCCTCGCTTCGCCAGTTCATGAATCTGAACCATCAGTTGCAGCAGTCGCTGTGGTGACAGTGCTGATTCTGGCTCATCAAACAGAAAGAGGCCTGGCTGAAAGCCGTTCACTATGGCCATGAATGCCTCGCCATGCGATTGCTGATGCATGGATTTGTCATCGAAAAACAGCGGAGCTGGCGTGTCGCCTGCGGGAAATGTCCCTTTCTCGGTGTAGTTGGCGGTGGTATAAAAGCTTTCTGCGCGGAGAAAGAAGCCGGATTTTTCACGCCTCGCCCCTCGTATAAGCGTTAAGGTATTCGCGAGCTCTGAAGTTGAGTTTTCGGTTGAAAAGTTGTAATTCTTTGTGCCTCCCTCTGCGTTGAAACCAGCCGTGACGGCGATTGCTTCAAGGACGGTTGATTTACCCGAGCCGTTTTCTCCGACGAAAAACGCGACAGGGGAGCTGAAGGTGATGGACTCGATATCGTGAACCGCAGGAATATCGTACGGATACATAGCGTCATCTGCCATCCTCGCATGTTTTAGGCCGCGAATAAATAACTCGTTCATACAACGATCATAGCAAAGAGTGCTGTAAACTCATACGGTACGACCCTAAGCATCGCTCTTAATTGATATCGACAAGGCTCTGTTGTCTGTCCCTGCGAAGATAATAGCGATTCTCGGCATCGTGGCCCAAATGACGATCATATGTGTAATGTATAGCTCCCTCCTGATTATGCTCGATCTTACTGACGGTGCCATACAGTGGTGCACAGATTTGAGAGTGACCAATCTGTGTCTCGGTTATCTTCGTCGTTTGCAGAAATATCTCGGCTGCTTTAGCCCCATTAGCATAAATAAGCAAGAACTCATTTTCCAATGCCCGAGCTGGGCACAAGGTATCAACCATAGTAGTTTCGGCGTTCGCGCCGGGGTATTTTCTCATCAAAAAGCCACTATCCTCACGCGTCCAGTACGATGGACAGCAGACAATATCTGCTCCTTGTAGGGCGAGCTCTTGAAATACCTCGGGAAATGCTAAATCCCAGCAGATAACAATGCCGATAGTACCGATACTTGTCTTTACTACTGGTACGGAGGTTCCGGGAGTGAGATACTGCCGTTCCGGTATCCATAAGTTATTCTTTTCATATTCGAGGATTATATTGCCCTTTCGATCTATGAGTAGTGATGTGTTGAAGTATCCCTCGTGCTTTTTGCGGATAAAGGAGCCGCATACAATGTATACCCGATGTTTTCGTGCCAACTTCTGGAAAAATACAATAGCCCCGGAGGTGATGTCGCACGCATACTCTAAGTTGTAGGGTAGAGGGCCGGTTATGCAGTCCTCGGGGAACACAACTAAGTCTAATCTGCGTTCCTTGAGGGCATCTTCTAACATATGTCTCGCCTTTTGCAGGTTGGTGCTTACCTGAAGCGTTCGTATTTCCATCTGGATTGCTGCGACATTGATAAATCTTTTCATAGCCCTCATTGTAGAATTTATAATTTTATATACAAGCTTTGGTGCTGGAGATGGGCTAAAGTCCGCTAGCGAAGATTCATGTTACACTAATAAGATGAAACCATTTTCTTTTGAAATCAATCACCGTCTGGACGGGCAGCTAGCGCGGACAGGGGTGATTCGTACGCCGCATGGCGACATACAGACACCAGCGTTTATCGTCGTGGGGACAAAAGCAAATGTCAAGGCCATGGTGCCAGAGATGGTGGAGGGCGTCGGCGCACAAGCGGTGTTGGCAAATGCCTATCATCTTTATTTGCAGCCGGGGCACGAGCTCATTGAAAAAGCTGGCTACTTAGGCAAGTTTATGAATTGGGGCAAACCAACTTTTACTGATAGCGGTGGCTTTCAGGTACTTTCCCTTGGCAGTGGGTTCAAAAAAGTCCTTGCTATGACGACCGATGTTGAGGCGGAAATCGCCATCGCCAAAAAAGGTCAGCGCCATGCGTGGGTGGACGAGGACGGCGTGATGTTCAAATCACACCTCGACGGTAGCATGCACAAATTCACGCCGGAGCTGTCTATGCAGATTCAGGCGGGGATTGGCGCGGACATCACGTTTGCGTTTGATGAACTTACTTCGCTGGTTGATCCGTACGAGTACCAGGTTGAATCGCTCGCTCGTACTCACGCGTGGGCTGAGCGAAGTCTCGCGGAAGTCAAGCGACTGCGCGCGGAGCGACCAGACAAGCCGTATCAAGCGCTATTTGGCGTATTGCAGGGTGCAAATTACGAAGACTTGCGCAAACAAACGGCTGAATTTCTGGGAGGTATGGACTTCGACGGCTACGGCATCGGTGGGGCACTCGAAAAAGAGCAGATGGCAGAAATTATTAATTGGGTCAACACGATTCTACCCGAAAACAAACCACGCCACTTGCTCGGCATATCTGAACCCGACGACATATTTGCCGCCATAGAGCAGGGAATTGACACCTTTGACTGCGTCAGTCCGACCCGTGTGGCGCGAAATGGCGCTGCCTATACGCCGCATGGCCGCATCAACATGCGCGGACTGAAATATCGCGAAAAATTCGAACCCATCATGCCTGAGTGCGACTGCTACACCTGCCAAAACTACACCGCGGCCTATATATGTCACCTCTTGCACGCCAAAGAATCGCTGGCTGGCACGCTACTGTCCATCCACAACGAGCGATTTATCATCAAACTCGTCGACGACATCCGCCAGAGTATCGAGAACGAGACATTTTACGCGTTTCGGGATGCGTTTTTGAAAAAGTATTACAAGAAATCCTAAGTCACTCATGCTTGCAATCCATCCCATGCTAACGCACAATATCGTTCATGGAACTGCCAAAATCCCCCGTACAGACAACGATTGACATATTGGCCGAGCTGAACAGCCGCCCGGATGGATGGAGCACCATCGCTGCCCAAAACATATTGCTCAACAAGAGTGGTAATGATGCTGAACAGGCTGAAGCTGAGATGTGTGCATTTAGTGCTGCGGGCGAGATAATTGGCGATGAGGATTTGCAGGGCGAACCAACGAGCGTTATCGGCCTAGGTCGAACTGCTGGTCAAAAAACGCTCGAGCTGATGGCAGTCGATGGTCGCTACGATACGATGACGAGCTTGGTGGACGTCGAAAATGGTCACGAACAGATTGCCGTATGTATCAAAACGGGTCGCGGCAAGCACACTGAGCGTTACTATTTTCCTTTGGATGGTGCTGCTCTGGCTCGTTTTGATGTTACGATAGCTGAGGAGGGGCGTTCCCATTACCTCACGAGGCTAAAGAAAGTTTGCCGGCAGATGAGGGACTATGTACGAAGTGACGATTTTCGCGAGCTGACTCCAGATGTACAGGAAGAGCAAGTCGGGCAATTACTAGATGAGGTCAATGCAGTACTCGCCATGCAGACCAGTGGCGGCAAGGTGAGGATTGAGTGCAGTTGCTACTCGGAACATGTCACTACACCCGAAATGTATTCTGTGGGAGTGGAACGCCAACCACTTCTCGCTGTCACGGGTGATACGGCGAGATTTATAATGCCCGAAGGGGGCGAAGAGCCTGTTCTTGAACTGATAGACGAAACAGCTCACGCGAAACACTGGATACGACCAGAGGCAATTATTGAAATCATGCCGCTCGAAACCGGTGAAAACATGCAATATATCGACCTATTTGGGCAATGGTTCGGACCGGAATACCAAGGAGTTGCGTATAGTTTAGAGACTGACCTCGCCTATGCTCGTCAGTCGTACCTCGACGACGATGAGTGGCAGATGATGCGCGAAGAGGCGATAGAAGAGCTGGAGATGGAATTGCCCTCGGGCTATACGCTAGATGATATCAATACGACAGGCTTTGTATTTGTTCGCGATGGCAACGGTGGATACAAACTGGAGTTCTGTGACAGTGATATGGTCTCGGTAGACGGAGCTGCGTTTATTGAGGTGAAAGAGGGCGAGTTTCGGGCAGTATTGAGCGCGACGACATGGGACACGACGACACAAGAGGAAAAGACCATATATATCGTGCCGAGCAAGGACTATTTGTCGCGCCTTGAGACACCACTAACCGAGGAAAGCCAGCTCGATGACATCGTCGCGTTGTTGCAACAAGAGGTAAATGCCGTCCGAACCATTGTCCAGACGCCTGATTTTTACGAACTACCGCTAGACGAGCAGCAAGAGATGCTCGAGATACATAGCGATAATGTGAGCGACCACTTGAGCGCACTGAGCGAGTTTTTTGAAGATTATAGCGTTGATTTTAGGGTAACAGAGTATCGAAGCCTGCCCGAGGACTTACTGGAGCTTGGTTGGGACAATCCACTTGTATCTCACGAGAAGACAGAGGGCGGAGCAACGTTGTCAGTCGTGGCCGATACATTTTCGATGTACAACCCCGATGTAGAGGATGGCAGCAGGACAACGGCGTTTCAGTCAATTGACGAGTTTATCTTGTCAGATGGCGAACCGATGGTCGTACTGGAAAGTACCATGACAGGTATG
>CALMCP010000062.1 GCA_937863095.1 uncultured Candidatus Saccharibacteria bacterium | reverse complement strand
ACTCCAAAAACGAGGTGTCACCGAAGAGCGCGACTATTTCCCTAAAATCTCCCGCACCACCGCCGTGTCATTCCACGGCTCGCGCTTGCCGTTGATTATTCTAAACTGTTCGTGGCCCATACCTGTGATGAGCACCATGTCGCCCTTCTTGGCCGAGCCAAGCGCGCGCTCGATGGCCTCTCGGCGGTCAGGCAGCTCGGTCATCGTAGCGCCACCGACCTTTTCGATGCCTTCGCGAATCATATCACGGATGGCGTCTGGGTCCTCGTTGTAGCTTTCTTCATCTGTCAGGAATATCCTATCGGCTTTTCGAGCGGCTATCTCACCCATGATTGGTCGCTTTGTCTTGTCTCGGTCACCGCAGGCGCCGAACACTAGTATCACTCGGCCTTTGGCGATATCGCGCGCCGTGTCAAGCAGCTTCTCCAGCGCGTCTGGCGTGTGGGCGTAGTCGACGATAACGTCGTAGTCCAGCCCGTCGACCGCTCGCTCAAATCGCCCCGGCACGGCTTCGAGATTGGCGATTCCCTCTTGGATGTCATCGAGTTTGACGCCCAACAGATACGCCACCGCGGTCGCAGCCGTCATATTGTGGACATTGAACGCGCCCGGAAGCGCTGTTGCCAGCTCCAAGTGCGTCTGATGGTCGATAACCACGTCAGCTTCTGTCCCCTTGCGGTAGAGCTGTATCCGGTCAATTCGCGCCTCAGCCGCCTCGTGCTGGCCATAATTTATCTTCTGACTCGCCGCCTCGAACTGGTCGAAGTAGTCAAACCACTCGTCGTCACGATTGAGCACGATAAATCGCGGCTTGAGCTTGAATAGTTTTGCCTTAGCCGCAGCGTAGTTATCCATGGTTTTGTGGTAGTCGAGGTGGTCCTGCGTGAGATTCGTCATCACCGCCACTTCTATCGGCACCCCCTCGAGCTTGAACTGGTCGAGTGAGTGACTGGTCACCTCGAGCACGACGTAGTCAACGCCAGCTTTTTTAGCATCGCGGAAAAATTGCTGCATCCGCGCCGTGGTCGCTACTGTCGCGTTCAGGTCATTCAACTGTGACTCGCCCGCCACCTCTATAACTGCTGTGGTGAACATCGCCGTGGTGAACTTGGCTTCTTTGAGAATCTCGTTGATATAGCAGGCCGTCGTCGTCTTGCCGTTCGTTCCTGTCACCGCGATAACCCTCAAGTGTTTCGCCGGTGTACCGTAGCGCGCACTGACAACCTTTGCCCGACTACGGCGATAGACGGTCTCAACGTGCTTCAGCGCCCCCGCCGGCAATAATTTCCGAGTAACTCCAACAAGTGTGTCTTTCATAGTACCATTTTACCACTAAACGAGGAGTCTCACGTTTTGACTTACGCATATATCAAGTTGCTGTTGTATTCACGCGCGAATACTGCTACAATTAAGCATATGACAACAATTTTACCCATCTCGGACCTACGAAATTATGGCGAAGTGCTTAGTCAAGTTGACTCCGGTAAGCCAGTTTATCTGACACGCAATGGACGAGGAACCTATGTGATATCGAAGATTGATGACTTTGACAAAGAGGCAGCGATTGAGCAGCTTGTAGCCCTGATTCGAAAAGGCGAGGAGTCCCTGAAGGAGCATCCGCCAGTACCCATCGAGGACATTGCGAAAAAGTACAAGGTACGCTTGCAGTGAAGCTTGTCTTGTCCAGAGAGGCAAGCGCTGACCTAGATGGGATTTGCGGCTATATTGCACACGACCTCGAGAGTCCAGATACTGCAAAGCGAATAGCACAGAAGATAACGAGGCACATGATAGTTCTGCGCAATTTCCCGCGAGCAGGCAGACTATTGACCGACATTTCAGAGCAACTTGCCGGGTATCGCCTCCTAGCTATTGACAAATATCTTGTGCTCTATCGATGCGATGAAGATAGAGTAGTTGTCCTGCGTATTATTCACGCCTCTCTTGACTACACTCGTCTATTTTAGTGATAAGATAGTAATAATGAAAATACTGGGAATCGAAAGCAGTTGCGACGAAACAGCGGCGGCGGTTGTCGAAGATGGCCGACGGCTGCTTTCCAATGTCGTCAACTCGCAAATCGACATCCACGCCGAATACGGTGGTGTAGTACCAGAGATAGCGGCACGAAGCCACCTCGAGGTGGTCAACCCCGTCATCAACAAAGCACTGGCTGACGCCGGGTGCACATGGGGCGACATCGATGCTATCGCCGTCACCTATGCACCCGGACTCATCGGTTCTCTGTTAGTTGGTTCTCTTGCCGCCCGAACACTCGCAGTCATTCACAATAAGCCGTTGTATAAAATACATCATGTTGAAGCGCACGTCTATGCTAACTTCGTGACAGAAGATAGCATCCAGAATGCAGAAGATAGAAGATTGAGCATGCCAAAGAATCAGCCGAATTTCCCCCTGCTCGCCCTCATCGTCTCTGGGGGACACTCACAGCTGGCGTATTTTACAGAACATGGGCGGTTTGAGCTCATCGGTCAGACGCAAGACGACGCCGTTGGCGAAGCCTTCGACAAAGTCGCCAAAATCCTCGGCCTCCCCTACCCTGGCGGCCCGTCTATCGCTAAAGCAGCTGAGCTTGGCGACCCAACCCGTTACCAATTACCCATCGCTAAGCTGCAAGGAACCTATGATTTTAGCTTCTCCGGCCTTAAAACAGCCGTTCTGAGGGCCGTTCAGCGCGAAGTGGGCAAAGACTTTAGTTTTCCCTCGCACGAACTCCCAGGGCTTGTAAACGACGAACTGAGGCACAATATGGCCGCTAGCTTCCAGTACACCGCCATCCGCACACTCGTTCAAAAGACAAAGTTGGCATACGATGCCCTCTCCCCTGCCTCGGTCGTCATCGCCGGTGGCGTCGCCGCCAACCAAGAACTACGCCGCCAACTGGCCGAAGCACTGCCTACCCCCATCGAATACGCGCCCATCCAGCTCTGCACCGACAATGCCGCGATGATTGCCGCACTTGGCTACTACCGTGCACAGATTGACGCACCGGTGGACCCACTTGACGTCGAAGTACAACCAAGTCTGTCGATGCTTGCAACATCAGTAACAGGGGTCGCTGTCTGATGAACTTTCTCCAATCCCCTGCCTGGGAAGCGTTTCAACTGTCCCTTGGTCGAGAAGTGTTCCGAGACGGCACCGCAGACTGGAGCTATCTTGCCATCCTCGAACAGGGCCGCGGCAATAGCCGCCTCTTCTGTCCCTATGGCCCAGAGGCTACCTCGCCGGAAGCGTTCGACCAAGCCATCACTTCTCTAAAGGAGCTGGCAAAACAGCACAGCGCAACATTTATCCGCGTCGAACCAACCAACTCCAGTCTCCTACCCTACCTTAAGAGCCACGGCTGGAAAAAGGTTGACTACCAGAGTCTCAACCCCGAGCACACCAGCCTGATTGACCTCTCTGAAAGCGAAGAAACTATCATCGCCCGGATGGACCAACCAGCCCGTAACATCTACCGAAACTACGCCAAAAAAGGTGTCACCGTTCACCAGTCGCACAGTCCTGAAGATATCGATATATTCCTGACACTCATCCACCAGGTAGCCGAGCGCACTGGCATGCGCCCGCACAGCGACGACTACTTTCGCAAGCAAGCCGCTGCCCTACTGCCTGACGAGAGCGCAACACTCTGGTATGCCACCAAAGATGACCGGCCAATCGCCGCCGCTATCACCTACAACGGTGATGATACGCGCTACTATGCCCATGCCGCAGCCGACCTCTCTCCAGAGGCGCGCAAGCTCAACGCCGCGACGGCTATCGTCGCCGAAGCTATCGTCGACGCAAAGCGGCGTGGTCTCAAAACGTTTGACCTCTACGGTATCGCTCCCGACGGCTCTCCGGCTGACCACCCTTGGAGCGGCTTTACGAAATTCAAACGTTCATTTGGCGGCCAAGACGTCAACTTCTGTGGCTCATGGGACCTCCCGGTCAATAGACCTGCGTACTACCTCTATCGACTTTACCAAAAACTCATTAGAAAATAGAAGTTTGAATCTAGAATATAGAATCTTCTCTATAGCTTCCAAATCTCCAAACCCTCCCCGAAACAGACTAAAGGCGAAACGCGAGGTGTGGTACACTTCTGTGACTACACCGGAAGTGGTCTGTTGAGTGGGAGGGTTTGGAGATTTGGGTATTACAAAGCCTTGCCTGTCACCCTTCCCTTTCGTGTGTTATACTGGTAGATGAACACAAACACGTGGGGGATAATTGGCAAAACGCGGCTTTTCATGTGAAAAGTTAGTTGCTTTTGAGTGTGTTTTTCACGTGAAAAATGGAAGCGTAGCTATGAAATTATCGAAACAATACACGCCAAACGAATTTGAACCAGAAGTGTATGCTCTCTGGGAGACCAGTGGTAGTTTTGCGCCAACTGGGGTAGGGGAGCCGTTCTCTGTCGTCATGCCGCCACCAAATGCCAACGGCAACCTCCACATCGGCCATGCACTCGACATGGACCTCAAGGATATCCTGGCGCGCTACCATCGACTAAAGGGCAGGGACGTCGCCTACATCCCCGGCGCTGACCACGCTGGATTTGAAACATGGGTGGTCTACGAAAAAGAACTCGACAAAAAAGGCAAGAGCCGGTTTGATTATTCGCGCGAGCAACTCTACGGACAAGTCTGGGAATTTGTCGACCAAAACAGGGGCAACATGGAGCTCCAGCTGCGCGCCCTCGGCACCAGCGCTTCGTGGAAAGACATGGTCTTTACGCTTGACGAGAAGGTGATAGACACGGTCTATGGCACTTTTGAGAAACTCTGGCAGGACAAGCTGATTTACAGAGGTGAGCGAATCGTCAACTACTGCACCAAGCACCAGACGAGTTTCTCGGACATCGAGGTATCGTACAAAAACGAGAAAGGGAAGTTGTGGCAGATAGCCTACCCGACGCTCGACCATATCGGCGAGATAATCGTGGCGACGACTCGCCCCGAAACTATGCTTGGCGACGTGGCTATCGCGGTTCATCCAGAGGACGAGCGCTACAAACACCTAGTCGGCACGCGTGCCATGCTGCCAATTCTTGACAAAGAGATTCCTATCATCGCCGATGACTACGTCGACGCCAGCTATGGCACCGGTGCCGTAAAGATAACGCCGGCGCACGACCCGAACGACTTTGAGATAGGGGAGCGTCACCAGCTACCGCGACCGCAAGTGATTGACGCCGAGGGTAAGATGACCAATGTCCCGCCGCAGTTCATGGGTCTGACGGTCGAACAGGCGCGACCGCGAGTGCTTGCCGCCCTCAAAGCCGCCGAACTGCTGCGCGGTGAAACAGAGATAGAACATGCTGTTGGCCACTGCTACAAGTGTGGCACTGTCATCGAACCGCTCCTCAAAGACCAATGGTTCATCTCCATGCGACCACTAGCAGACGCAGCGCTTGAGAAACTCAGGGCAGGGGAGATAACTTTTCACCCCGAGAGCAAGCTGCGTGAAGTTATCAGCTACCTTGAGCAAGTACGTGACTGGAATGTCAGTCGACAGATTCCGTGGGGCATACCTATCCCGGCATTTCAGAATGTCAACAACCCCGATGACTGGATATTTGACACGCGAGTCGATGAAACAACCATCGTTGTAGAAAATACAACATACCAACGCGAAGAGGACACCTTTGACACTTGGTTTTCGAGTGGTCAGTGGCCCTACGTCGTCACTGATTACCTCGATGGCGGCGAGCTCAGCCGATTTTTC
>CALMCP010000061.1 GCA_937863095.1 uncultured Candidatus Saccharibacteria bacterium | reverse complement strand
TATTCACTCGATTGCGAATATGAGCAAAGAAAAGAAATTATTCTACGACCTCATTAAGCCTGTTGATATCCAGCCGATTCGCAAGGTGCCCAGAAAAGCAGGAAAACAAGAAAAGCGTGGTTGAGCCATAAGGTCTCGCGCACGCCTTTGACATAAATATAGCAAAGTTAGCCATAAAAGTCAATGGTTTCAGTAAGATATCCGACGGATTCTACTGTATAATAACAGATAGTGAAAAGGGAAGAAATCGACGTCCTAGAAAACAGCCTGCGCCAGCGCGGAGATTTATTAGATATCCTACTGCTTGACCGTACAGCTGGGCGAAATATCATCTGGGCAACTGATTCATATGTAAAGCATGGCAAAGGATTCAAGCCAAAAGACCGCATAAGGCCCGAACTCGTGACTGGCGTCTACGGCAAGCTCATTCAGCCGCGTGCCGCCAAAAGTCGCGAAGAACAGCGACAACGCACGAAGGATAAGGCGGAGGTGTTTACACCCCTGCGTATTGTTGACCAGATGAACAAGCTGGTTGACTGGTCAGGAGATATTCGCGTTCCTAATGAAGATAACTGGCAAGAATATGTGCGGGAATTGAAGCTTGAAATCAGTTGTGGCGAAGCACCGTTTATCGTGAGTCGTTACAACCCCACATCACATACGGGAAAGCTGATAAAGCTTGAGAATCGTGTTGGCTTTCTTGACCGCAAGCTACGTGTTATTTCGCAGTACGCAAAGTCCCACAAAGAATGGCTTGCATGGGTAAAAGAGGCCTTTAGGGCGAGCTACGGCTACGAATGGCAGGGCGATAACATACTTATCGCACGCGAGAACTTATTATACACGTTCATCGATTACTACAAAGCGCGCTTCAATCGCCGTCCGACCCTTATCACGCAACGAGAAATCGCCGAAATCATCAGCTGGAACATCTTTCAGATGGATGGCATCAAATATGTTATCCCCATGAGTTGCAGACATGAAACCCGCATAATACCTGGAGAGCTGACACTATTCGGCGAAACACCCGATATAGTCGAGGAAGATGAGTGTGAGGGTTGCAAGCTCAATCGGCCGTCAAAACATAATGGACGATATGTGAGGGTGATGGATTGGGAGAAAGATAAATCAGTACAATTCGTTACTTTAATAGCTGAAACTAAAAAACACTTGGGAGGATAGCGATATGAGGCTTGCGAACATCACGATTATCAACCATAAGAGTCTTCAAAACGTAAGTATTCCACTAGCAGAAGACTCGTATACTACGCTTATTGGTCTCAATGACGCTGGAAAAAGTACCATACTAAAATCAATCGAGCTGTTTTTGTCAGAAGGTAAGAATTTGCCCCAGATTACAGAAACTAGCAAAATTAGCTCTGTATCTAATACTCCCATTGAGAAAGAAGCATTTGAGAATGTCTTCACAAATCTTAACCTTCCTGCCCCAGAGTATAATCAGCAGTCAATATACATCTTGGGTGAGTTCAATGTAGAACATGTATTAACAGTGGAGGAGATTGATACTCTAAACCCTTCGGAGCACTTACAACATATACTAAACGGGAAGAGTATAGGAGACAGTATTTATATATTAAAGTCTCTCAGCTCAACTGGCGAGTATTTTGCACTTTGTAATGACTCGCTCGGCGACGATGAAGGACCACGACAGCTATGGAATCAAAGACAGAATGATCTAAAGGCGCTACAGTCTACTCTTGGCATTGATGATAGTAGTATTCCAAATCAAAATAGACGCGGTGGTTTAAAAAATATTGAACGGATAACTGCCATCTACGAATCCATGACAGTTGAGCCTATGTGGGTCCGTTATGACTTCAAGAAGGATAGGGAGTTCTTTCCGGTATTTCAGTACCTAGACTGGGACATAAGTATTGAACAACTACAAAATCTCATCACGACTGCCCTTGGCCCGGCTATAGACCAGTCAAGAAGGGATATTCAGGCAGAGGTGAATCAAAAACAGGATGATATAAACAAAGTTGCTAATGACAAGCTGTCTGAGCTATTTGCGAAATATTCTGACCATCTGCCTACCTCGATAACCGGTCTTAGTGCACTAAATACTCCATAGGACATATTCATATCATACCACAAATATAATCATGTTTATTGACTAAAATCGTAGAATTTGCTACAATGAAAGTATGAACAACCATAATCGGTGGGCAGAGATTATGACTTTTACGACAAGAATCAAGCAATTACGAAAACAAGCAGGCGTCAGCCAAGAGATGGTGGCGGATGCTATTGGTGTGGCGCGGGCCACATATGCCAGCCTGGAGGCCGATAGGCGGCCGCCGAATTTGGACGAGATACATAAGTTGGCTGAATATTACGAAGTGTCTACTGCTAGCTTAATTAGCGATGACGCCGATGCAGTCAACGAGCCCGAAGTTACCTATGAGCGTCCGCAAGAGGTGAGCGACATACTGCCACGCGAAATCGACCCGAAGGTAAAGCCGGAAAAGCTGCGTGAAGTGCTACTGTATGTGCTCAACAAAGTTGGCGCAAAGCCAAATGTCGGCGAGACGGTGCTCTATAAGCTGCTGTATTTTATCGACATGGATTATTACGAAAAACACGGCCGATCGATTACGGGTCTGACATACATTCACAATACGTTTGGGCCGAGCCCGGTGAAAGATTTTCGCGCCGTTGTAGATGACATGCGCAAACATGACGAGCTAGATATCGTTGAAACGAAGTTTTTCAACAACAAGCAGAAGAAATATTTACCGCAAAAAGCTCCCGACTTACATCAGTTGTCTGCGACTGAAATTAAGCACATTGATGCCGAGCTGGCGCGCTTGGGTGACAAAAATGCCACCGAGCTGAGCGACCTGTCGCACAAAGACACGCCGTGGATTGTTGCCAAACAAGGCAAGCCAATCAACTATCGATTTGTGTTTTACCGGACCACCGCCACATCGGTTCGTGAGGATGACGGTGTTGAACTTTGATGAAGTGCCCGAGTTTGCAAAGAATCTAAAAACGCTGAAGAAAAAGTGGCGCTCGCTACCAAATGACATCGAGGACGCCAAGCTGCAGATAGAGGTGCTGTACGGCACGATTTTGCAAGATGAAGCACTCAAAGAATTCCGCGAAGGCTTTTTTGGCACCAAGCGCGCAACTATCTTGCAGGCTGGTGATGGCTACGAGGTGGTGAAAATGCGCCTTGACTGTGCTTCGCTGGGGACTGACAAGAAAACACGGCTTGTATTTGTGGCGATTATTACCGAAAATACGGTCAAGCTGGTAGAGTTATTTGCCAAGAATGCCAACGAGCGAGAGGACGCGAGACGGCTCAGGCGGTATTTGCCATAAAAAGTACAATAAGAGTATATAAAAAACACAAAAAAGACACAAAACACGCGACATGTGCTATACTGGAAATATGAACCCAATCCAACAAAAGTTATTGGACATCGCGAAGCTCGAAGATATCGAGCAGTTGCGGCGGGTGGATTTGGTTGAGATGGTTAACTGCGAGTATCCATCTCAAATCACGCACCACTTGCGGCAGCTGGTGAAGCGGGGGGATTTGGTGCGCAAGGACGGTCGGTTGGTGCCGGCACTTGCCACCAATGCCGGGGTGATTCGCATACCGGTCATGGGTGAGGCGGACTGCGGTGAGGCGACGAAGTTTGCCGATGGGCGGATTGTTGACCATTTAGCGGTGTCGCCATCGGTGATTAAGCCAAAACTTTCCGAGCGGCTCTATGCACTTATCGCGCGCGGTGATTCGATGAATCGCGCCGAGGTGCGGGGCAAGACGATTGAAGACGGCGACTACATCATCATTGAAAAGAAAGATACCTATGTGCCAGTCGACGGCGACATTGTCGTGTCGATAATCGGTGGTTTGGCAAACATTAAGCGCCTGCGTCGCGACAATGCCAGGCAGCGCCTGCTGCTCCTTTCCGAGTCACACCGACAAGAGGACTATGCTCCGATCGTCATCAGTGAGAATGATGATTTCATGGTTGAGGGCAAGGTAGTAGACGTGGTGAAGGGAGTAAAGGTATGAAAAAGGAACTAATCGAGCAACTGTTTGTGAGTTTTGAGGACATCAAGCAGGAGCAAGCCGGCGTGGAATATTGGAGCGCACGAGAGCTGCAGGGACTGCTGGGATATACGAAGTGGGAGAATTTCGAGAAGGCGATAAAACGCGCCCAAGGGGCGACAAAAAATAGCAACTACGACATAAATGACCATTTTCTTGAAGTCAGGAAGATGGTCGACTTGGGTAGCGGTAGCCAGCGAGAAGTGCTTGATTACAACTTAACCCGTTATGCTTGCTACCTGATCGCGCAAAACGGCGATTCATCGAAATCGCAGGTGGCATTTGCACAGACGTATTTTGCCGTGCAGACCCGCAAGCAAGAGATTATCGAACAGAGGTTGCTCGACATTGAACGAGTCGAAGCGCGTGAGAAGCTCTCGAAAACGGAAAAGAAATTGTCAGGCGTACTGTACGAGCGAGGCGTAGACAGCCAGGGTTTTGCTGTTATTCGCGCGCAGGGTGATCAGGCGCTTTTTGGCGGCAACACGACCGCTGACATGAAGCAACGGCTGAAAGTTCCAGCAACGCGACCACTCGCGGATTTTTTGCCCACATTAACCATTAAAGCTAAAGACTTTGCCACTGAATTAACACGGCACAATGTAGTAGATAAGGATCTTAAGGGCCAACAAAAAATATCGGGTGAACATATTGCGAACAACAAGGCTGTTCGAAAGATTCTTGGCGAGCGGGGCGTTAAACCGGAGCTGTTGCCGCCCGACCCGGATGTCAAGAAAGTCCAACGTAAGTTAGCAAGCGACGAGAAAAAAGCACTAAAAGGCACAAAGAAAGCACAAGAAAAGTGAAAAAACTGAAGGTTTCCATCCAAGACGAACACACATTAGCACTACAGGAGGACGGCCAAAAGGGTGATGTGATTGATCTGCACTCGATTCACGAGACGGATATTGACGCGTCGACGATTGCGAGCGTAGTGAACTCAATCAAGCGGGATGCGTTTAACGACGCACTGAAGAAAGAGCGGGAGTCTCTGGAGCGCGAGATGGCGTTAAAGGCTAAGTTGAAAGAACAGGAGCTGCTTGAGCGGGTGAAGTCACTAGAGCAAGAAAAAGAATCCGCGGCGAGGTTGGCCGAGGCGAATGCCAAAAATGTCAGTCAGGCAGATACCGCGAGGAAAGATGCTGAAATTGCCGAGCTACGAGCCCAGCTCCACGCCACAACCACCGAAAAGCAGCTGGCGGTGACCGAGGCGGTGTCGAGAGTCGAGAAAGAACGTGACCAGCTGGCGAGTGAGCTGAAAAATAAAGATACCGAAAAGCAGCTGCTCGAGTCAAACCTCCGTGATAAATTTGCCAACGAACTGAAGACCAAAGACGAAATGATTGCCTACTACAAAGACATGAAAGCGCGACTAAGCACCAAGATGGTTGGCGAAACACTAGAACAGCACTGCGAAATTGAGTTTGAAAAACTCCGCGCGACGGCGTTTCAGGGTGCGACATTTGGCAAAGACAACGACGCGCGCAATGGCAGCAAGGGCGACTATATCTATCGCGAAACCGATGAACACGGTACCGAAATCATATCCATCATGTTCGAGATGAAAAACGAAAATGACGAAACTGCCACCAAGAAGACCAACGACAGTTTCCTTAAAGAGCTCGATAAAGACCGCACTGAGAAAAGGTGCGAGTATGCCGTGCTGGTTAGCTTGCTCGAAAGTGACAGTGAGCTCTACAACACTGGTATCGTCGACAAGTCACATAGTTACGACAAAATGTACGTCATCCGCCCGCAATTTTTCATCCCGATGATTACGCTACTCAGAAATGCCGCGCTCAACTCACTCACATACAAGTCAGAACTTACCCTCGTCAAAGCCCAGAACATCGACGTAACGAACTTCGAAGACCAACTCAACGACTTTCGTGATTCATTTGGTCGCAGCTACCGCCTGGCATCCGAGCGCTTCAGCGATGCTGTTGCCAGCATCGACAAATCTATAGCCCAGCTTCAAAAAACCAAGGAAAATCTCCTCAAGTCCGAAGACCACTACCGCATCGCCAACAATAAAGCAGATGATTTATCGGTCAAAAAACTCACGCGCGGCAACCCGACTATGATGGCAAAATTCACCGAAATCAACGATGACCAACAGAGGTAGTTTGACAAAGTAGCCGTAAGTGTGCTATAATGAAGGTATGGATATACGAAAGTCCCACCAGTTTAAC
The DNA here is from genome assembly GCA_937863095.1 of uncultured Candidatus Saccharibacteria bacterium. Classification (GTDB taxonomy): domain Bacteria; phylum Patescibacteriota; class Saccharimonadia; order Saccharimonadales; family Saccharimonadaceae; genus Nanosynbacter. Next base: position 4,290 of record CALMCP010000061.1, on the reverse strand, counting down.
ATGTACCTCGGCAATTCCAAGCGGATTGACGGCACGTTTGTCGTGTACGCGGCGCACACTGGTAGGGCTTATCTCATTTCTTAATTTCACCTCATTTATGACACCAGATAAGCCTCCAAGTAGAGGCTTTTTTCACCTCTTGGAGGCATATCTGGTCACAGAAGCACTGAGACCATAACAAGAAAGGAGAGGGACATGGCATTTGGCCCTATCATGCAGTTTGCCGTTGAGAAGAGTGGGCTGCACATAGAACTAGCGCCACTAACCAGCGAGTCAGTACAGGAGTGCATCAACTACGAGCACGGAGGCGGCATGCAGCGCCACGGCGTGACGCGCTACCTTGGCATGGGCATGGCGCCCACGGCTGAGGACGAGCAGGAGTGGTTCGACAAGATTCGCAAGGATCAGCATAAGTTAGTTTGGGGTATCTGGCTCATCGAAAACGACACTCGTACGCTCATCGGTGTGTCGGCACTAAACGGCATTGGTCAGGACGGCCACACCGGCTTCATCCGCCAGGCAACCAGCGGTTCGCAAATCTTTCGCCCCGAATACTGGGGCCAAGGAATCGCCAGTGCAGCCCACAAAGCCCGTGCATGGTATGCCTTCACCCAGCTGGGCCTCCACCGCATTAAATCGGCGGTCATCCAGGGTAATGGCGGCAGTGCCACGGCGCTGGGACGAGCGGGCTACACTTTTGTCTACACCGAGCGCAACGAGCAGTTCGGCGACGGTAAGCTCCAACACATGGATTGCTACGAGTGCCTCAATCCGCTCGAATCGTTCTGGTCGCAGTGGTGGGGCGATGACATGCCGACTAAAGCGGCGCTCAAGGCACGTGAACTCACGCGCGAGGCGCTCGCTTGGGCGGACGAGCACGTCATCTGTCCCTGACTCCAAAACCCCTCCTGTGGACATGCGCAGGAGGGGCTCGTCATATGTCGGGGATGGGCTATTTTTCAACTTTTAGTAAGTCGTAGCCGCCGATGGCCGGCAGGCGCTTCATCTGACCCTGCAGTGCGCTGACAATGCCGATGATAAATAGCACAAGCACGAGGATGTTGCCTACGGGCAAGATGATAAACCAGCCGATGATTGGAATCATGCCGGCGATATTGACGATAGCCGCCGCGATAAATAGCAGTAGTCCCTGGTTGGCATGGAACACAGCAAACTCACTCTTCGGGTTGGTCAGGTAGGGTACTAAGAAGAGGATGCCGAGGTAGCCGATGGCCGCTAGTATTTTTAGGTTTTCAGTATTTTCAACGACTGGTGGCTTTTCGCTCGCTTTGGCGTCTTTTTTGGCTGCATCGCTCATAAGTGGTCCTCCTTGTACTCACGTGGTATATCTGTATGATAGTCTGGTCGCGAGCAATTTTCAAGTACTTCTCAAAAACGCCTATGCTATGGTACAATCAGTAAGAATAGGTAATGAGGGGGATGAGATGATTGACGGGGGTTTGTCACGAACACCGCGACCAGCTGAGAGGCAGTCTGCGTATCGGTCTGAGCCAGCTCGACGACCAGTCGAGGTGTCGGAGCCTGCAAACACACCACCTGCTCCGCAGCAGGCGGATACGTCGCGTTCTCGGAGAAAAGACAGAAAATCACTGATTATCGGCCTTTTGATAGGCCTTGTTGTCGTTATGGCTGGCGTGACCGCATGGTTTACCTTGTTTGATTCACGACCATCAACGACGGGCCTTGATATTAATAGTGACAAGTATCAAGCGGTATTTCTGTCCGGAGGACAGGTGTATTTTGGTCGCCTGACTGAGCTGAATGAGCAATATCTCAAGTTGAGCGAAGTGTTTTACATCAAGTCGGGCGATGAGACGGCAACAGGGGCTGACACCGAGCAGTCTGGTACGGCTGCAGGTATGCAGCTCATCAAGCTCGGCGATGAAGTACACGGCCCGGAAGACGCCATGGTTATCAACCGTGACCAGATATTATTTTTCGAAAATCTCAAGCCTGACGGCAAAATATCGCAGCTCATCCAGCAACATCGGCAGAGTAGCAAATAGCCCATGGCCGGAGCAGGCAAACGACCAGCTCTTTTGACGAAACGGCGCCTGGTGTGGCTGGCGCTGCTGCTTGTCATCGTTGGTGGCGTCACGGCATATGTGTTAATGAGAAGTCGCCCGACGCTCATCGACCAAACGCTCATCGCTGAGGCTGACTTTCCCGTCTACACACCACAGCGACCGCCCAGCGGCTACACGCTCGACGCGAGCAGGACAAACGTCAGTAGTACGGCTATGACCTACACATTCACGGCCAAAGACAGCCAGAACTCTATCGTTGTGACGGTCCAGCCGCTCCCTGCTAACTTTGACATGCAAAAACTCATCGGGAGTGGCACGGTGACAACCACGACGACGAGCAATGGCACGCTCTACGACTTGTCGGCAGGTGGCAAGACTCAGTACGCACTCAACACTGGCGACGCACTACTATTTTTTACCTCGACCACCGCTATCAATGCCGCGACTATCAATGCACTCGTCGCCGATCTCGCTCGGGCCAACTAACTACTGGACGATTTGCAATATGCCAAATGATTTCGGGTCGACCGTGACTTTTTTACCACTGGTTTCTGACTTGAAGCGCAGTGTGAGTTCGCCGGCGGTGCTGCCGGTTTCGAGGTAGCCCTCCATGGTTGAGGTGAACAGATTGCCCGACATGACGCTCCCAGTTGTTGTCGTGTCAGCATCTGCCGTGCCACAGTAGGAGCCGAGTCCAGTGTTTGCCGTACTGGTGATGGACGTCGTGTTGATACACCAGTTGTTTGCGACGCTGCCCGTTGGGGTGGTGACGCCGAATCCAGCGCCGACGTTGGTGTCTTCGGAGTTGTGCATGATGACAAATTTGTAGTAATACTTAGTGTTGGCTGCTAACTCAAAGGTCATGTTCTCGACATCGACTGGGTCAACATCGTCGTTTGTATCTGTGGCAACTTGTGCAGTGACCGAAACGGGCAGCGGGGTGATACAGTCTTTCCATTCATTACCATTCTTGCCAGCTTCGTAGCAGCGGAATTTGCCAGCGTCACTGTTGTAGTACATGGCGCCAAGAGTGCCGACAGGGTCGCCAGCTGATGTCTTGGTGTCGAGGACTAAGAGCGTCCCGGTGGTGTCACTGGTGCCGATAGTCACGCGGCTGTTGAGTGCGTCGACCGACAATTGGTTGGCACCGTCGGCATTTTGGACCTGAAGGGTTTCTGTGGTGTCGGACGAACCGCTTTTGATGGTAGTGTTGCCGTTGACGTTGAGGGTTTTGTTCTCGCCGATGGTGGTGTCTTGGCCGAGGTTGATAGACGTCGCATTGTCGCCACCGATGGTCAGCTCACCTGCGCCAGACGTGTCAATTCCGCCCGCTTGCAGTGCACCATCGACGACAGTAGTTGAGTTGCTGTTGCCGATGGTGATAGAGCCGGCATTGACAGTGCCGAGGGCTATCGAGCCGCTCGCGCCATCACCCTTACTCTTGCCGGCATCGATACTGACGTCGCCGCCTGCACCGTCCAGCCCACCACCGTCGCCTCCTTGAAGCACGAGGCTGCCACCCTTGTTGTTGGCGTCATCTGCGCCACTGCCGGCTGAGAGTGTGAGGTTGTGGCCGACGCCCTCGTCCGCTGTGCCAACGCTGATTGACTGGTCTGATCTGCCGCCGAGAACGATGCTGCCACTCGCCTCGACCGTAAAGACGTCGGTACCGGATGACTGGAGTTGGATAAGCTTGCCGCTGCCTGTTTTGTTGATGTGGATGCTGCTGTTGCTTGAGTTGTCGGTTTGTGACCCTTGACCGAGCTGGACTAGCTGGTCGGCCTTCTTGCCACCGACTGCACCCGAGTTCATCGAGTACGGCGTGGCGGTGAGCTGGATGCGCGGTGACATCTCGCCGTCCCAGTTGGTTGGTGTTGCCGTCTGCTCGACGCCACCGATGTTCATCGTCAGCCAGAGGTTGTCGTCCCAGTTGATACCGCCAAATGGCGTGCGCGAGCCGAGCTTGACGCTGAGGTAGCCATTGACAACCTTGACACGGTAGTCTTCGCCAGCAGTCGCGCCGTTCTCATCGTAATAGCGCTCAGTCCAGAGGGCAGTGCCGTCCGATGCTTGGTTGTAGAGCTTAAACTCAACGTTGTACGAGCCGTCGGCGACGATGCTGCCGTTAGCGTTCTTGAGGCGCGCCGTGAAACTCATGGTGGTCGGTGCTGCCTGCGCAGGACGAAGAGCAAGCAGGAATAATATCGTTGTAATAATAACAACGATAAGTAGTCCAAGACAT
>CALMCP010000060.1 GCA_937863095.1 uncultured Candidatus Saccharibacteria bacterium | reverse complement strand
ATTTTACTTTTATCAATTTCTAAATCGTCTAGTAGGAAATCATGCCTGACCTCAAACGATGTGAATACATCATCCCAAGTTAGAGCATATATATAAAAATTATCCTCGTTACTTACTAGGAATTGTTTGCCAAGATGCTTGAATGTCTCATACTTACTTGCGACTTCGTCCTTTACCTTGGCTCCAATAATAAACATATGCCACTCTCTGACGCTACTATTGAAAGCTGAATCTTTACGTAGAATATCTCGATAATCTTCAATTTGCCTAAACTGCTCAGTGCCGACATCGACACTTGGGCGTTTAAGCTCAACAATTAGATTCTGCTTTTTGTAGCCAACACCGCTAATACCATTTGTTATTTTTCTTTGACGTACCAGGAAGAGGTCAGGCCGTCTGTCGCTCTTTTCTGCATCGCTAGACGATTTATCATTAATCATTTTCAAGTACGAATCCTCTAGTTGTTTGAATGAGGTATCGGCACTCACAAGATTATATTCTTCACCGAATAGCCAGAAATTATTCTCTATAGCGTCTTGCAGCTGACCTCGTTCTGTGGTGGTTTTTGTGTGTTTAAAGACAAGCTCTCTAAGAATCTCAACGACTGCATAGCGTGACTCTAGAGTCTTTAGAAGTTTAACTACACCAGACAACTTAGTTTTTCTCAGTAGGTCGGCAAGTCCTCTCCTGTCTTCTGGTGACAAGTCTACTACGCTAGATAGAATATCTAGCACATGCTCTCTTTCATCAGATTTGAGCGAAAGACTTAGGAGACCCAACAGGGATTTTTCTTGAGGCTTGCTTATATCAATGAACAGGGTAGGTGCAGTCTTGTAGACACCCTTAAGGACTTCTGTGTAGTTTTCTTCTTGTTGTTTTCCGAGAACGTCATCGCTGAATGTTGGGAGTGTACCTCGCTCACGAAACCTCTCGATAGCCCCTTCGGAGTCGTTAGATAAAAACTCATCACGTTTTTCGGCAACATATTTTTTCAATGTATCTACAAGCTGCTTGTAAACTGTGTCGTATTGGTCATTGTCAATGCCGTCCAGGGCAAGTTCTGCGTTTGACTCATTTGCAGCTTTCGAGAAAGAGAAAGTGTCAAAATAACCAGACTGAATATACACGCTATGCACAAACCCATATGCCCTACCGCCAATCTTGTTAAAACCTGTTGCTGCTCGTTCTTTCAGTTGTTGTTTACTGTCCAGGAAATAAAAGTGAGAATCTGTACCAATTTTATCTTTCCACTGGATAAAATTTGCAGTAAATTTATAGCTACGATTCTCGTCTTTCTTGTCTTTAATGACTATTTCTCGTGCTTCAAATAACTCAATAAAATCTGAATGGTTTAATTTTACACCATTAATGTTTATCGTAAGTTTCTTACCTTCATTTATTTGTAAGAACCACCCGAACTCTAAAGCTAGGTCTCGCTTGAACTCCTCAGAGTCAAGATAATCAGCGTCAAGTACAGGCTTAGGAAGACGAAACTCCACCTTGGTACCAGTAGCATCAGTTATTGGTTTCGGGTCAGAAAAGTCATATTCTTCACGCTTACCCTCATCAATTTCTATAGTGTAAAACTGATTGCTACCGTCTTTATCGGTAAAGGTGGTATACCAAATTGCACGACTACAAAAAGCTAAAAATGAGAGACGACCCTTACCCTTACCGCCCTTAGTGAATCGAGTTTGTTTTGTCGAATCGAGAAATGAACCGAATGTCTTTTGGACGGTAGAGTGGTCTATACCTGTACCATTATCTTCAATATAAAACGACTTAACCGCTTTAACTTCCGCAGCCATTCTCTCAAACACGATGTCTATCTTAGTTGCATCTGCCTCTATAGCGTTCCAGATGTATTGAATGACAGCAGCTGATAAGCCTCTAGGAAGGCCTGCACGAGCCACACTGCCATTTGTAACTTTCATCGTTTTCTTCATGTGTATAGACATTTTATAACTATTACTAGTTTTTTGCTAATTTCTGAGCCCCTTAGTGACTAGGGTTAACGTCTATGTAGGCTATCCATACTTTTGAGATGATGGCTCAATAAATGAATAGCCCGCATAAACATACGATATTAAGAATGTACAACAATCTGACTAGGTAGGCCTCCCGTACCCCACGCATGCTTTAAACTACTAGAAGAAATACCCAACATCACAATTAAGTGTTAGCCCTACTATTAACTACGGCAATGCAAGATAAGCGACTATGCAGCGGCAGGAGCAGAGTTATCGAGAACCTTAGCACCTTTTGTTCTGTTACATTTCCAGCATAGCGTTTGCAAGTTTGTCTCAATCGTTATACCACCCTTGGCAATAGGCATTATGTGGTCAACTTCAAGTAGTAAGTGTGCCTCTTTTTGTGTAGAAATACCACAACTCATGCAAGTATGCTTATCCCGTGTTAAGATACTTTCTCTTAGTCGTGGAGTCATAAGCTGACGCTGAAACTTTGCAGATTTTCTATAAGCTATTAAGTTGTTTAAGAACTCGGCAAAATCTTCTAAGCGTTCTTCATCAAGTATGATTGAGTTGCTGTATGACTTCCTATTAGTCGGTGATGTGTAGTTAAATGCATACCACATGTAGTAATTCTTCTCGAACTTAGGCAATTTGCGTGAGCCTAGCTTCTTCATGGTCATAGATTTGAAGATATAAGCACCCCTATACATATGCTTCTGGATGTATTCCATTAGCTCGTTATATTCATCCGTAAGAATCTCGTGGGTCTGATTTATGGTGTTATACTTCTGCAAGATTGCTTCAATAATCTGCATAGATGACTCATCAATCTTCGTATTCTTGAAGAAGTATTTGACTATGTATTTATAGACATCGAGTTGAGAGTTCTTGTAAACGGTTAGTGTACTGTTACGTACATTGCCAGTTGTAAGTTCCTGCTGTTTTGAGCGTATATAGTCACGGGTCTCATCCATAAAATGGTCAAACTCGTTGTATTCAACAATCTTCTCGGCTAGCTTCTCTTTGATTGAGAGGAAGTCTGGTGTTTTGTAATACGCTAGGGTTTTGAAGAGGTAGACTAGATAGTAAATGCCTACATACACCATGAAGATGAATAGCGGGATGAGTATGACGAACGCCGTAATTCCAGTAATGAATAACGCTAAAATCGTGTACAGTATTGGGTGCTTTTTGTAGACCGTTACAAACTTAACTAAAAACTCGTGCATGTTGTCGAACATTATACCATTAAATATCTGTTAAGTCTCGCTAGTAACATCTAGCTAAAGCAGCCTAAGTATCATAGTTCTATTACTACTACTTATGACTGTATGGGGTAGGTAATTCTCATGCTCTGGTATATTTCAGACGCTACAATCAGTTCACGCTTTATCTGGTTCCAAGTGGTTAATAGCGTTTCTACCAGATAGAACTTATCAAGAAATCTCGTCCGTATGGACGATTTTTCTTTGTCTGCCGCGCCCCTTGCACTCTCGCGTCATTTCCCTTATGCTAGAAGAGAGGACTGTTTATAAAAACATTGATTACACAAACATGACAGTGGGCATCGCATCATCTCTGGCTATCATCGCTTTTGCGGCGGGTATTCACGCCTGTTTTCAGCTGAGTGTTAGTGTGTTGACGCTGCTCAGCGGTCACTCTCTGGGGCGCAAAACTGCACACCGTAAAGTCTTGCGACTGATGAATGGGTTTATCACGGGCGTTGTCGTCCTCACCGCTCTGCTTTTGTCATCCCTCGCCTATTTTTTAACGCTGAAGATTCAATTCTCAGCCGCCACCGAACAACTCGTTGCAGCTATCGCTTGTGGTCTGATGGCGGGGCTCGGGGTGGCGACATGGGCGTTTTACTACCGCCGAGGAGCGGGGACGGCGCTGTGGTTGCCGCGAGGATTTGCACGCTATCTGACCAGTCGCACCAAGCAGACAAAAAACTCAGCCGAGGCCTTCGGCCTGGGCATGACCAGCGTCATCGCTGAACTATTGTTTATCGTCGGGCCGATGCTCGCCGCAGCCCTCGCCACTGTTACCCTACCAAGCGTCTGGTGGCAACTCGCTAGCCTGCTGCTCTACGTCATCATCGCTACCCTGCCGCTGCTCGTTGTTTTTGTCATGGTCGGTGGCGGTCACAAAATCACCAAGGTACAGGCATGGCGCGAAAAACACAAACGGTTTATCCAATTCGTCGCTGGTGGCAGCCTCATCATCCTCGCCGCCTACATCTTCGTTGACCGCCTGCTCGGTATCAGCCTCTACGGAGGATTTTGATGAGCGAGCCAATCATCGTCGTTAAGTCGCGCAAACACATGGAACACTTTGACATCGACAAGCTCCACCGCAGCCTTGTCGCGACCTGTCGCAGCCTGAAGACGCCCGATGGCCAAGCCGAGGAGATAGCCGCAAAAGTCAGCAAAGGCATCGCCGCGTGGGCGCTGGATAAACAAGAGATTACCACTGGCGACATACGCCGCGTGGGCGCTGGACTGCTGCGCCCGCTTCACCCAGAGGCAGCGTACCTGTACAAGCAACAATTAACGGTATTATAGGAGACGACATGGCACAAAAACCAACATTTGACTACGACATCATCATCATCGGCAGCGGCGCAGGTGGCAGTCCGGCCGCGTCTATCGCCGCTCGTGCTGGCAAGAAAGTCGCTATCATCGAACAGGACGAATTTGGTGGCGAGTCCCCCAACTGGGGTGAAGTGCCGCTTGGTGCCCTGCTCAATGTCGCCAACATCTACGACACCGCCAAGCGAGCCGCTCCGTTTGGCCTGCGCACCGCCACGGTCGGCTACAACTACCCGTCCATCCTTCTCTGGCGCGACACCGTCGTCAAACGCACTGGTGCGGCTGGCAATCGCCGCTACTACGAGAAGCAAGGCATCAGCGCCTTCACCGGCACCGCTCACTTCTTGAGTCCAAATGAAATCAGTGTCAATCGCCGCCACCTCTCTGCTCGTAAGTTCCTCATCGCCACCGGCACCACCTGGGAAATCCCCGACATTCCCGGCATCGCCGAGACGCCCTACCACACGCCAAAAACCATCCTCTCCCTGACACGCCCACCAAAGTCACTCTTTGTCATCGGCTCAGGTCAAGCAGCTATCGAAATCGCCAGCCTGATGTCCGTCTTTGGCACCAAAGTCTACGTCGCCGACTCCGCTACACGCATCATGCCCGACCACGACAGCGATGTTTCTGACATGGTGAGCGAACAGTTCACCAAGCAGCGCGGCATGACCATCTTGCCAAACACCAAAGTCGTCGCCGTGCAAAAAGAAGGCCTCCAGCAGCGTATCACCTATGTCCGTGCTGGTGTCGAGCGAACTGTCAAAGTCGACGCACTTCTCCTCGCTGACACGCGTCTGCCCGCTACTGACATCGGTCTCGAAAACGCCGGCGTAAGCTACAATCACCGCGGTATCGAAGTCAACGCTAGCTTACAGACCTCTGCTCGCCACATCTACGCTGCCGGCTCCTGCGTTCACCCTGGCTCTGCCACCCACGACATCCTCATGCACAGTCGCGTTGCTGCTCACAACCTGCTGCACACCAAACAGACCATTGTTGAAACACACCTACCATTCCACATCATCCGTGCGCTGCCTGAAGTTGCTCGCGTCGGTCTGTCAGAGGACGACTGTACGCGCCGCGACCTCAAGATTAATCGCGCCACTGCCCCCATCACCCTCGTCCCCCGCAGCAACATCACCGACGAACGGCTAGGCATGGTCAAGCTCATCTCCGACAAAAAAGGCGTCTTACTCGGCGCAACTGTCATCGCACCCCACGCCAGCGAGATGATTCACGAGCTCGCCCTCGCCATCCGTCACGGCATGACCGCCGAAGACGTCTTCTCGACGCCACACGAATTCACCTCATGGTCAGAAACCATCCGAATCGCCGCCAGCAAGCTTCTCTAAACGCACGTTTTAAGGTACAATATCCTGTGACGGGGGTGTAGCTCAGTGGTTAGAGCAGCGGGCTCATAACCTGTTGGTCGTTGGTTCAATCCCAACCACCCCCACCAAGACATAGGAAATCATATGGATACGAATAACCCTCCAAGCAAACCTGTTCATCGACGCGCCTGGTTCTGGGTAGTTATCGCTGTGAGCTGTGTCGTACTCATCCTGCCGGCTCTATTCATAGCCACACAAATTGGTCTTGCAATTGGCTCGCTCGGGCATCATCCGCTCAAGACCGCCGAGGGTACGGCATGGATACGCAAGATTCAACAGCTCGACACTGTGAAATCAGTTGACGTGACCTATGGAAGCGCCAATGCCGGCCTTAGCACATCTGCGACAGTATCTGTCGAGGGGCAGCCCACAAACGGGCCCGATGCAGTTGCGATGATTACAGGGATGGCCTCACCGGATTTGCTCAATAAAGATACGACGCTCACATACCGCCAGTCCCATCAGAGCGGTCGGCTCACAATACGACAAAACAACTCAATCCGCGTTGAAGGCGATGCGATAACATCTCTCTTTGCCGAACTTGAGCGTGGTGCAGCACGGGTATACCTGGGTAGAATAAATAGCAAAGACGAGACGTTTGTAACGTGGTCGCTCGGCGGCAAAGACTGCACTGCAGTAACAGACAGCCTAAACGCAGCAACCCTGCTGCCCCTGCCCGTATACACGGGAACGTGCCAGAACATCACCCGAGTCTGGAAGCCAAGTGATTCGTTCAATCTCTTCATACATTCTACTGAAAAAAGTGCACCGTTGACTTTTTTGGCTACCGAAGCGATTCAGCACTTGTCGAGCAAAGCCGGCAGCATATACATCACGCACGCGGATGGCTTTGTCACCTACGATGTCCGTATGAATGACGCACTGACAGTTGACGACATAGCTCAACTACTAGCAGAACTTACGCACGGCAATGATAATGCTAAAGTTAAAATTGCCCAACCAGGCACCAAAACGCTACAGTTTATCTATGAACATGATGAGTGGCGAACAGGCTACAGGAGCAACAGTGCCGGGAGCCAAGAACTAGAAGAGCAGGTTATGAGTGCAGCCAAGCTACAGGCTGACAGCTAATACGTAGCTGAATCACCACAAATCATGAGATTTTATGGTACAATTATGTTTATAGCTAAACTACCAAACAAACATCATGCTCGAAACGCTCCACACCCAGTCCAAACGCCTACTCTACCGCCTCCGTCGGGACTTTTTGACGTTGAACAATGTCGTGATTGTCGTGGCGCTGCTTATCGCACTGAACTGGACCTGGAACTCCATAGAGGTCATGCAACAGAACTACGAACTGCAGCAGTCGGTCGACGCCAAGCGTCGTCAAGTCGAGCTTGAGCGGCTACGCGTCGACACGCTCCAGCTGGAAAGCAAATTTTACACCACACTTGAGTGGCAAGAACTGGCGGTGCGTGAACGCCTCGGCAAAGGCATGCCTGGCGAGCACGCGCTCATCGTGCCCTCAACCGTCACCAAAGACGAACAAGCCCCAGAACAAACGACCACCGCTCCAGATGACAGCAATTTTCAGCAGTGGTTGCAGTTTTTGTTCGGCGGGAAGTAGCCTCCAGCCGAACAACATACGTAAAAACACATGAACCAATGTTCATGTGTTCGAGTAAGGTCAACGTGGTTGCCCAAGTAGTCTTGCATTGGAACTCTATCTGTAATGAGATAGTTAGATGGCGTGAGCTCTATAGGGAAGAACCAGGCTTAAATCACTTAACCACAGCTGAATAGAGCTAGACAATCATATGACGTAACTTGCCCCGCACCACTACAGTGCGGGGCGGGTGTCAGTCGTCGACGTCGACGTAGGGCTTCTTCGTCTCGCGGTCGAAGGGACCGACGATGCCCCATTCTTCGGGGACAGGGTCCCCGACTTGAGCTTCGGTGAACCAGTCGGGCGGTTCTTCCCACACCAGCTGGTCTCCCTTCATGATGGCTGTGCCGCCACCCTGAGTGCCGTAGTACGGCTCGGTTGTAGTCGTAGCCATGCCTCTCACCTCATTCGTAGGAACTGACGAATAGTATTATACCAAATGATTCTTGGTCTGTCAATATGTCAGTGTTTGGTCATTGGTACATGCAGAACTCGCCAGCAAAGATTAGAACCAAAACAACAGAGGCGAAATAAAAAATAGAGACTAGCCCGAATTCTAATCTCTATCTGTTATTTCTTCTTGGTTGGCAGTGTAGACAGCTCATCGAACAACCCGTCCCTACTGCCACCAACCCTCAGCGAACTCAAGCGCCTGGCAGCCGCCTCCAAGAGCGCCCACGCCGCGCCAGAGCCGACCGAGGACCGGCGAGTTACGAACCGAGCGCTTCGGCGGCGGCTTGCGCCAGGGACGGTCGATGAGATTGTCAAGCGGTACGTCGACGGCGAGTCGAGCCCGAAGCTGTGCATCGAGTACGGAGTATCGAGGAATGGCCTGCTGAAGCTCCTGAGGGGCCGAGGCGTTCAGATTCGCCAGCAGCCCGTCCCCGACGAGGTCATCGCCCAGGCGGCCGACCTCTACGAAGGCGGCATGTCGCTCGCGGGCGTGTCGGAACGTGTGGATGTCCCGCGCAACACCGTCAGGAACATGCTGGTTGCGCACGGGGTCACGATGCGTCCGCGAGGCGGTAGATATGGCATGGCACCCGGCGTACAGACCCTCGCAGCCAGGCCGTAGTCTGACCCGCATCTGAGTCGCCCGGGTCAACGCCGCCGCCGAGACATGAAATAGCCCGGCCATCATCGCCGTAGCAGCGATGTGTGGCCGGGCTGGTGTCGCCAAGGCGCTTCAGCGCTTGGCGGCAGGCTGCGAACGGGCAGGCTTCTTCGTCTCGTTGAAGATTGCGGCGATGGCCTCCCGCTTCGTGGCGGCTTCACGCTCAATCTCAGCACGGACGGCTTCGGCGCGCTCGAGGACGGACGGGTCAGACTTCGTCTTCTCAATCCAAGCCTCAAGGGCCAGGCGAATCTCGTCGGTGACCGTACGGTCGTTCAGCTGGGCGATGATGTCCAGCTGCGCACGGGTCGATTCGTTGATTCTGACGGCCAGCGTCTTGACCGTGCCGTAGCCCATGGCGTTCGCAGCGGTGTTGGACTCACTCATGGCGAGTACCTCCTTGGTGGGTGCGGCCGGCAATCCCTGGGCGAGATTGCCTCGTGGAGCCGCTGGCCAGCAACGAGGAACCTGATGGGCGGACCAGCTACGTGTTCGCTGCAATCCGCCCGTGAGTCCAGTGAACAACAAGTTGAGCACGACGCCAACCGTCCGGTCGGACATGGCCTCTGTCATGGACTCGGCAACGTGGAGCCCAGTACCCCCGGCGTTGAGACTCACTCCATCCGGACGCGGGCGAAAGAAACGCCCAGGACGACAGGACTGCGTAGTTGACACACTGAGAAATGCGCTCGGCGTAGGATGCCCCTATGCCATTAGACCAACTGAGCACCGCGCTAGACACCGCAGCGAAATTCTTGGCCTTATTAGCCTCACTTGTTGGACTTATCATCGCAGTCAACCAACTGAGCGCCGTCTCTCGATTTAGGAAACGGGAATCTTGGGCTGCTGCGGCTCTAGAGGGAGAGTCCGGTACCGCTCGGAGGAACACCCTGCAGAGGATAGTCATAGAAGCCAGGGCCCAACAGGTGGCCAGAATCTATGTTCCGACCCATCATTTCCTTCCAGTTCTTGTGTTTCTCCCCGCACCTCCCGCCGCTCTTTTCATGGCCCTCCACAGTGGCGCGAGGATATCGACAATCGTTTGGTATTCGATACTCGCCTTCTTCGGAATCATCGGCGCCGTGTCGTTCGCGTTTGACCCAATTATCCGTAGGCAGATTATTGTGACGCAGTACCGTCGCGCCCTTCCCGTAAAGATAGCAGGGCCGGTAGAGCTCAAGGAAGGAAATCGTCGACAACTGGCCCTATCGTGCTTACTGGCCGCCTCTTTGAGCGTCGCGACGGCAGGTGTAGCAACCGCTCGTCCTGGAATCACATCGGGAGTATCTCTCATAATGTTCATCGCTGGCAGCATCTGGGCTATCAACGCGTGCGTTCGGATACATCAATATTCAGTGGCAGCAGCCGAGGCCCAGGTGACTCAGGTTACGACCCCACCAGTCGTACAGGATGCCTAGTCTGCGGTTTTGTTCTTGCGTACCGACCCTGACTGAACAATGCGGTAGAAGCAGAGTGTCAAGACAACCACGACACACATGTACGCAAGGTTGACCCAGCTAGTGTATAGCCGATAGCCATGAAGGACCAATATCGCACCAAACGCGGCACCCAGAACACCCGACAACCATGCCAGCGGATATGGATGTTTCTCGAATCTCACGGCTACCGACGGGACTATCAGGAGCAAAAGCAAGAGCACCGAGACGCTTGCTGCGATTGCTGCTAGGTCAAGATACATCGGGCCCCACGCATGGACGTAGGGCCACGGGAGTTCAGCAAGTGGCTGGTTCTCCGTAATGGTATACACGTGTTTCACAGGGGTGAAAATCCACCAAATGCCCTGTTCGAGAGGAAAGGACGCATCGAACGAAGCGCCCAGGAGAAGCAGAGGCGCAGAGACTGAGGGGTGGGCCAAAAAGAATGGATTCATCCACCCCTCAGAATAACACTATATGTTGAACTTAATCAAGTGAGCAGTGGCGCCCGGGCTGGCGAACTCAATCCAGTCATTTCCAGAATCCGACCAAGACCAGTAACGGTCCTTCTGTGCCGGAGTGTGCTGCGTGATAGACGGGTATCCCTGCTCGTTCACGCTCGTAACAAGCGCAACGTGATTAATCTTTCCGTCACCGTCCCAGTCGTAGGCGATGACGTCGCCGACCTCGGCGCCGCCAGCAGTGTTATCCGACCAGTCGATATCGATATATGTCGCCCAGTTGGCTACCATGTACTCCTTGAAATAGTCGGCGTGCGCAGCGGCCTTGCTCGGACCAGGAAAATCCCGTCGACTTGCTTGGTCGTTGAAGTTCCAGCTCGAATCGGTCCATTCGTCGGTCTTCGACATACCCCCGGCCCACAATGCCTGGGAGACGAACCAGGTACAGTCCTGCGAGTACCGTACTTCGTCATCTACGTGCGCGTACGCCCACTCTGCCGCAGCGACGCGGTCGTATGCGGTCTCGCGGATGACCGACCAAGGGTCACCGGCGATTCTCTCGATGAGGTTCTCGTCGATTGGCGCCGTCATGCCGACTGGAGGCGTCTCGCACCCCTGCGTCACCGGCTCGTTCGACCCGGTCCAGATGTCCGCGTCACTCGCCCAACCGCCGAAGTCCGGGGCTTCGTACCAGACCTCCGTCGTGCCGTACGGACCAGTGACGGGCGTGCCGGAGCCCCAGCAGCCAATCCAGAAGTCCGTGCCTGCCGGGACCTGCGCGATGACGGGGTACTCGGTGCCGGGTCCCGAGTGGATGTTGATGTAGGGGTAGTCCGGACCGTCGAGCGGCGCGGTCAATACTCGTGGAGGAAGGTTGTCGTCAGCATGCGCCTGGAGCGGCGCGGCGCCCAGTCCGGCAATCGCCAGGACAAGCGAGATAGCGAGGATGGTCAGTCGTTTCATCGTGTCCCCCTGAAGCTCGGGAGGCAGAATCGCCCCACCACCAGGGTAAACCACAGCGTTGTCACTCGCGTCGCCGGGGCGCTGTAGAGCCGGGCTATGTGCAGTCCTGCATCGGCCTCCTACCCCAGCAGCTCCGCCACCCCCACCCCCAACCTCTCCGCCAGCCGTTCCACGCT
>CALMCP010000059.1 GCA_937863095.1 uncultured Candidatus Saccharibacteria bacterium | reverse complement strand
CCGCCAGTTGAAGAAAACAAAAAAGGAGGATGAAACGTGAATGGAGTCATTCGGGGCCGATGCCCGAGGTGTGGCGGGAAAATTATTTATTCGGAATTTTACCAGAACGCACGGGACTACACAATCCGAAAAGACGGAAAAGTTCCGAAACGCTATGTATCCAGAAGCGGAGAACTAAGCGAGAGCGTAGCGGCCTGTGAAAACGGTTGCGGCGTATACTGGGAAGATGAAGATTTTTCCATCGGGCAAGACGGGATGTTCTACGACAATAAATACACGGAGGATGGGCAGGCATGAAAGAAAAACAAGCAAAATCCAACCACGAAACTTGAAAACGATTTAAGCATATTTCAATCTTTGACCATCAAATTTGAAAATTGGAGGACAAAATTATGTTTCCGCAGAGAAGAATGACAACCGACACCCCGGACGGGAACTACTCACAGGCTCTCAACCTGTTTGTGCGCGGCGAGGATGGATGGGTGCAGATGCCCAGCCGGAGCATCAGCCTCAACGACTACATGAAGCAGCTTATCAAGGCGCACAACGCAGATATTGACACCGAGGGAACGCCGGAGGAGTTCGACATGACCCTGTGCGAGCACCTGTTCGACGGCCCGGAGACCATCGAGGGCCTGCTGGCAGAGCACTACACCCTCTCGTGGGCTCTCGCCTCGCTGCGCGACAAGCTCAAGCACTACGAGGACGCGCTCATCCCGGAGATTATGCCGGAGGGCTTGCAGACCATCGACCGCGCCATCGGTACTTACGGCAAAGACGCCCAGCTCACCAAGGCTGTGGAGGAAATGTCGGAGCTCACCAAAGCTCTCTGCAAGCTCAAAGAGTGCAAGCGCAAGTATGATACCCCGTTTAACAGGGAGACGCAGGAAGTACACTCGAACATCGAGGAGGAAATTGCTGATGTTTTCATCATGCTGGTGCAGCTCTTTGCAATTTTTAACCCTCACGAGCTGGTAAACATCACGAAAGTCGTATGGGACAAGCTCGACCGGCTCAAGGACAATCTGGACAAAGAGGCAGCAAAGCAGGAGGCCAGCGATGCCGGAAAAGAGTGAGTTCGACAAGGCACTCGGCGAGCTGTACGACCTGACCGAGTGGGAGGACGCGGAGGCGGCCATCCGGGAGCTCCACGCGCGGGGGCCGGAAATTGAGCGGCTCTATCTCGACAGCAAGATTCTCCCCGGAGAGCTGCGAGCCCTCGTTATGGTGAGTAACTGCCTCGAGCGTGAGTTCATCCATCGGCAGCTTGCCACCGGGCAGCCGCTTCACACGAATGTTTTATAGGAGACAGCACAATGAGCGATGATGGTATGTTTTGCCCGTACAAGAAAAGCACGAAACGGGAAGTGAGCTACTCGTGGATTAGCCGGACTGAGATTACAACGGAGCGTTTCGGCTGGTGCTCGGAAAAGAAGTGCATGGCCTATGAGAA
>CALMCP010000058.1 GCA_937863095.1 uncultured Candidatus Saccharibacteria bacterium | reverse complement strand
TTGTTACCGTGACGGCCGGCCATCTTGTCACCGACGCCAATTTTACGCAGCTGTGCGACAAATATCTGGATTTGCATCAGTACACCCGCCTTCAGCTCGTGACCGTTCTCTCGTGAAAATATCTTCACACCGAGTACTTTACCGCCACCAGCATGATTCATCCGCTGTGAGGTGTCGCGAACATCCTTGGCTTTCTCACCAAAGATAGCCCGGAGGAGTCGCTCTTCTGAGCTGAGCTCCTGCTCGCCCTTTGGTGTAATCTTGCCGACGAGTACATCGCCAGCTTTTACTTCAGAACCAACTTGAACGATACCGTCCTCATCGAGGTGCCGCAAACTGTCTTCGGAAACATTTGGGATGTCTCGAGTGACAATTTCTGGGCCCAGCTTCGTTTCGCGGACCTCAACAGTGTAGTCCTTGATGTTAATGCTGGTCAACGTGTCATCCTGGACGAGACGCTGCGACAAGATGATAGCGTCGTCCATGTTGTAGCCGCCCCATGGCATGAAAGCTACTTTCAGGTCCTGACCAAGGGCGATTTCACCTTCGGCCATTGACGCGCCTTCGACGAGTACGTCAGCTTTCTTGACTTTATCGCCACGATTGACAACAACTTTCTGGTTGTAGCAGCGGTCGTCGTTGTTCTTGATGAAGTGGCGCAGTGTGTATACTTTGACACCGTCTTTGTACTTGACATGTATCTCATCTGCATCAGCACGAACAACTTCGCCGTCTGCCTCAGCCACCACGAGGTGACCGCTGTTGCGGGCGATGTCTTCCTCGACACCGGTACCAACTGTTGCCGGTCGTGGCGTCAGAAGTGGCACTGCCTGGCGTTGCATGTTCGAACCGGTCAGCGAGCGGTCGATACGGTTCTTCTCGATAAATGGCACGAGCGCGGCGGTTGAGCCGAGGATTTGCTTGTGCGCGGCGTCCATCAGCGTTACGTCGCTGGCGTCAACCTGCTCCGGCTTCATGTTGTTTCGCGCGCTCACACGCTCATCGCGGAACGTACCATCGTTGTCTAGTGGCGCACCAGCGTCAGCGATAACTTCGTTGGCTTCTTGTGCAGCATCGAGGTAGATAACTTCGTCCGTCACTTTGCCATTCTTAACGCGCAGGTACGGCGTTTCGATGAAACCATACTCGTTGATACGTGCATAGGCTGCGAGGTTCAGCACCAGACCGATGTTAGCACCTTCTGGCGTTTCCACCGTACAGATGCGCCCGTAGTGCGTTGGGTGGGCATCACGCACGTCAAACCCAGCGCGCTCACGGCTCAATCCACCAGGACCAGTCGAGCTCAGGCGTCGCTTGTGGCTTAGCTCTGACAGTGGGTTCGTCTCATCGAGCAGCTGGCTTAGCTGACTCGAAGTGAAGAATTCGCGCACTGCCGCTACGACAGGGCGAGCATTGACAAGTTGGCTTGGTGAAACATTTTCGATGTCCGTCACGCTCATGCGGTCCATGGCGTTGCGCTGCATTCGCAGCATACCGACACGGAACTGACGAGACAGCAATTCACCAACTAGCTTGATACGGCGGTTTGATAGCGCGTCGATGTCATCGGGAGCTTCTTGGGTGTTGTTCAGACGAATCATCTCGCGGATGATTGCGATGAGGTCCGTCATCTGAAAGACACGGTTCTCGGCAGTATTGGCAACGTCCATACCGAGACGCTGATTGATTTTATAGCGTCCAACGCGGCTATAGTCAAAACGCTTGAAGTCAAAGAACATTCGTTCAATCATCTGACGAGCGTTGTCAACGGTCGCCAGGTCGCCCGGACGCAAACGACGATAGACTTCGATGAGCGCTTCGTTAGCACCCCGAGTTGTATCCTTGTCGAGCGTTGCTTCGATGTATTTTGTCTCGCCAGTGTCAATATCGGCAAACAGCTCCCTAATTTCAGATGTCTTTGGGTAGCCTAGCGCACGCAGCAACGCAGTTACTGGTAACTTGCGACGACGGTCAATTTTGACATACATTGCACCATTTGACGCCGTCTCAAACTCGAGCCATGCACCACGGCCCGGGATGAGCTTAGCACCATACAGATTGCGCCCGCCAGAAGCGTCAGCAGTGAAGAAGATGCCGGCTGAACGGATGAGCTGCGACACAACGACGCGCTCCGTACCGTTGATAACGAACGTACCGCGCTCAGTCATCCATGGGTAGTCGCCGAGATAGATTTCTTGCTCTTTGACTTCTCCTGTTACTTTGTTGGTCAGCTCCGCTATGACATGCAGCGGCGCCTCAAAAGTGAGGTTGTTTTCTTTTGCGAATATGTCGGTCGTTTTCGGCTCATCGAACCGATACGAACCAAATCGCAGTGCCAATTTCTGACCGGTGTAGTCATCGATTGGGTTAATTTCTGAAAATATTTCACTCAGCCCACCCTCGACGAAGTCTCGCCACGAGTCCTTCTGGTGAGCGATGAGGTCTGGTAGCGGCAGGGCGTCATCACCCGACGTGAAAAACACGCGCCCGCTCTGTGTGGTCTGTTTTTTTGCCACAGGCGTTATACTCCTCGCAGTTATCGTAAGGAGGGACCCGTCCCTCCGCTTCGTCTTCGGAATACATCCGAACACTCGCTCCTCCCTCTGAAGCCAACGCTCGCGCATTGTTGCTTGCAGCAGAAGAATTACTCATTAGTATTGTTTGAATCGGCGCCGAAGACTCATCCGTTAGTCCTCTCTCCACTCATTGCCACGTAAGCGGTAAGATATAGACCACGGGTACACTACTTCTTAGTGTACAGTATAGCGGATGTATTTGGAGATTGCAACAGTTTTTGGCGCAGTCAACC
>CALMCP010000057.1 GCA_937863095.1 uncultured Candidatus Saccharibacteria bacterium | reverse complement strand
TGAGTCGAAAGGGCTTAAACTTGCCTGACACTGATTTTGGCGGCGATATTTTGACACAAAAAGATATCGAGGATATCGAGTGGGGTGCAGATAAGGGATTTGACTATGTGTCACTAAGCTTTGTGCAGACGCCTGCTGATATCACTGACCTCAGGTCACGCTTGGTAGCGCTTGGCTCTGAAGCGCACGTCATCGCCAAGGTTGAGACAAAGTCTGCTATTAGTGACGAATATCTTGAGGAAATTGTTAGAGTAAGCGATGGCATTATGGTGGCGCGCGGCGACCTGGCGGTCGAGGCGGGCGCAGAAATCGTGCCGGTTATTCAGCGACGGATTGTTGCGCTGTGCCGCAAGCATGGCAAGCTTGTTATTGTGGCAACACAGATGATGGGCAGTATGGTTGACCATCCTGAGCCAACACGTGCCGAAGTTAGCGATGTGGCAAATGCAGTTATCCAGGGTTCGGATGTTGTCATGCTCTCTGATGAAACGGCGAATGGCAACTATCCAGTCGAAACAGTTCAAGCGATGCGAAAAACCATCATGTACACACAGGAATACAGTGAAGTCATGGCGGTCAACAAGGACGAGGTACGCAAAAAGACTGATGCAGCGATTAGTTACTCGGCGGTACGATTGGCTCAGGATATTGATGCACGCGCGATTATCGCGGAGACGAGCAGCGGGGCAACCGCAGTTAATATCGCGGCATTTCGTCCTAACTTGCCGATTATTGTCCTAACTGATCACCCAGAAACGGCGCAAAAACTCGCCCTTAACTACGCGACACGCTCTTATGTGGCGCACAACAGCGGACTTGAGGCGGCGGCAGAACTAGCGGGGCGGCTGAAAGATGAGGGGCAGTTTGGCGAAAGTCCAGCCAATCTCGTGTTTGTGAGCGGCTATGCACCGGGGCGGCCAGGTACGACGAACAATATTCAGGTGCGTGTATTATAGAGTAAAGTAATATGAACGGAAATTCGGGTGGGCATGGCTTTTAGCAAACAGACGGTTCGCGACATCGACATTGAGAGACAGACTGTTTTGGTGCGCGTTGATTACAATGTGCCAATAAATAAAGATGGTGTGATTGGAGATGACTTGCGTATTCGTGCGAGTGTGCCGACAATTAACTATCTGATTGAGCGTCAGTGCAAATTGGTACTCATCAGCCATCTGGGTCGACCCAAAGGGCGCGATGAGTCACAGAGCTTGGCGCCTGTAGCCGCGCGTCTAGCCGAATTGCTTGGCCGGTCGGTGCAGTTTATTGACGATTGCGTGGGGGACAAGGTGCACCAGACGGTAAAACATGCACCGTGTGGCAGTGTCATTTTGCTTGAAAATCTGCGGTTTTATGCGGAAGAAGAGGCAGACGACATGGAGTTTGCAAAAAATATAGCTAAAAGCACTGGTGCGAGTGTTTTTGTGCAGGATGGCTTTGGCGCGGCACACCGAGCGCATGCGAGCACGCACGCAATGACGCAGTTCTTGCCGAGTTTTGCTGGCATGTTGCTTGAAAAAGAAGTGACGATAATTAATCATGCCATGGAGTCGCCAACGCCACCACTCGTGGCTATCATTGGTGGGGCGAAAATTAGCGATAAAATCGACCTCATACGACGTTTCATAGCTAAAGCCGAAACAATACTTATTGGCGGCGCAATGGCAAACACATTCTTGCAGTTTAAGCACTATGATATGGGTAAGAGTATGCTTGAGCCAGACCAGGAAGAGATACTGCGTGACATCTATGAGCTGGCTGCCGAGAAAGTTGGTCATGAGAATGTTGATAACTTCTTGGTACTGCCAAAAGATGTTGCGGTCAGTGAAGATGCTGATACTCTCGACCAAGTCCGCCGGGAAGTTGCAGTCGAGAAAATTGCAGAGCAGGAGCGGGCACTGGATATCGGCTCGCAGACCATCCAGCAGTTTTGTGATGTTATCGCTGGTGCCGGGACTATCGTCTGGAATGGCCCTATGGGACTTACGGAAATCGAGGCATTCTCTATCGGTTCGGCACGGGTAGCCCTCGCTATCGCTTCCAACGCCGAGGCTACATCTATCGTCGGTGGTGGTGATACTGCTGACTTTGTATTGAAATGGTGCGGCGGCGATGACTCCTCGTTTACCCACGTCTCTACTGGTGGTGGTGCCAGCATGGAGCTGATGTCCGGCAAAAAACTGCCCGGAGTTGAAAGTTTACTGGACGCCTATGGGCAGAGAATGGTACACTAAACATAAGCATGATGAAGAAGCTAATTATTGGCAATTGGAAGATGAACCTGGGCGTTGGCGAGGCTAGTCTTTATTTGCACAAACTGTCTGAACTGATTCCGGCACAGCGTACGGTGGATGTTGTGCTGGCACCGACGATGTTGACGTTGCAGTCACTGAGCTTGCAGATAAATCGTCGTCAATTCAAGTTAGCGGCTCAGAACTGCTACTGGCGTGATCAAGGAGCTTATACTGGCGAAGTCTCAGCAGCGCAACTGCGCGGAATTGCTGACTATGTCATCATCGGTCATTCGGAGCGTCGCTATCAGTTCCATGAGTCAGACAAAGACACTCGTGCAAAAGTCCAGGCGGCAGTGCGTAATCATTTATTGCCGGTGTTGTGTGTTGGTGAGACAGCACTTGAGCGGGCAAGCAACGAGACTGCCGATATACTACACGACCAATTGACAGGCGGCCTCGCCAATCTTACATCAGATGAACTAGCAGAGATTACTGTGGCCTACGAGCCAGTATGGGCAATTGGCACCGGTGATAACGCGAGCCCTACAGACGTGCGCTACGCGGTATCGGTCATTCGTCGACAGATGGCGCAGCTATTCGGAGCGAAAGCCGCCAAAGGAGTACGAGTACTCTACGGAGGCAGTGTCAATATCGACAACGCCGAAGCCTACCTGAAGGTCCAGGGTGTAGACGGTCTATTGATTGGTGGTGTCAGTCTTGATGCACACCAGTTTGCAAGTATTGTAGATAAAGCATATAACCTAGACGACGGGAGGGCGAGCTAGATGGGTGACATAGATTTTGAGGAACTTGATAAAGCGGTAAGTTCGCTGATGGGACAGGCAGGCGTGCCGGCTGAGCCGTCTGTCACGACGACACCAGTAGAGGCTGTGCCGCCATCTCAGCCGGTTGAGCCAGTTGCGCCCGTGTTGTCTGCACCATCTAGTGATGCATCATCGCCCATCGTTAGTCGTCGGACAACCGGGCGGTTTATGGATGTCATCCCGTCGAGTAGTCGGAGCGCTCAGCCTCGGCCAGTACCGTCTGCAGCGGCGTCGCGCGAGGCTGCTCCACTGCAGCCACCAGTTGCGCCAGAGCCTGTTGTGGCGTCAGAACCAACATTTGTTGATACTCCTTCGCCCGCTCCAGCACCGATGCTGGCCGAACAGCCAGAAGTTGAGCCGGTTGACCAGTTTATTGAGACTGGGGCCATGACCGAGCCAGTAGCAGATGCTGCGCCACTCAGTTCGCCGTTTCTCGAAGGTGTTGAGATTGACAAGCGTCCACTTGGCAGCGCACCAACTGCTGCAGTTGAGATGTCTGCAACTGTTGATACTATGACCATGCCTGACCCGATTGAGTTTGGTCAGGAAAACGCTACAGCAGCTGGGACGCTCGAGAGTGACCCATGGACAGGCGAATCCGAGCCCGATGTGGCATCGGCGACACTAGTCGCAGAGGAACCACTACAACCAGAACTGAGCCCTGAAGTACTGGCTGTCGAAACGATGGCGGTCGAGTCTGTGGAGCCGTTAGCATCACCAACACCCGAGCCGTCGCCAGCAGTAGAGACGGACGTGCCGTCAGCTCAGTCGGAACCAGTAGCAAGCGAACCTGCTGTGCCAGCGCCGCTTACACCAGGTGATATCGCTCCGCAGTACAGTGCTGCTCCTGCGGATACACCGGAGCCGAGTGCAGTGTTTGACGCTGCTTCAGAAGTGCCGCAGCCGCTGAATCACCCCGCCAAGAAGAAGTCGGGCTGGTCGGTGGTACTGTGGATACTCCTGATGGTCATCGTTGGCGCAGGTGGTGGTGTCGCGGTGTGGTATTTCCTGGTAAAATAGAATCAGTATGGATATTTTGCATGGTCTAAACGACGAACAACGTCGAGCGGTTACGCATGAGTCGGGGCCGCTGTTGATTTTGGCAGGAGCGGGGAGTGGCAAGACAAAAACACTGACGCATCGCATCGCCTATCTCGTGCGCGAGCGACATGTGCTACCGACGCGCATTTTGGCTGTGACGTTTACTAACAAGGCCGCGCGCGAGATGCGCGAACGTTTGTGGAAACTGCTCGGTCCTACGATGGCCGAAGGTACTGGTGCTACGCGCCCGCTTCAGGGGGAGGAGCGCACTTCGGGATTGACTCCCGGAGTGCCAGCGGAGGGGCTGGCCCCTCCTCGACAATTTATGCCGTGGATGGGCACATTTCACAGCATCTGTGTGCGGTTGCTGCGCCAGGATGGCCATGTCATTGGCATCAACTCGCGCTTTGTGATTTATGATGAAGATGACAAAAAAAGCCTCATCCGACAGCTGTTCAAGCAGTATAGCCTCACCGACAAAGACATCAAACCAAGCGTGGTCATCGGCATGATCTCTAAGGCAAAGAATAACCTGCAGACACCGGACGATATGGCGGCTGTATCCCGCGGGCCTATCGAGCAGAAAGTTGCTGAGATTTACCAAGCGTATGAAGCTGAACTGGCGACGTCGGGAGCGCTAGACTTTGATGACCTACTCATCAAAACCGTTGACATGCTTCGAAGCTCTGAACCGGTACGAAACAGTTTGCGCCAGCAGTTTGAGTATGTGCTTATCGACGAGTACCAGGACACGAACTCAGTGCAGTACGCGCTCATCAAACTGCTCATCAACCAGAACAGGAACATCTGTGTGGTTGGTGATGATGCGCAGTCTATCTACAGTTTTCGCGGTGCTGACTTTACCAATATCCTCAATTTTGAGCGGGATTTTCCGGGCGCTGCTATCATTAAACTCGAGCAAAATTACCGCTCGACTGAGTCCATCTTGACCCTAGCAAATACACTCATCGCTCACAATGTCAACCGTCGCGACAAAAACCTCTGGACGGCCGAAAAAGGCGGGCGCGAACCGGTGTTGTGGCAGGTCTATAGCGAAGCCGAAGAAGGTATGCGCGTCGCTCGGGAGATTTCCGAGCAAGCACTTGCTGGGCGTGCGTACAACGACATAGCGGTGCTGTACCGGACCAATGCACAGAGCTATGCGCTAGAGCGGGCGCTGCGTGAGTACCACATCCCGTACAAAATCATCGGCGGCCTGCGCTTCCTCGACCGCGCCGAGGTCAAGGACATCTTGGCCTATCTGCGTTTACTCTATCAGCCGAACGATAGTGTCAGTTTTCGGCGTATCGTCAACCTGCCAAAGCGCGGTATCGGCGTCGCCAGTGTCAATAGTTTCTTGGTGTGGCACCAGACAACCGGCCGGACGATTCTTGAAGATGTGCAACACGTCGATGAATCGCCACTCGCTACCCGAGCAAAGGTATTGTTGCGGTCATTTGGTGAGCTGACGAAGCAACTGCAAGAGCATATCGAGGAGCCGCCAGCAGGCGTCATTGAACAAATTATCGACCTCACTCGCTACGAAGCCTATCTCAATGACGGTGGGCTACAAGCTGAGGACAAGCTCGAAAACCTGGGGGTACTCGTCGCCGAAGCACGTGCCTACACCGACATTGATACGTTTCTGGAAGAGATGGCGCTCATGTCGTCGACCGACGGACAGGCTGATGACCAAGTAGCGCTGATGACACTTCATGCTGCCAAGGGACTCGAGTTTCCGGTGGTGTTTTTGGTCGGGCTAGAAGAGGGTTTGCTGCCACATGCCCGGATATTTGACCAAGGCTCACCTGACGACATCGAAGAAGAGCGCCGACTCTGCTATGTCGGCATCACCCGCGCCAAAGAAGAGCTGTTTGTCACCTGCGCTAGTTCGCGAACACAGTTTGGGCAGATTGGCTACAACTCACCGTCGCGCTTCCTCGCCGAAATGGGGCTGTTTAGTGGCGACATTGACCGACCAGCCAGCAGTGAGCCATTCTTTGAGGACGAATACTTTGACGGGTTGGGCCTCAGTGAAGGCACGCGCGTCTCCTCACCGATGTTCGGTCCCGGCGAAATCATCGAAGTCGACGGCATGGCGGTCGTCATCCAGTTCGACAACGGTAAGCTCAAAAAACTCAATGCCGAGTACGCTCGACTTGAACGTCTGTAGTGTGATATACTAGCTAACAGAAAATTCGCCAACCCGAGCGGTCCTGGCGCGTTATATTTATGAGGATTGGACTATCTATCACCCACCACGTAAAACACCTAGCTCTGCTAGGTGGGGCGTTGCTGTTTGTTGGTGTGAGTGTGACATTGGTTGACCGAGCGCTAGCACAGGCCGCACAAGATGCGCCAGTGGCTGCGAGTGGTGAGCACGTACTGTCCATCCACGACCGAGGCGAGCAGCGGGTCGTCATCACGAAAGCTCGAACGCTGCGAGAAGCGCTGAAACTGGCTGACGTCGATATCAGTATCGGTCATGATGTCGTTGAGCCATCGCTTGATAGCGAGCTGGTCGCACCAAACTACAACGTGAACATCTATCGTGCTCGACCTGTCATCGTCATTGACGGACTGGTCAAGAAAAACATCACGACTGCCGAGCAGACACCCGACCGTATCGCTAAAGCAGCCGAGATGACGCTGTATCCTGAAGATACCATCGAGTTTGGTGTACCCGACAGCTTCATCGACCATGGTGCGAGTCAAATCATGACCATCGACCGTGCGACGGTGGTCAATTTCACGCTCTACGGCAAACGCTCAGAGGTCCGTACGCGTGCAACCACTGTTGCGGAATTTCTTGAGGAAAAGAACATCACGCTCGGCGATAATGACTATCTGTCGGTAGCTCAGCAGCAGAACATCACCGCGGGCATGAACATCGAGCTGTGGCGCGAGGGTAAGCAGACGGTGACCGTCGAGGAAGAAGTTGCCTTTGAAGTTGAGAAGGTCCAGGACGCCAATCGCGATGTCGGATATCGTGAGGTAAAGACTGCTGGTGTAAATGGCAAGCGTAACGCGACCTACGAGATAGAGATGAAGAACGGCCAGGAAGTGTCGCGCACAGAGATAGCCAGTGTGACGACCGAAGCGGCACAGAAGCAAGTTGAAATCATCGGCGCAAAGCTGCCGACTCCGACCAACCCCTCTGAGGCACAAGCACTTGGCAAGCAGATGATGCTGGCGGCTGGGTTTGGCGAAGACCAGTGGGGCTGCCTGTACAACCTCTGGATGCGTGAGTCGGGCTGGCGCACGACTGCTGGCAATGTTTCTTCGGGCGCCTATGGCATACCGCAGTCGCTGCCTGCGAGCAAGATGGCGGCGTTTGGCGATGATTATCTGACGAACCCACGTACGCAGATAGCGTGGGGGCTCAACTATATCAAAGGTCGCTATGGTACGCCGTGTGGTGCGTGGAGCTCATTCCAGGCCAAGGGTTGGTACTAGCGCGTGGCGCTACAAAACAAGAAGTCGCTTGGGCAGCATTGGCTGAAAGACCCGGATGTACTGGTAGATATCGCTGAAGCGGCAGAATTGAATCCTGATGATACGGTACTAGAGATTGGTCCCGGGCTGGGTACGCTCACGTCGCGTCTGTTAGCGCGAGCAGGCAGGGTGGTCGCCGTAGAGTTCGACGAAGGACTGGCGCGCAAGCTTCCCGGACAATTTCCAGGTAAACATCTCGAAGTTATCAATCAAGACATCCTCCAGTTTGATACGTCGTCGCTGCCGGCAGGGTATAAAGCTGTTGCCAACGTACCATACTACATCACCAGCAAAATCATCCAGCTGCTCAGTGAATCGCCCAATCCGCCAAGCGTCATGGTGCTTCTCGTTCAGAAAGAAGTCGCGGAGCGGTTGGCGGCCGAGCCGGGTGACTACAGTGTGTTGGCCGTGGCGGCTCAGGTGTACTACCATGTTGAGCTGGGCGCGGTTGTGCCGGCAGAGCTCTTCACGCCGCCGCCGAAAGTTGATTCGCAGGTGGTTGTCATGCGTCGTCGCGATACGTCCAGGGTAAGTGTCGCAGACAGGGCTGCTTTTTTCCGCCTCGTTAAGGCAGGATTTTCAGCGAAACGTAAAAAACTGCGTAGTTCGCTGTCTGGCGGACTCCATCTTGATAAAACAGTGGTCGAGGGGCTGTTAACAGAGGCAGATATTGCCCCTGACGCCCGTGCCGAAGACCTCAGTATCGACCAATGGTTGACATTACTCTCAAAGTATGATAAAATGAAGAGACAGGGTACTATAAAAACAAATATGACACCTGAACGAACCATCGCCATCGCCCCCAACTTACTCCTCGGCCTGTCGTCAAAAGCTGACGGCACCATGCTTGACCGAGCCATCGGCGTGCATGACGGCTCAATCGTCAGCAATCGGACGACATTTTGTCAATCAATCGGCGTTGACTACGGTGACACCGTCTACCAGCGCATCGTCTACGGTGATAACCGAACTTATGACCTCATCTGCGAAGTCGATGCTGGTTCGACAACGAAGTATACTAGCGAAGTCGTGGCCGACGCGCTGATAACGCGTACGAAAGGCGTGGCGCTCATGTTGCCCGTCGCTGACTGCGTGGCAACAGTAGCGTACGACCCTGGAACAGAAACGCTGGCTCTGCTGCATCTAGGTCGGCACTCGACACTGACACCGCTGCTCAGACGGGTACTCACAAAAATGGTGAGCGAAGGCGCAAAAGCTGAAGATATCATTGTCTGGATGAGCCCAAATGCTCATGCTTCGCACTACGTCATGGAGTATTTTGACCATGCAGATGACCCGGTCTGGCAGGACTTTTGTGTTCAAGAAGCCGACGGCTACCATCTCGACCTGCAAGGTTACAATCGCCACGTTTGCCTCAACCACGGACTCAACCCCGACCACATCCACACCTCACCCATCAACACCGTCACCAGCCCTAACTGCTTCTCTCACTCCGCCGGCGACACATCTGGTCGCTTTGCTGTCGTAGCGATGATTCAGTAACAAAAAGCTGACGGTCGTTCACAATTTGTTACTCCTTTCTTGTGTACGTTCGGTGCCGGCTCTATTTTTATGGTAAAATAGAGATATGAACAAAACAGCCGACGCCTCCGTAAAAAAGCGCAAAAACATCGTTAAGCAAGCGATTGCTAATCAGCACCTCGAGGGCCTAACGGTGTCTCGCGAGTCTCGTAAAATTGCCGACGAGTATGTCGCAGGCAAGCTCACCGCACGGCAGGCTGCCGACAAGATTCGCGCACAGTATGGGGTGAGAATCGTTTCTGCTATACTATAGACTAGTATGACTAAAAAACACGCCTACATCACCACCGCCATTCCCTATGTCAATGGCCAACCGCACATCGGCCATGCGCTGGACTATTTGCTGGCGGATGTCTGGGCGCGGTATCAGCGACAACTCGGCAAGGTTGTGCGATTTCAGACGGGTGTGGACGAGCATGGCAATAAAATTGCTGCCAAAGCGGCCGAACAGGGGCTTGCGCCACAGGCATATGTCGACAGTATGTATGGCAACTTCCTCGAGTTCATCCAAAAACTCGAAGTTGACAGTACCGACTTTATCCGAACGACTGACATCAAGCACAAGGCAGCCGTACAGTACATCTGGCAGCAACTCGAGGCGGCTGGTCTGCTCTACAAAGGCAGCTATGAGGGGTGGTATTGTCAGGGGTGTGAGGCATTTATTACTGACAAAGAAGCTGCCGAAAACAACGGTATCTGTCCCGACCACAAAACAGCCTATCAGCGCCTGAGTGAGGAAAATTACTACTTCAAGGCGAGCGCCTTTACCCTGGAGATAACCAAGGCCCTTGAGTCCGGCAAGATGAAAATCATCCCCGAGTTTCGCAAGAAAGAATTTCTAGAGCTTATAAAAGACGGGTTGGCCGATGTTAGCGTGTCGCGTCCGACCAAGAGTCTATCGTGGGGTGTGCCAGTGCCGAGCGACCCATCACAGGTGATGTATGTCTGGTTGGACGCGCTGAGCAATTACATCACGGTGCTGGGCTATCCGAACGACCCGTTGTGGAAGGAGTTCTGGCCGGCGGATGTGCAGGTAGTAGGCAAGGACATTCTCAGGTTTCATGCGGGGATTTGGCCGGCCATGCTCATGGCGCTTGACCTGCCGCTGCCAAAGGCACTCCTGGTGCACGGGCACATCACCTCTGGTGGCGCAAAGATGAGCAAATCGGTCGGCAATGTTGTCGACCCGGTGGAGATATTGGACCATTTCGGCCCCGAAGCGTTTCGCTACTTTTTCCTTCGCCATGTCCCGACGCTCGATGATGGTGACTTTACATGGGAGCGGTTCGAAGCGGCGTACAATGGCGAACTGGGCAATGACCTCGGCAACCTCGTCCAGCGCGTTGCTGCCATGACCATGCGCTACCAAGCAGGAGTTCTCAGCGACATACCGCCAAATCGCCACGACATGGGGCCGTACCGAGCCGCGCTTGAAACGTTTGAGTTCAATCGTGCCCTCGACGAAGTCTGGGGTATCGTCCGCGCACTCAACCAGTATCTCGACCGCGTCAAGCCATGGGAAGTTGCTAAAAATCGTCAGACCGATGTCGAGGCAGAGGCGCACCTCGCAGAGATACTTTCCCATGCCGCTGGCACGCTGCTACAAGTGGCAGAGCTAATCGTGCCATTCCTGCCAAGTACTGCGCGCGCCATCCAGACCATCTTCGCATCAGGCGTCATCCCGGCTGATGTCCAGCCGCTCTTTCCGAAGATATACCTCCACACCGAAGACCCACGAACGACGAAGCAATCATGAAACTCATCGATTCCCACTGCCACATCCATGACACAGAATTTTTTGGCGACCAGCGAGAGGCGGTGTATGCGCGGGCGGTTGAGGCTGGCGTGGGGATGATTGCGGTGGGGACGGACCAGCGGAGTTCGGTGGAAGCGGTAAAATTTGCTGAGAGTCATGATGGAGTGTGGGTGGCGGTTGGCGTGCACCCGCATGACACGAAAGATGGTTGGGGGACTATTGCCGAGCTGGCGGGCTCGAGTCAAAAAGTAGTCGCAATCGGTGAAATTGGGCTGGACTATTTTTACAATCACAGCCCACGCGAGGTGCAGATGCGTGGACTGGAGGAGCAGTTGCAAATTGCTCTAGACCGCAATCTTCCGGTAAGCTTTCACGTGCGTGAAGCGTTCACGGATTTCTGGCCGATTTTCGATAACTTCTCGGGTCTTCGCGGCGTCCTCCACAGCTTTACCGATAGTCACGCTAGCGCCGAAGCTGGTCTTTCGCGTGGACTGTACATCGGTATCAATGGCATTAGCACCTTCACGAAAGACGCCAAGCAGCAAGAACTGTACCGCTCTCTGCCGCTCGAAAAAATTCTATTAGAAACCGATGCACCATTCTTGACCCCAGCGCCACTTCGTGGTAAAATGAACGAAGTAGGGTACGTGGAGTTGGTTGCGAAACATGCTGCGCAGGTGCGTGGACGGTCGTTTGACGATGTCGCGGCTACAACTCTAGCCAGTACTCGAGCGCTTTTTAGCATCTAGTGGAGTGACAATTATGAATAATCCAGATACAGTCGGTTTTAACGTTGGCGAGATAAGTAAATTAGCTGAGGCTCTTGCTGCTCCTGCCCAAAAGACAACGCTAGAAACCCTAGAGCGTTGGCCTAGCCAGACCGAAGACGGTTTGCGTATGAACGAAGATGCGACGCTTTCTTTGCAGCAATAGTCGCTTTCTGAGGCGGCGGTCGAACGAGTGATGTCTGCGGTGCCTGGTGAAGTAGTGTTGCGACGTGAGCTGCAATTCGTTGTAGAGGCTGGTGAGCTTATAGAAAAGTGGCGCCAAGAGGAGCTGGGGCTCGCTGCATAAAAGGAAAAATCATCATGCCGAACATATTCAAAAAAGCCTTCCAACTCATCTTCACCGAAGACCCAGTCGCGCCGCTACTCAAAGTGACGAAAAAGGACCGTCTGCTCAAGAAACTGACTGAGCGCGAGCTGATTGAACGAGAGAGCCAGATTGGCAAGGCAATTTTTGGCCCCATACCAGCAAACGTCGTACGACGAGAGTTTTTTAACCTCGATAAAGCGACATGGATGTGGCACGAAGAAGTGAAGAACTCTGACGGCACGAAATATGAGCGCACCACGCGGTACGAAGTGCAGGACAGAGGCATCCTAAAAGTCATGCCTGGTCCGCGCTATGCGTACTTAGAGGGGCCGGAGCTGACAAATTTTGTCATGGCAACAAAAGAGTACTATGAGCGAGTGACCCGTGGTTTGTACAAGCGCGACCCGCGAACAGGCTCGTTTCTTTAGTGGTATAATTAAAGTATATGGAGCAGGAGTTGTATTATCTTGACCATGCAGCAGCAACACCGGTGGACCCGGTGGTGCGTGATGCGATGATGCCGTATTTTTCGGAGAAATTTTTCAACCCTTCCAGCCCGTACTCGGCTGCTGTTGAAGTAAAGCGGGAGTATCATGATGCCAAAGCGCGTATCGCGCGCTGTTTGGGCGTGCAAGCGGACGAGCTGGTGATGACAGCGGGAGCGACCGAGTCGGTACATATCGCACTGACGGGGGCGGTTGGTGGCGTGGTGGCAGTAGGTGCGACGGAGCACGTGGCGGTATTGAAAGCGGCCGAGCGCTTCGGTGGTGTGGTGATTCCGGCGGACAAAAAGGGCCGGATAACGGCGGAAGTAGTACGACAAGTGCTTCGTCCGGGTGTCACGCTCGTCAGTGTTGGACTGGTCAATAACGAGCTGGGTATCATCCAGCCGATTGACGAAATCATGCAGGTGGTTGAGGCGGAACGAGCGCGGCGGCGTGACGTGGGCGATGTGTTGCCGCTCCATGTCCACTGCGATGCGTCGCAGGCGCTGGCGTTGATTGACGTCAAGCCGAAGCGGTTGGGTGTTGATTTGTTGACACTGAGTGCGGCCAAAGTCTATGGTCCAAAGCAGGTGGGGCTGCTCTGGGTGCGTCCCGGCGTGAGTCTGACACCGACTATCGCTGGCGGTGGGCAGGAGATGGGCCTGCGCAGCGGTACGGAAAATGTGGCGGGAGTTGTTGGTTTTGCGGCGGCGACTGAGCTGGCGGCGAAGCGGCGAAGCGGCGAAGTGAAACGGCTGCGTGGTTTACGCGACACGATGCAGCAGACGCTTGAGCAGGAATTTCCCGACATGGTGGTGTCGTCGGACAAGCGAAAAGGGCTGGTGAGTTTTCTCCACGTGTCGTTTCCGGGGCTTGACGCCGAGCGACTCATTTTCATGCTTGAACGTCAAGGGGTGATGGTGGCGACCGGCAGTGCGTGTGCGGCAAATAAAGGCACACAGTCGCATGTGCTCAAGGCTATCGGCATGAGCGATGAGTTGATTGCGGGGAGCTTGAGGATAAGTCTGGGGCGACTGTCGACCGAGGAAAACGTCAAAAAAGCGACGGCGCTGCTAGTTGAGGCGGTGCGAGCTGAGCGGACGAGGGTAGGACGATGATGGGCCGCGCTGTGGTGGTGATTCTTTTGGTAGCAGTGCTGGTTGCAGGTGTCAGTGCCTACTTGTCGCCTGATGATTTGGCTGATTGTTCTGGTGTGTCTGAGGGCGAGCGCGGTTCGTGTTCGGCGGCTGGAGCTATCGTGGTGATTTCTGGCGGCGATACGCAGGCGCGAACTAGCGAAGCTATCACGCTGTTCAATGACGGGTGGGCGCCACTTATCATTTTTTCTGGTGCGGCGGCCGACAAAGATGGTCCGAGCAACGCCGCTGTCATGCGTCAGCAGGCGGTTGAGGCTGGCGTGCCAGTGAGCGCGACTATCATCGAGGACCTCAGCGAAACAACCAAGCAAAATGCTGAGCAGGTCAGGGAGCATCTACACGCGAATGATATCGATGACATCATATTGGTGACGAGTGGGTATCACATGCGTCGTGCCGGGCTGGAGTTTGAGCGCGAGCTGGGCGACACTATAACACTGCGTCGTCATCCGGTCGAGGCAGACAATCAGTGGAGTCGACTGTGGTGGCTCACGCCGTGGGGCTGGGGACTGGCTGGAGGTGAACTGGTGCGTATCATCGCCTTTTATGTCGGGAGTTCGCGCTAGTGGCTCGGGTATTTGTTGGGATGAGCGGCGGCGTGGACTCGTCGGTTGCGGCTGCGTTGTTGGTTGAGCAGGGACATGACGTTACTGGCGTTTACATGAAGAATTGGTCCGAAGACGTGCCGGGCATGCAGTGTCCATGGGCGGACGATGTCGCCGACGCCAAGCGCGTTGCGGTGTCGCTGGGGATTGATTTTCGTGTGTTTGATTTTCAAAAGGAGTACAAACAGCGCGTGGTTGACGCTATGGTGGCAGAATACAAGGCGGGGCGGACGCCCAACCCTGATGTGATGTGCAATCAAAAGATTAAATTTCATTTATTTCTTGAGGCGGCGCTGGAGCAGGGCGCGGAGATGATTGCCACGGGTCACTATGCTAAGGTTCAGGAGGGGCACACCCCTCCACTTGATTCTGAAGTGAATTCAGAATCTTCGCCCCACCCTCTGAAGCTCGCGCAGAGCGCTCGTTTGATGTGTGCAGTCGACGGCGAGAAAGACCAGACCTACTTCTTGCACAGAGTACACGAAGTCGCTCTGCAAAAGACCCTTTTCCCGCTTGGCGACTACACGAAGTCCGAGGTGCGGGACATGGCGCGTGAGCGAGGGCTGTGGACGGCGGGTAAAAAAGAGAGCATGGGGATTTGTTTTGTTGGGCAAGTAAGCATTCGTGAGTTTTTGGGCCAATATCTCGAGCTGGTGCCCGGGGATATCATTGACCGCGACACGGGTGTGGCTGTCGGTCGGCATGACAGCGCGCTGCTCTACACCATCGGCCAGCGGCACGGTCTGAGTGTTGGTGGTGGTTTGCCGTACTATGTTGTCGGCAAAGACGTCGCGACCAATGTTGTCTATGTTAGTCAAAATCTCAATGACGAGACGATGTGGCGCACGCAGATAGAGCTTGGCGATGTGCACTGGATAGGTCAGCCACCTCAGTCGGACGACGCGCTGACGGTACGCTTGCGCCACCGTGGAGCGTTGCGGCCATGCCAGCTAGACGGGCATTCTTTGCGGCTTGCATCGCCGGAGCGAGCCGTAGCCGCGGGGCAGTCCGCGGTTATCTATCGCGGTGAAGAAGTGCTGGGTGGCGGAATCGTTCTGTAGAACATTACAAAATCACCCACATCTCCAACTCTCCCACTCAACAGACCACTCCCGGTGTGGTCGCAGAAAGTGTACCACACCTCGCGTTCGCTTTTAGTCTGTTTCGGGGAGGGTTTTGAGATTTGGGTAAAAACAGATTGACGTTTTGCCTCAAACAGTGTACACTTGTCAGGAATAGAGTTATTTTTTAAAAGAAGGAAGTTTTACACATGCTCGCAATTCGTTTGCAACGATTGGGCCGAAAAGGCTACCCAGTTTACCGCCTCGCCGTACAAGAAGCGCAGCGTCACCCATCGAGTGGTCGCGTTGTTGCCTACGTCGGGAGCTACAACCCACACACTAAGGAGTCCAACGTTCAGGTTGAGCTCGCTCAGAAATATCTTGACAACGGCGCACAGCCAACACCTCGTGTTGTTAAGCTCCTCAAAGAAGCTGGCGTGAAACTGCCAAGCTGGGTCAAAGAGCCAGTAGCTGACAAGCACAAATCACTGCGCCACCCCGAAAAGCTGCGCAAAAACCAGCCAAAGGAAGAAGCGGCCGAGGAAGTGGCCGAAGAAGCATCAGCTGAAGAGTCGACTGAGGCTACTGAAGCGTAGTCTTCGCTATTGTACGGAACTAATATCTCGCTATGTGCGAGATATTTTCGTTACGTACACTGTCAGGTGTGGTACAATAACAGATATGAACGCACAAGAAATTCGTAATTCGTATATAAAGTTTTTTGAGAGTCGAGGTCATACCGCTATCAAACGCGCGCCGCTTGTACTGACGGGCGATCCGACGACGCTGTTCACTGGCTCTGGTATGCAGCCGATGATTCCATATCTTTTGGGTGAGTCGCATCCAGGGGGCAAGCGCATTGTTGACTCACAAACTTGCCTGCGTGCGCAGGATATCGACGATGTTGGGGATAATCGCCACACGACTTTTTTCGAGATGCTGGGCAATTGGAGCATGGGAGATTACTTTAAAGAGCAGCAAATCCGCTGGATGTGGGAATTTTTATCGGAAGTGGTAGGACTTGACATGTCGAAGGTCTATGTGACTTGCTACATTGGCGATGAGCGCTATGGCATACCAAAAGATACGGAAGCTGCTGAAGTGTGGGCGGAGTTGTACGAAAAAGCTGGGTTGAGTCATGCACAGGCAGACATTGGTTCGGAAGAGGCAGGCTACGAGCGTGGTGCCAAAGATGGCGAGCGAATATTTTACTATGACGGTTCAAAAAACTGGTGGAGCCGTAACGGTTCACCAGAAACCACGCCGGTGGGTGACCCATGTGGCCCAGATAGTGAAATGTTCTATGACTTTGGCACACCGCACAACTCCGAGTTTGGCGAGCATTGCCATCCGAACTGTGACTGTGGTCGGTTTATGGAGATTGGCAACAATGTTTTCATGGCCTATCGCAAAGTTGCGGAAGGGCAGTTTGAGGAGCTAGAGCAGAAAAATATTGACCATGGGTCTGGTCTGGAGCGCATCGCCGCGGCCAAACTGGGCGACCCAGATGTCTTCAAGATTAGCCTGATGTGGCCAATTATCGAAAAACTGCAAGTTCTGAGTGGCAAAAAGTACGAATCTCACACCGAAAGTATGCGCGTCATCGCCGACCACTTGCGTGCGGCGACCTTTTTGGCGGTCGATGGCTGTGTGCCGTCAAATAAAGAGCAGGGCTATGTCATGCGCAGGTTACTACGGCGGGCGATTCGCTACAGCTTTGACCTCGGCATCGAACAGAATTTCCTCGAGGAAGTCGTGCCAGTGATTGCCGATATGTACGTAGATGATTTCCCCGAAGTCGCCGAAAATCGCGAAACTATCATCGCAGTGCTGGTCAAAGAAGAAAAAGCTTTTCGCCAGACCCTACGAAAAGGCATCGCGCAGATGAAGAAGTTTGCACATGACGGGTTGACGGGCGCAGAACTTTTTATGCTGTATGATACCTACGGCTTCCCAGTTGAACTAGCCGTCGAAGAAGCCTACAAACAAGAAGTCGCTCTGCCGGACGACTGGCGCGAACAGTTTGAAGCGAAGATGAAAGAGCAACGCGAACGCTCGCAAACCGCTGCCAAAGGTGCCTTCAAGGGCGGTCTCGGCGGTCAAACCATGGCGCACAGGCGTCTGCACACCGCTAACCACCTCATGTATGCCGCACTCAAAAAAGTCGTTGGCGAGCATGTCACCCAGCACGGCAGCAATATCACCGAAGAGCGCCTGCGCTTTGATTTTAACAACGATAAAAAAGTCACTCGCGAGCAGCTGGACGAAGTCGAGCGCATGGTTAACGCCTGGATCGACGAAGATTTACCCGTCAGCTACAAAGAATATCCTACCGACGAAGCTTTCAACATGGGTGCCATCGGCGCATTCGGTGACCGCTACGGCGAGACGGTCAAAGTCTACCAGATGGGCGAAGGCGACCGACGTGCTAGCTTCGAAATCTGCGGCGGCCCCCACGCCGACCACACTGGCCAGCTCTCGCAAAATGATGATGGTACACCTAACGGCAAACGCTTCAAAATCACCAAAGAAGAGTCCTCCAGCGCCGGCATTCGTCGTGTCAAAGGGGTTCTTGCCTAGTCCTAATCTTAGCCTAACTATCTTTAAGGAGACCTATTGCCATAGAGCGAGCTAGAGTGTTAAATAGTAGCAACTAATATGGAGGTGCGCGGTGCAATGAATAGGAAATTACTTATCGCTATCGGTGCAGTTGTAGTAGTACTCGGTGGTATGGGCATATATAAACCATAAGGTCGTACCTCCAACAGATAACAAAAATGTGATATCATAGGGGTATGCCATCCCGCAATGTCAATAAGCCAAATGTACCAGACGCGTATTATCATGTGTATTTTCGTGGTGCAGGCAAGCAGGTGATATTTCGTGATGACGCGGATTATCACTTCTTTCTATCACTCTTTGGCAGACATCTGTCGTGTGCGGAGAAGAGTTCGCCATTTGGCATTTATCCACATCTGCGAGGAACGGTAGAGATATTGAGTTTTTGTCTGATGACGAATCATGTGCATTTATTGCTGTATCAGGCTGAAGCAGACGCGATGTCGCGGTTAATGCGGAGCATTTTGACGAGCTATAGTCGTTATTTCAACAAGAAATACAAGCGCTCCGGTCCACTGTTCGAAACGCGCTACAAGGCGTCGATGGTTAGTAGCGATGCATATCTGCTACACATTACTCGTTATATTCACATGAATCCACGGTATTGGAAACGATACCGTCGTTCGAGTTTGCGATATTACACTGGTCACGAAGCACCTGAGTGGCTGCAGCTTGAACGGATACTGCCGATGTTGCCGGTGGATTACCTAGGATTTTGTGAAGAATATCAGGAGAATAAGGATATGCTCGAGCGTATAAAGTTGGAGACGGCGGACTAGCTCTCGCAGGGCAGTTTAGTCTAATTCACAAAATAAACACCTTTGAAGGTACGACCTTATGGCGATGAATCCACGGTACTGGGAACGATATCGTCATTCGAGTTTGCGTTATTACACC
>CALMCP010000056.1 GCA_937863095.1 uncultured Candidatus Saccharibacteria bacterium | reverse complement strand
TACCTGACCACCCACCACGGAAGCTTCTGGTTCCAGATACGCGTTCCCGTGGCTCATCAGCCCCGTTACGGCTTGCGGGTTCGAACGAACCTTCAAACCAACGACCCCGCGGCGGCTAAGACTCTGGCTCTGCGGCTAGCATCTGATTGGCTGGTGCGCTTCAGTCACCCGCCGGAAACGCCGCTACCCGTCTATCTACTCACTGCGTCCGCCCCCGAGCAACCAGCGCCGACCTCGGTGTCCCTGCCAGAGCCGATGGCGCCAGCCCTGTCGGAAGCCGCTCAGGCCACGCCCGATACCTCGGGTCTCTCGCCACATGTGGCAGATATGCTCGCGCTATATCGGTACTGGCGGGGATTGAATACGGACCGCGCCCCCAGCACGGTCCGGGAGTTCGAGCGATTGACTCGCACGTTTGACAAGTTCATGCAGAAGACGCCTGCGCAATTGATGCGGACCGATATCACCGCGTATCGGGACCATCTGCTGCAACGCGGCGATGCCCGGAAGACGGTCACGAAGAAGCTGTCTTTCGTCAGCGCAATGCTGCAGACCGCCTACGACGCGGGGTACCTGCCTGCCAACGTTGCCAGAGGTCTCAAGGTTCCTCGGGCGAAGGTGGAGACAATCAAGCGGATGAGTTTTCCCAAAGACAGCCTCATTCGCATCTTCGGCACACGGGTCTACACCGAGCGGGCCAGACCCCTTGCTGGCGGCGTCGAGGCCATCGCCTGGGTTCCTATGCTCGCTTTGGCCACGGGTGCTCGTCTTGAGGAGCTCTGCCAACTGCGGGTTGCCGATGTGCTGGAGCACGACCTGGGATGGATGTTGAACATTGAAGACGGCGAAGGTCAGCGTGTCAAAACCAGTAGTTCGCGCCGACTGGTTCCATTGCACAGCGATGTGATTGCGGCTGGGTTCGCCCGTTTCGTCCAGGACCAACGCAGGAGTGGCCATGAGTGGCTTTTCTCGGACCTCGAACCCGACCACGACGGGCGCAGGGGAGGCAATTTTGGGAAATTCTTCGCGCGCTTCCTGCGGCAGAACCAGTGGTGCGGAATCACCGACCGTCGGCTCGTCTTTCACAGCTTCCGTCACACCTTCAAGACCCTTTGCAGGGAGCACGGAGTCGCTGAAGAGGTGCATGACGCGTTGACAGGCCATGTCGGAAGTACTGTCGGGCGCAGCTACGGTATGGTTCCGATTGAGCGGCTGGTGGCCGCGGTCGGTAGCCTGAAGTTGCCTGTCGACCTGCCCCGCGTCATGTGAGGTGTCTTCCGCGATTGGATGCTCCAGCGCGGACTTGTAGAACGCAGCGAGTGCTCGAGCGGCAGGCAGTAGGTCCTCCGCATCGAGCAATTGCGCTGCTTCATAGTGTTCTTCGTGAACCGAGCTAGGGGCATGTCCGAGAAATCGGACCCGCTGTGCGTAGTCGACGTTGGCACGGCGCATGGCCAAGGCCCCTGTGGTCCGCAGCGACTGCAGCACCAGCCGCTTATCCGACGTGATGAGCTTATCGATGCGGCGATTGAGCCGCTTGCTCACGGCACTCGACAGTGTTCCGTACTGGTCGGGTGCCAAATGCTGGAACAACCGCTCAGGACGTCCCATGCGCGATGTAAGAAAGGCGTCCAAGCGCGGCACAGTGCCGACAAGCATGGGTAGGCGGCGGTTCGAGTGTTCGTTTTTTAGAACCGTATCACCGCAGCCCGAGGCAGACGACGAACGTATGTGGACCAGCCAGTACTTTTCTCCTGCCACGGTGGACTCGAGCGTGATATCCGTGCCCCGTGCCTGGCTCACTTCTTCAAGTCGAGTGGCAAGTAGTCCCACCATCGCTGCAATGTGCGGGTCGTTAGCCGGTAAGGTCGAGTCGTCATAAAAGCCATGTATGGCCGTGCTCAATTGCGACCGCGTGAATTGCATTCGATTCGCCGACGTGTCGCCCAGCACTTCGAGCAGGTCATCGATGGCCAAATCAACCGCTTCGGTCCCATCAAACTGGGCAATCAGACTACGCAGTATTCCGAGTTTCGTCGCGATGGTTGAGCTCGAGTTCCCCCGGTCGCGGAGCATTGCAATGAAGGAGGTCAAGTCGGCAGCAGTGGATGACTCCACTGGACGCCGCACCAATATGGCATCGAACGTTGTTGCAATCTCGAGATACTTGTCCTCGGTTTTTGGCTTTCTAGGGCGCCCGACATCGGCGCCTTTTTTGCACCATCGTTCGACGGCGCCAATCGTGCTGGTTCCCCAGATTTCTAGCAAGGGAAGCTGTTTCTCAGGAGAGTAGCTGAGGGATTCTTCGCTTTCCAGGCCTTGAATCACCTCGATGGCTTTTTGGATGAACTTCACCGATTCGGCGTTGTACGCCTTTGCGTAGGCCAACCGGTCCGCGCGCGAGCCTGAAAAGCGCACATGGTGCTTGCTTTCGAGTGCGGTCAGCGAAGCAAAAGCCTCTTCTGTTGCTTGGTCTGCTTGTGCAAAGCAGGCCAGCTCAAATTTCTCTTTCATTTGTGCGACAAGTGTCTGTCTACGCTGCATACGCTCTGCAGATGACGCGAGCTGTCGACACAATGCAAGCTCGCAGAGTACGACATGCACCGCAGCGCTGAAGGAGGTTGCGACTGCGCGTACGCGAATCTCAGTCGAAAGCGGAAGCGTCAGAACCTCAACCGCTGCTTCACTGTTTTGACTTAGCACAGGCGTAATTGCCGGTGCCCGAAGCGCTTTGCGCTGCTCTGCGAATTCGGTCCGAATATGGCTCGCGCAGAGGTCGAGCTGCTCGAGCAGCGCCTCCACGCTGCACTCGCCCTCGCGCGCAAGCGCCACCTTGCGAATCTGCTTTTTTTCGCCTTGGAGAAGGTCTTTTGGGACGGAGATTTGGCAGTAATACCGCCCGTTCCGCTTGTCGAACCAAAGATTTTTGGCCTTGATAGGGCCCCTTGCGATTTCACTCACACATGTCTTACCGCCGGCACTTCACCAACAGCGAGAAGTGACGGTCGATGTCCTGGATGTGCTGTGGCTAGTCGTGTAGCAAGTGCCGCTCGAGTGATGCTTACCTACGGCCTTTAAGCAAAATTCCTTTAGATGATGGTCGGTTCCGCTACGTGTGGGGCCACTACTGTGACGACGATTACCTACACAAATCACGTCACTATCGACGTGATTTCAGGACATCAATATGAGTCGCATTATGTATGTTCAACCCTCCGATGTAGTTGGAGACCCGCAACCTGCGCTTATCGTGAACGCCAAAGGCGAGCCCGCAAGCGCAAATGGCGCACAGCCAGCCAGTTGGGTAATTTCTTGTCTTGTTCCCGGGGGACCATTTGTCGACCACCTCTTGAACACCGATGAGCCGCGCGCGGGTGCCACAGTCATGTCCGAAGACAGGGAGATTGCTGCGCTCGTTGTTGTTCTTCAACTGGGAAGGTGGCAGCATCGCGTCATCGTACCCCTGCTCGGCACTACAGTCTCAACCTATCTCGCGGCACTGAAAACGACTGGCATGCCGGTTGGCCTTGAGTTGTCCGCGCAGGACTTGCCACAAGCAAAACGCTTCGACGTGCAGCTATCGGAAGAACGGCTCAGCGAAGCACTCGATGCGCACAGGTATGTGGTCGAAGACTGCAGCATCATGTCGTATCGCCGGGCATTGGGGAGGCACTGCATAGTCATGGCCAATCCCTCAGCGATTCCGGGACACCCAGCAGAAAAGTGGGTACAGACCGTCAGCGTTGGGCGAGTCTGGCCTCCGGAGCTTCCATTTCCGGGAGTTGGAAGCTACGCGTGGTCGAAAAAAGTGACTCGATAACGACTGAAGGGCATCGATAGAACAGCAGGCATTTCGGCAGAAACTAAAGTCGAGAGTGATGACTTATTCGATATGGGCCCTACAAGGGGCAATGCCGCTCAGTTAAGTCTGAGCGGCATTTTTTTGACGGGATACTGGGT
>CALMCP010000055.1 GCA_937863095.1 uncultured Candidatus Saccharibacteria bacterium | reverse complement strand
GGGCGAAGGCGCTGGCGGCGAGTGAGTTGGCGGCGTGGGAGTATTGGGCGAATGAGGTTAGATTCTAGATTTTAGACGCTAGACGTTAGAATAGAATGTAGAATACGGAAGTTAGAATATAGAATGGGGTCTTTGCGGAGGCCCTTTTTGTTTGATTTGCTTTGACTGGATACCCCGAACGAGTCGGGGTATGACACGGCATGAGGCGTGAAAAGGTGGTGAACAAAAAATGTATTCGATTTATCATCTGTTAAGTGTGTTGTAGGAATTGCAATGTTGTGGTGAAAACAACGGAGAAATGCCAGATTCTAGGGGCTAGATTTTAGGTACTAGAAGAGGAGGTTTTTGACTGGATTTATGATATACTATGTCTATGAATACAGAGATGTATAGCGATGTGGCGCTGGAGCGGATGGTTCAGGACAAGTTTGGTTTGCCGCTCGATATCGACACGGTGATACTCCGTCAAGTCGATGTGAGCCGGACGGCGAAGGCGACGGTTGTTCTGTCAAAGAAGCGTCAGCTGCTGGTATATATCGAGGCGACTTCCCCGCTACTGCTAGCTGACGTAAAGAAAATTATCAGCCGGATGGGACTAAAGGCCGAGCTATATGTGCCACCAAAAGGCCAGCCGCACTACTTTGACGAAGTTGGACGCGCAAAGTTCAGCGAGGTGTTTCCTGGCCGCAAGGTCATCACGGATGAAGACATTATATTTTATAAGACACTTGCGCCCTACAACCCTGCTCTGGTGATGGTGGCAGAAGTGAAGCACGGCGAGATATACCAGTTCGACGCTGATGCACGTAACGGTTGGCGAGTCGGCGCAAAGTTTGCGTACCGTAGGATTCGGACGAGCTAGCAGATGCGCGACTATCTCGAAATCTTCAAACGAAATCTCCTCTCACCAATTGTCATCGCCATCGCGCTTTTGGCCGGAGCGCTGATATATGTCCATGAGTATCGCGATGCGTGGTTCATCTCGGTAGTTATCGTTGTTAACTCGCTCATTGGTATCGTCCAGGAGCTTCGCGCCAAGCGTGCGCTCAAAAAACTAGAGCTGATGAGCGCGCCAAAGGCTCGGAAGATTGAGGGCGATGTGGTGGCAGAGGTAGCATATGATGAGCTGGCGATTGGTGACACGATTGAGCTGCTGACAGGTGATGAAGTGCCGGCTGACGCAAAATTGACAAAAGTTCGTGGTCTGGAAGTGGACGAAAGTATGTTGACGGGTGAATCGCTGGCGGTTGAAAAATCGCAGAGGGGCATGGTCTACGCGGCAACGGTGGTAACGGCTGGGTCTGCTCGGGCGACAGTTGTCAGTGTTGGTGCTGAAACGAAGGCGGGGGCGATGGGCCAGACGCTGAAGCGGTATGAACCAGACATGACGCCGTTGCAGCGAAGCATTCAGCGTATCGTCAGCGTGCTGACATTTGGGGCTATCGGTCTGGCGGTGATTATCGCGGTGGTGTATCTTCTGCTCGGGCACGAGCCGGTGAAGATATTGCAGACTATCGTTTCGGCGGCAGTGACCATCGTACCCGAGGGGCTGCTGCTCGCGAGTTCCCTGCTCCTGGCGTTTGGTAGTCTGAAGCTTGCTCAGGCAAAGGTACTGCCACAAAAACTGGCGGCAATTGAAGCGATGGCGCTCCTAAACCTACTGTGTGTTGACAAAACCGGTACACTGACGTCGGACGAGATAGTGTTTG
Source organism: uncultured Candidatus Saccharibacteria bacterium (assembly GCA_937863095.1). Lineage (GTDB taxonomy): Bacteria > Patescibacteriota > Saccharimonadia > Saccharimonadales > Saccharimonadaceae > Nanosynbacter. Next base: position 3,883 of record CALMCP010000055.1, on the reverse strand, counting down.
ATAGAGCGGCGTCGTTTGGTGCACTGACTGAAGAGGAAGTGACGCAGGTGGCTGGCATAGTGGCGAAAGAAGCCAGCGGTGGCAATGCAACGGGACAGGCGCTGGCGGCACAGTTGCGTGGGACAGAATATACAGTGCAGGACGTATTGCCCTTTTCGTCGGCGCGCAAGATGAGCGGTGTGCGAGTGGCGCTGGGTACGTCGGTGAAGACGTATTTTTTGGGAGCGCCCGAGTATGTCGGTGAATTGACGTCAATCACTAAAAATGTCCAGCGGCAGATAGATGAGTGGACGTCGTCGGGTCGTCGGGTGCTGTTAGTGGTTGAGTCAAAGGACGCGGAAACTCCGCTGAAGCGTGTGGCGAGCGGTGCACTTTTGGGGGCGGTGGTGCTGGACAACCCTTTGCGTGATGGCGTGAAGAACACTGTGGAGTTTTTGCAGAACAAAGGCGTGAGCATCCGGGTGATAAGTGGCGATAACCCGCAGACGGTGGCGTACATCGCTCGGCAAGCAGGGATTTTGGGTGCGGAACGAGTGATTACGGGCAAGGAGTTGGCGGATTTGAGCACTTCAGAGTTTAAAAAGGCGCTTGACGAGCATACGATATTTGCTCGGGTGTTGCCTGAGCAGAAAGAGCAGCTGATTGAATATTTCCAAGAAAAAGGCTTGTTCACTGGGATGGTCGGCGATGGCGTGAACGACGCGCTGGCGCTCAAAAAGGCCGACTTGGGCGTGGCGATGTATGCTGGTGCGACGGTGTCCCGGCGAGTGGCCGATGTGGTGCTGCTTAACAATTCGTTCACCGCTCTACCGATGGGCATGAAGCTCGGGAGCCGCGTTATCCAAGCGATAGAAATCATCGCGACGTTATTTTTTCACAAGATTATCTACGGTGTCGTTCTGCTTCTCGGCACGTTGCTTCTCGGCATGACCTATCCGTTTATGCCGCGGCACATCACCTTTATGAATATCTTTTTGGTGAGTTTACCAACGCTGATGTGGACGATATTTCCGCCGATGTCGCCGCACCGGGCAAATCCACGCAATTTCTGGCAGGACACGCTACAAGCAGTGGCGCCCATCGCGGTCATCACTGGGTTGACGGTGACGTTTACTTACTGGATACTTTCGCTGGTGTATCCGGAGCGGACGGTCCAGGTGGCGACGATGACGGTGTTGACGGCGACATTTTTTGGAGTGTATATGGTGTTTTTGACGGCGCGCATGCTTGGCGTGACGTTCAATAAGACGGCGAAGAAGGCGCGGCTGCTGTATCTGGTGGCGGTACTGTTTGTGGCACTAACGAGCTTTAGTCTTGGTTTCCTGCGTGATTTTTTCGACTTTTCGTTACCGCAGGTCTGGATACTGTGGCCAGCAGTGGGCGTTATCGCGCTGGCAGCCATGGGCCAATGGGACTTAGCGAAACGAGCCCGAAAACGGCTTGATACGCGGGCGAAGCGCGATCATCTGCCGAAGCGGTAGAGCGATTAGTCACAATGTGTATCTATTATAGCAAACTTATCGTATCTTGTCAAGTACGATGAGACTTTCGATGTGCGGGGTACGCGGGAAGAAGTTATAGCCTTTCAGATGAGTGATGGTGTATGTTTCGAGGAGTGAGGCGACATCGCGAGCTTGGGTGACGGGGTTGCAGCTGAGGTAGATGATGCGCGGTGGTGTGGTTTCGAGGAGTTTGGCGACGACGTCGGCGTGGAGGCCGGCGCGTGGTGGGTCGACAATGATAGTTTTGTCAGGAGTGATGTAATCGAGCGCCTGCTCGGAAGCGGCGAGGATAGCGGTGGCATCTTTGTCGAGAGTGGTGATGTTTTGGCGCATTTCGCGCACGGCATGCTCATTGAGCTCAACAAGCGTGACGTTGTCGCCGCCGATAGTCAGGCCGATGGTGCCGACGCCAGAGTAGAGGTCGAGCACCGTGTCATGACCAATCCATTGGCGCATATCGCGTAGCGCCTGTTCATACACTGGGATGTTGACTTGAAAGAATCCTTCGGTGGCGTAGCGAAACGGCGTGTCGAGGATGGTGTCGGTGAGAACGATGTCGCCAAAGCTGGCGAGGCGTTCGGTGATGACGCTCGCTGGGCTTTTGTGGGTGGAGTAGATGATTTCGCCACCTTGAGCCGGGAATGCGGTGGCTTCGTCGTCGGTGATGAGCTGGTCTATTTTGTCCTTGATGTAGAGTTGCCAGACGCAGTTCCCTTTTTGGTCGCAGCGGATGAGCAGAGTTTTGAGATTGCGGGCGGTGATGGGTTTGGTGCGGAGGAGGTTGCGGATTTCTCGGGCGAGCGTATTGATGTTCGGGTGAGCTAGTTCACTGCCCTCGACGGTGATTTTGCCTTTTGAGCCACGACGGAAAAACGCTATATCTAGCGTGTCGACACCAGATATAGCGTCGGTGTCACCGAACCAGCTAAACTCGAGCTTGTTGCGGTAGCCGTACTCTACTCCATCAGAATAGACGTCGATGAGCTCAGTCCAATCAACATGGTGGAGCTCGAGCGACTCGCGGATGAGTTGAGATTTGTAGTGTTGCTCGGCTTCAAAAGTCATCATCTGCCATGGGCTAGTTGAGAGATAGCTGTCTGGTTCGTTGGGTGTGATTCGTTCAACACCTGAGCCGATAACGTGTGTGACTATCCCTTCGACAAACTTGGACTTTTTCTTAGTAACTTCAAACTCGACCTCTTCGCCGGGAAGGCCGTTCCACACCAGCGCTTTTCGACCATCGTCGAGTGTGCCGAGGGCTTGGCCGCCGTTGATGATTTTTTCGAGTTTGAGGTACATCTACGCTATGATATCAGATTGAGACTAGAAGTCACAGCTCTTGACAGAATTCCACCATCCGCTAGGTACATTCTTCCCTGTCTTACAATCACCCGACTCCAAAGGTACGAAAATGGCATAGTTTTTACCAGAAGAATCTGCGGCGGAGCTGACATATCCATAAAAAGAATTGCCATCAGGTGCTTGGTTCTTATTGGAAGCTGCAACTCCCGAGTGAGTAACCTTGAGAGCAGGCATGGGGATCTTATCCAAATATCCATTATCTTTGAGGAGTTGCCATGCCTCTCCAATCCAGCATTCTGTCCCACCCCAGGATGTGCATGTGGTAAATTTCGGGTAGGATCCGTTGTCTGCGTAGTACTCTTCGATGGCAGCTTTCAGCATCATCACGTCCGCTTGGCGTTTTTTATCTCGTGAGTCTGCCTGCGTTGTTCGATATGCGATGGTCGTGATGGTGACGAGCATCGCGATGACGACAATAACAACCATGAGCTCGACGATGGTAAATCCTAGATGCTTATGCTTGGTCATGGGTACAGTATAGCACATGTTTGCCCTGTCGTTATCACTAGGACCTGGTCGGGTAACCTGGCAATATAGCGTAGCGCCACCAAGAGTGTTAAAATAGCATAAGTTATGACTAGAAAACAAAAAGGTGAAGTCCGCATACCTGCCGATGTTGATGCTTGGGGGCACGAAGAAAGGACGGCAAAGGCGCTTGCCAAAGCCGGCTACATTGTACAATTCTTGCCTGCCGAGAACGCACATGATGCTAAATCGCCAGATATCCTGATGAATGGTGTGAAATGGGAGATGAAGTCACCGAAAATGGGTAGGCTATCCGCCGTAGAGCGCAATCTTAAGAAAGCTTACCGTCAATCAGAAAATATCATTTTTGATTCACAGCGGATGGGTAGGTTGCCAGACAAATCAATCCAGAAAGAACTCATTAAACAATTTAGCCTAACCAAAAGGATGAAGAGGCTACTGTTTGTAAATCGAAAACGACAAACTATTGACATAAGCACGCTCGTTTGATAGTATGATAAGTACAAGCCCCCGCACGGAGCAGTATGTTCCTA
>CALMCP010000054.1 GCA_937863095.1 uncultured Candidatus Saccharibacteria bacterium | reverse complement strand
CTCATCGTCGGCAGCGGCAGCAATGTACCGGGGCTGGGTGAGTTCTTCACCAATGAGCTCGTCATGCCAGCCCGCGTTGCCAGCCCGTGGCAGGCGCTCGATTTTGCGAATATTGCCCAGCCAGCCAAACACTTGCGTGCTCGTCTCGCAACGGCTGCCGGGCTCGCCCTTGTTGACCCTAAGGAGGCAGTCAAATGATCAATCTCCTGCCGCCCGAGGAAAAACGACAGATACGTGCTGGTTTGTCAAACTCGCTCCTCTTTCGTTACTGCGTCGCCAGCCTCCTTCTCGCCGTGCCACTCGTGCTACTTGCCGGAGGGTCATACCTCGTTATCATCGGCTCAAAAAACACCGCGGAAGCCACCATCCGCGATAGTCAAGCCAAGAGCGCCGAATATGCCGATATCCAAACTCAAGCCCAAGAGTTCAAAAACAACCTCAGCACTGCCAAAAGCATCCTCGACAAAGAGGTAAAATACTCAAAAATAGCTATCGCTATTGCCCAAAATCTCCCAGCAGGTATCTCGCTCGACACGCTTAATCTAGACTCTCAAAATTTCAGCCAACCGCTCACCCTGCAACTACATGGAGATACCTATGATGACGCTATCCGCTACAAGAAGCTCCTTGAAGGATCACCACTGTTTCAAGACGTCCATCTGCAATCCGTCACAGCAAGCGCCGAAGGCGGTGGTGTGACGATAGCGATTAGCACCGTGATGAACCCAGAGGCGATACGATAATGAGTCGCGTACGATTAGCCAGCCCGACACTTACCGCAACCAAGATGCGTCTCGTGCTGTCGGTCGCTCTCGTATTGATTATCGCCACCATGGCAACAGGGTTTTACTTTGCCTACCTATACCTCCAGAAAGTCTCGGATGAAGCAGCCGCCGCACAGACAACCGCCAACTCCTCTGATGCTAGCGTCCAAGCACTGCTTCGCACTAAACAAGAACTCGCCGCCTATGGCGACACCGTCCAGAAGGCGCAGCAGATTGTTGCCGAGTCACAAAGCTACCGCTATCAAGAACAGGTCATCCGTGACATATCTGAGTACGCTCGTCGCGCGAGCATCCCCGTAACATCGATCACATTTCAGGGTGCTAGCAGTGCCGATACAGCAAGTGCCGCCACTCCACCCGCTAGCAGCGGCGCCAACAAGCCGACAGCAAATGGTGGCGTCAAAAATACCACAGTGTCAGTTGCGCTCGCTCCAAATATCCCCTATGCTAACCTCCTCCATTTCATCCACCTCATCGAGGAAAACCTCACCCGCATGCAAATCACACAAGTGTCTATCGCACGTGGCGACAGCTCCGACACTGTTACGGCCCAGGCATTTAATATCGAGGTGTTTCTCCGATGAAAAACTCCCTCTCGCTTGACCAATTACCAAAAGCTATCGCGTCTTTTTTCAAACGATTTCATATCATCATCTATACACTCACCATCGTTATCGGCGTTGCAGTAGCGGTTTTTCTGCTCAATGGCCTTATCGCAAAGTCCAGCACCCCTGACTCCAGCGACGCATCTGCCGCAACCTCGTTTGACAAAGAGACGATAGAGCGAATCAACAATTTCAACACTTCCAGCTCTAGCAATGACACCTTCACTCTACCATCCGGTCGCATCAATCCGCTCGTTGAGTAGTCCGCACCCCTACGCCCCAGCCGACCAACCTTCTTTCTCAGACAATATTCTCCGGTGGCACCGATTGGGTGACACATGCGTTTGGCTGAGGAAGAATGGTTGGGAGTGATGGGGGTTGACGGTTGAATAGGTTTGAAAATAGGATATAATTAAACTAGTTATGCTTTTCCCATCGGAACGTTTCATCAACACCCCTGTCATGAGCCTTCAAACCGGCTCAGAGCTTGCTCGAACTGCTCGACCGATTATCAACCCACACACACTGTCGGTCGTCGCATACGAGCTCGAGGGGCTGACGCTCGACTATGACCCGACCCTGCTGAGAATCGACGACATCCGTGAGATTGGCCCGATGGGCATGATTATCGATTCATCAGATGAGCTGATTGGCGTCAGCGACGTCATTAAGGTCAAAGAAATCTATGAGCTACAGTTCGACCTCATCGGCCTCAAGGTCGTGGACGAACGAAAGAAGACGGTTGGCAAAGTTGTCGGCTACACACTCGAGGCGGGCAACTTCCTCATCCAACAGCTGCGCGTCAAGCGACCACTTATCCAAAGTTTCGGTGACACCGAGCTCCTCATCCATCGTTCGCAAATCACCAAAGTAACTGACGACTACGTTGTTGTGAAGTCACCAAAGATTCGCCATGAAAAACCAGTTGTCGAACCAACTGGCCAGCCATTTGAAAATCCCTTCCGCTCAGCCCAGCCAAGCCCCGAAACTATCGACGTCGAGCGCTAGTCACCGCTGAGCGCTGACTTTATGTCATCATACGAAAATCCTTGCCGCGCCAGATACTGCATCAATTTTTGCTCGTCCGGGTACCTCGACCGCTTTTTGGCGATAATTTTTTGCAGCTCATCCGCATCAGTTCGCTCAGTCTCGCCAAACGCCTCTGCGATGATGCTTGAGGCCAGGCCTTTAGCACAAAGTTCTGCTTCGAGTTTTCGCCGACTTGCGCCTTTTGTTTGGTTGCGGTTTTCTACCCAGAACCGAGCAAATTTTTCATCATCAACGTAGCCCTTCTCCACCAGCCGCTCAAACACTCGGTCCGCCACCGCTTGGCTGACCCCTGCCCGCTCCTTCATCTCGCCAGTTTTCTTTGACCTGTAGCGCGTCGTCCGCGTCTTGCGCCACAAATAATCCCGCACTTCCCGCGCGCTGTGCGGTCGCATCAGACAATACTCCAGCGCACGTCCATACAACTTACCAAACTGGCTTTCCTGCTCCAGTTCCGCCAGCTCCTGGTCGGTATATTCTCGCCCGACTTTCACGCCAAGTGAAACGACTTGCGTGATGTCCAGACTGAACTTATACTTCCCGTCAACCGATATATTCACTCGGTTCGGGTCGCGCTGCTGAACAGAGAGGGCAGTGATTTTCACGTCTCATCAACTCCTCAAGATTCCCTCTCTTTGCAGAAAGTGAATCACTTTTCGTATGCCACTTATCGGCAGCAGTACTAACAGCCATATCGCCAGCCATATCGCAAACAATAGGCAGAATACTTCGGGGACTAGTGTAAGACCTAACCCCAACGCATACTCCAAAGGAATTGGGGCTGGCTTGGACCTCATAGCATCGCATGCAATCATTGGGTGATTACTACACGAATACATCTCATACTCTTCAAAAACCGGCAGCCTCAGTACAGCTATCACTATTATAATCACGTACACGACGACAGCTATAGAAGCTGCTACAAGAGCCGCTATCTTGAACGGGCGTAGCGTCGACATGAGCCTATTATTTCTCTGCTTCAGCTACCTTGTCGCGCACCTTTTTGTCAATCTCTGCCAGCACTTTTGGATTTTCCTTCAAATATGCCTTAGTCTTGTCGCGGCCTTGGCCGATGGTTTCACCGCCATACTTATAAAACGCGCCAGACTTTTCAACAACACCATGTTGCGCGGCGAGGTCCAATATGTCACCGAGGTACGAGATGCCTTCGTTGTACATAATGTCAAACTCAGCGACCCGAAACGGTGGCGCAATCTTATTCTTGACGACTTTTATCTTCGTACGGTTACCGAGGATATCCTCGCCAACTTTGATTTGTCCGATTCGTCGGATATCAATTCGCTGCGATGCATAAAACTTCAGCGCATTACCACCAGTGGTCGTTTCGGGATTGCCGAACATCACGCCAATTTTCATGCGGATTTGATTGATAAAAATCACCGTCGCTTTAGATTTGTTGATGATTCCCGTTAGTTTACGCAGCGCCTGGCTCATCAGTCGTGCCTGCAAACCCATGTGCGAATCACCCATGTCACCGTCAATTTCTGCCTGTGGCGTCAGTGCCGCCACCGAGTCCACCACGATGAGGTCAACGGCGTTCGAGCGCACCAACGTCTCGGTAATTTCCAGCGCCTGCTCACCATTGTCCGGTTGTGACACCAGCAAATTATCCGTATCAACACCAAGTTTCTTCGCATAGCTTGGGTCAAGTGCGTGCTCCGCATCAACAAACGCCGCCGTACCACCCTGCTTTTGGATTTCTGCGATAGCATGCAGTGTCAGCGTCGTCTTGCCTGAACTCTCTGGACCGTAAATTTCGATAATGCGCCCTTTCGGATAGCCACCACCGAGCGCAATATCCACACTAACCGACCCCGAAGGAATGACTTCAACATCGGCTTGATGAAAATCACCGAGTTTCATAATCGACCCATCGCCAAACTGCTTGGTGATTTGATCCATCGCCAGGCCTAGTGCCTTTAACTTGCCTTCATCTGCCTTTTTCTCAGTCGTCGCGTCCACAGCCTTCTTGCTGGTAGTTTCTGCCTTTGCCATACATTCCCCCTTTGACTTATACCTATATTGTACCTTTTATGGCGAAATTTTGCTACAATAGTCTACATGAGAAAACAGGGTTTCACCGTTATCGAAGTCATTCTCGTCAGTGCTTTTCTGATTACTGCTGGCGTCGTGCTCCTTTTTCAGCTCCAGCGTATGAACACCGAACACATCAATAGTCAGAAAAAAGTCGCCATCAACGCTATCTATTACAGTCTCGAGGAGTCATTTTTCCCGGCCAATCATTTCTACCCCGAATCAATCGACAAAGACACGCTCAAGACCATGGACGCCAGCCTGCTCACCGACCCCGATGGTCACGCTCTTGGCGACAGTGAGTCCGCCTACCGCTACGAGCCAAAAAACTGTAAAGACGGCAAATGCGCCGCCTACTCGCTTCGGGCTATTCTCGAAAACGAAGAAGATTTCGTCAAAACCAATCGCTAGCTAGTTACTAGTTATCGTGCGGGTCGACCGGTCGACCATTTTTAAAGGCTTCAATCGCGTTGTTGAGGATGGCAATCTGTCGCTTTGGATGAGCCACGTAGCGAAACACATAGGTCGTCTCCTGACCCTCAGTGCTAAGGCGAATTGTCCCGTAATCGAACACTGTTTGCAGGATACCGTTTTGCTTAAAGCTCGCATCCTCGATACTCCCCAGGCTCACTGTCTGCTCACGGCGCATAAATAAGCTCTCCTGCACCTCTTGGATAACACTTTCATTGGTCATGAAGAACTGATTTTGCAGATACACCCACAGCGCCACGGCACCACCGAGCACGACCAGCGCCGAAATGAGGATGATAATCCCAAACATCGCCGCAGGCGACGGCATGATAGCACCAGCTGCTTGTTCGTACATCGTCGGATACAACGCGCCAAAGGTAAATATCGCCAACAGTAACGCACCTGTCACGAAAATCGGCATCAACATACCGATGGGATGGCGCTTGATGTCAAGGATAACGAACTCACCTTCGCTCAGGTTGAGAAATGGATAGCGCTCTTTCGACGCGCGGTACCTCGCCATGAGCTCCTCGCTCAGCTCCAGCTTTTTTGGCTCAATCGGCCGATGCGCGTGGATAGTGTCGGGTTCGTTGGCGTACTGCGAGCGGATTTGTGGGTTAAAATTATGCCCATCGATTTTCTCCGGGCGCGTCGTGATGTGCGAGCGGACCTTTGCTGGGGCTGTTTTTTCTGCCTCGGGCGTCACCTCGGGCGCGTCTGCAGTCGGCGGATGATAATACAACGGCCGCCCTTCAGGGTCGTAGGCTGCTGGCTTCGATGATTGGTCCACTTCCTCGGGATTCATACCTGCACTATACCATGATTACTGATTTTTTTGTAGGTGTTGCTTGGCTTTTGGCGTCACTCGCCGACCGCGCGGCGTTTTCTCGATAAAGCCGATTTGCAGCAGATACGGCTCGTAAAAGTCCTCGATAGTTGTTACTTCGTCACCCGTCAGCGCCGCCAAAGTCGTCAGACCAACAGGGTTGTCGCCATAATTTTCGATGATGCTCGTGAGGAGATTTCTGTCTGCCGGGTCAAGTCCGAGCTCGTCAATCTCCAGCATCGCCAGCGCCTTTTTGGTCGCCATGTCGTCGATGATACCGTCGCCGTTGACATCGGCAAAATCACGCACTCGTTTGAGCAAGCGGTTAGCGATGCGCGGCGTCAATCGCGCCCGCGTCGAGAGCATCCGTGCCGACGACGGGTGAATCTCCGACTGCAATATCTGCGATGCCCGCTCGATGATGCGCGTGATTTCTTCCGGCGTGTAAAATTCCAGCCGGTAGATATGCCCAAACCGGTCGCGCAGCGGGGCCGCTAGGCTGCCCGTCCGAGTTGTCGCGCCGATGATAGTAAACTTCGGCAGGTCAAGGCGAATTGACCGCGCCGCCGGCCCTTTGCCGATGACGATGTCGAGCTTAAAATCTTCCATAGCGCTATAAAGCACCTCTTCCACTGCACGGCTCAGGCGATGAATCTCGTCGATAAATAAGATGTCCCCGTCTTGGAGATTGGTCAAAATGCTCGCGAGGTCACCGGCTCGTTCGATAGCCGGCCCGCTGGTTACCCGAAAGCCCGCGCCCATCTCGTTGGCGATAACACTCGCCATGGTCGTCTTGCCAAGTCCCGGTGGACCGTACAGTAGCACATGGTCCATCGGCTCATCACGCTTCTTCGCCGCATCAATAGCAAGCTTCAAATTCCGCTTCAACCGCTCCTGCCCGACATAGTCATCAAATCGTTGCGGCCGCAGCGTTATCTCAATCACCTGCTCATCATCAGCGTCCGAGCCACCAAGCCCGCTAGAACCAGTCGCACCCGGCGCCGAACCACTCTGCGCCCCCGCTCCAACCACTCTCTCATCAATCCGCTCAATCACCATACCCCCATTATCCCACACTCCTCTCTGCGCCGGGCCAGGCCCG
>CALMCP010000053.1 GCA_937863095.1 uncultured Candidatus Saccharibacteria bacterium | reverse complement strand
TATATGCGCCTTGCTCGAAACTGATCTCACCACCAGCCAGCAGGGTATTATCACCTGCTACATCGACGCCTTTAGCGTTGCGTAATGAATAACCAATCACGACATTACCAATCTCAGTCCTGGACTGGATATAGCAATTCATCGTTACTTGGTCCATTGGCTCAAAATGATTCGTTTGAACGCCCATGGCGTCGAGAAACTCAACAGCATTGATTTTTGCTTTCCCGGAACCAAACCGAACCTCGGAAATATCACCCAATTCGTTTCCGTAAGAAACATCAATATGTAACTCTTCAGCAACCTTCATTGGGGTTTGGCCCACGTTGCGAATTTTTTTTTCATAATTTTTTGTAGCTGTCAAAACGTCAGCACTATATTCGACAATACGACCCGCTTGCATCACAATTACCGCTTGGCAAAATCTAATAACAGACTGAGTATCATGAGAAACAAAAAGTATTGTCGTACCACGTTCCTGCATATGCTTCATTCTAAGCATACACTTAAGCTGGAAGCCCGCATCCCCTACACTCAGTGCTTCATCAACAATTAACACATCAGGTTCAACGTTTATTGCGACAGAAAAAGCTAAACGCGCGAACATACCACTACTGTACATACGTACCGGCTGATTGATAAATTCGCCAATATCCGCAAATTCAGTAATCGCAGAAACACGCAATTGCATTTCTGCGTGGCTGTAGCCCATTAATAGTCCCTGAAAGAAGATGTTCTCCATTCCGGTATAATCCGGGTTGAACCCAGCGCCTAACTCCAGTAGAGAGGCTATTCGACCGGAAACTTTGATACTACCACTTGTTGGTGTGAGGACGCCGGTCAAAATCTTGAGTAATGTACTCTTGCCGGCTCCATTCTTTCCTAATATGCCAACAGTTTCTCCCTTCTTCACCGAGAAGGATACATCCGACAGAGCATGAAACTCATGATGCCGACACTTTCCGAATAAAGATAATGCCTCAATCAATCTATCAACCGGCTTATCGTAAAGTCGATAACTCTTACAGATATTGTTAACAACAATGGCGTCATCAACTATTTCAATCATTACAAAACGTCCGCAAAGTGGGGTCTTAATTTTTTGAACGTCCGCAACCCGACCAACATCAGAACCGTTAAAATAACCCAGAATGCAACCGTCTGCTCCCATCGTTCCCAGAACCAGACTCCTCGAATGAGTGAGTCTCGGAACCCCTCGACAATATAAGCAAACGGGTTAAATCGTAGATAATCTACTGCCTTATTGTGAATGGCATTGATATCCCAAAAAATAGGGGTTAACCAAAATCCAAATTGTACCGCCATGGAAACCAACTGACTCAAGTCTGGAAAAAAGATAACAACCGAACTGGTAATCCAAGCCATAGCCAACAACAACGCCGACAGACAGATGACATAATAGACGACTTGCAGCCAAAATAGTGTCGGCGAATAGCCATACACCATGAACAAAGTAATTAATATGATGACAAAGAAGATATGAACCACCAACGCAGAACCAAGCTTCACCAGCGGAAGCAATGAAACCCTAAATACAATTTTTTTTACCAAAAAGCTGTTTTCTCTAACCGATGAACATCCGGAATTCAATGACTCAACGATAAAAAACCAAGGCACCAAACCACAAACCAACCACAAGACAAATGGAAAATCATTATGAGGGGTTGCCTTGAATCCGAACTGAAACACAAACCATAAAATGATAGTAGTTGCGACAGGCTGGATAAAAACCCAAATAACTCCTAGATAGTTAGTTAGATATCTTGCACGAAGGTCATTGACTATCAAACTCAACAACACCTTTCTATCTCGTGCAAACTCTCTGGGTATACGCATGAAACTATTCCTTCGAGCCAGACCCTTGGCAGGGTCATCAACAAACAATCGAAAGGCATAGATACAGCAGCAGCCTCCTATTTCCTTAAATCTGCAACCTGCATGCCCTCGCTTTCCATTCTCCCTTTTCTCCAAGACACCCTATCACTGTAGCCTGAAAAAAAGAATTTCATCACCGGAAGAAGCCTGCACCGCAATCCTGATATGAGCCCGGCAGTACACGCTCAGGATTCCGGCTGAAAAGCGGTCTCTTGCCAGCGAGACACGCCACATCACGATAAGGATTTTTGGCGAGCGAAGCATGTACGTTTTTTTCAAACGCTCGTGGGGAAGTCTTGGAAAAACGGTCTACAACAAAGACAACGTTACTGCGCCGACTCCAACATTCCAGCTCGGTATTTGTATGCGATAAGTAACAAAGGAATGTAGGCAACAATCAATGCTGCAAAACCTGGAATCAAACCTACTCCAACAGCAACAGCAAGCGGAGCAAGCCATAATAAATTTATCACCAGGACCGCATAAACAACTGCTTTATGACTCCTGTACTGGCGCGAAGCATATTGATAAGCGTGACTGCGATGAGCTTCATAAATTTTATCGCCGCGCAGCAGGCGACGCATCAAAGTCCAGGTTGCATCGACAATGAATACGCCCAATAGAATCAACCAGCACCAAAGTAACTCGGGCGCTTTAGCAGTGGCGATAATGGTCAGCAAACCGACAATCAGCCCTAGAAAACCACTCCCGGCATCTCCCATGAAAATACGCGCAGGGGGGAAATTCCAGCAGAGAAAACCCATGACTGCGCTGGCCAGCAGCCAAACCGGCCAAGACAACTCCTGATACCCGCTCAGCCAATAGACCAGACACCCTGAGACGCAAACGGAAATGGCCTCAACACTTGCCAGCCCATCGATTCCATCCATGAAGTTGTAGAGATTTAGCATCCAAACCAGAAAGACTGCGAAAAGCAGTGTGGCGAACCATTTCAAATCAAACAGGACACCGAAAAAAGACAGCTGCAACCCACCACCTAGCCAGAGCAATGCCCAACCCGCAGCGACGAAGTGTCCCAACAATCGCCATCTTGCAGCAATGTGGCCATGGTCATCAGCAAAACCTAAAGCAGCAACCAACGCCCCCGCCCCCGACATACCGATAAGTGTCGACAGGTCTATCAAGTCGAGGTAATACAACGCAGGTAACGCAAGCAGAAAAGAAACGACTATAGCCACGCCCCCGCCTCTCGGCGTAGGCAGAGTATGTGAGCTACGCAGATTTGGAATATCGAGCAGGCTATTAGCCAGCGCGTAACGCCGCAATACATATGTCAGTAATAGCGACACGATGAATACTGCAATGAGT
>CALMCP010000052.1 GCA_937863095.1 uncultured Candidatus Saccharibacteria bacterium | reverse complement strand
CTGTCTGGTCTGCCGTGCAAGAGTGATAGTCGATGAACTTGAGCGGGTGACAGTTCACGCACAACTTCATCAATAACGCGCTTAGCTAGAGTGTCTTCGTAATAAGCTGACAGCAAGGCGTGTTCTTCCTCTGAAAGATGGATATCAAGAGCGTGTAGAAAGTCCTTGTTAAGCAGCTGCATGCGGGTCTCCGGTCTGGTCTGTATCTACGGACACGGGGTTAAAAATCGTATGCAACGAGGCTTCTTTGGAGAGCTGTCGTTCTGTGGCGTTTGCGGCGGCAGTTTTATACTGCTCACGTTGGCGGTAGACATGGCGGGAGTGGTCCTTAAAGCGGCGTAGTGCGGCTGCTGATGCAGTCGTTAACTCACTCAGGCGGGTTTTTTGCTTGCTGATTTCCTTATGAAGTTTTGCGACACGCTTGGTTAAAGCTATTTCTCGTTCTTGCAGTGCAAAGATGGTTTGCTGATAACGCTCATAACCTGCTACGTCATGCGGGTTTGTGGCCCTTAGGTCATCACGCTTGGCGTAGGTTGCTTCGATATGCTCACGTATGCCGGGCAGAGAAACATCCTCTATTGTCTCAAGTTCGTCCTGACATGCGACAATTGTTTCTTGTGTCGTTTTTATTTCTGCTGATTGTGCTTTTATCGTATCCCGGGTGCCACGTTGCCGCTCCTGCGCCGTGTCTAGCAATTGTTTTGAGCTATTCTTGTTTTTTTCTGCGGCAGCAGTCAGAATTGCATGTCTGCCAAAGTCTAGCTGTACTTCTTCTGGGATGGCTCCAAGGATTCGTTCGCGTTCGCTCCGTTTATAGATACCCTCGTCTTTTAAGATGTGACGCAAGTTCTTGCGCGCAGCGGCAGCGGCGGCGTTTGCCGCGACGGTGTGGTCGCCGGCTTCTGTACGTTGTGATTTTGCTTCTGCCGCTCGCTCTTTGCGATTTCTGCGGGCTTCTGTATGCGCTGCACGCGCATCATGAGCGGCCAGCCGCTGTTGTTCTAGCTGATGGAGGCTTTGAAGTTTTTGCTGGTTTATTAAGCTGTCATATTGTTCATCAGTTTCATCTTCTATGACATGAGATTTTGTGCGGTAGGTGTCGAATTGTTTGTCAGCGAGACGTTCTTTAAAGGCGTACTGGGCAGACCGGGGAATCCCTGCACTCGTGCGTAGGCTTGCGGCCAGTAGCGACATTCCTTTTTCTGCGGCGGCAGCGAGCTTGCGGAGGCGCGTCCGGAAACCGGGTGAATGC
>CALMCP010000051.1 GCA_937863095.1 uncultured Candidatus Saccharibacteria bacterium | reverse complement strand
ATCAGTAGCATAGGGGTCTGAGTTGTTTCTAATATCTTCCATGTTGGTGTTTATTAGTTCTCCTTACTGCCATCATACACCCAAGCATAAGTAGATGCAAGCGATTAGGCAGAGAAGAGTACTTCGTGGTACAATAAGTCCAGATTTACAGAGTTGAGAGGAGCTACGCTATGTCGGAAGTCAAGATGGATGATATTGTTGCACTGTGCAAACGGCGAGGGTTTATTTACCCCGGGAGCGAGATATATGGTGGTGAGGCGGGGCTGTATGATTTCGGACCGTATGGGGTTGAGCTGCTCAATAATATCAAGAAGTCATGGTGGCGACGGAATGTTCAGTTGAAGGAAGACTATGTGGGTCTCGACAGCGCGATGTTTAAGAATCCAAAGGTTTGGGAGGCGAGTGGGCATGTTGGCGGCTTTTCTGACCCGCTGGCAGAGTGTAAAAAGTGTAATGCGCGTATCCGTGTCGATAAGGAACTCGGGGCTATTGGTGTGGTGGCAGATGAGAAGATGAGCGAGGCAGAGCTCAACGCGCTGTTTGATGCGCATCGAAGCGAAATCAAATGTCCAGTGTGTGGTGAAAAAGATTTTTCAGAAGTCAAAGCGTTTAATTTGCTTGTCAAATCAAATCTCGGTGACTTCACTGGGCGCGATGAGCGACCAGTGTACTTGCCGGGTGAAGCGTGCCAAGGGATTTACCTGAACTTCAAAAATGTTGTTGATAGTACGCGCATGAAGATTCCATTTGGTATCGCGCAGATTGGCAAGGCGTTTCGCAACGAAATCAGTCCGCGCAACTTCTTGTTCCGTACTCGCGAGTTTGAACAGGCTGATACACAGTTTTTTGTGCGGCCAAACGAAAACAAGGAGGCATATGAGCGCATCAAGGCGGACCGGTTTGTGTGGTATACTGATGACCTCGGTATTAACCCCGAGAAGTTGCGCTGGAGTCAGCACGAAAATCTGGTGTTTTATGCGAAAGATGCGTGGGATATTGAGTATGATTTTCCGAGCTATGGCTTTGACGAGGTCGAGGGCATCCACGATCGAAGTGACTATGACCTATCTCAGCACATGAAGTTCTCTGGCGCTAATCTAGAATACACCGACCCGTATACACGCGAAAAGTACATCCCGTGGATCCTGGAAACGTCGATGGGTCTTGGTAGGGCGTTTTTGATGGTGCTGTCTGACGCGTATCACGAAGAGACGACAGAGAATGGTGATACACGAACGGTGCTGAAGCTAAGCCCGGAGCTTGCACCGGTGAAATATGCAGTATTTCCACTACTCAAGAATAAGCCGGAGCTGGTCGCAAAAGCCCGTGAAGTATTTGCTGAACTGTCGAAGAAATATCCGTGTGAGTGGGACGACAACGGCAACATCGGCAAACGCTATCGCCGCCAGGACGAAATCGGCACGCCGGCATGTGTTGTTGTTGATTTTACAACACTAGAAGATGATACGGTGACAGTTCGTGACCGCGACACGACAGAGCAGACGCGCGTAAAAATCGAAGAGCTGTAACACGCTACATATGGTGTACCTACGCTATATCTAGCGTTACAGGGGCGGAGCGATAGTGTCCGAGCAGCGTCACTGAATGTCCGAGTTGCTCAAGTTCGTGGATGATGGTGATGAGCGTCGCTTGGTTTGCTAGGACATCGATGATGAATTGATAGCGAAACGGTTGACCGCGGACGGGGCGGGACTCGAGCTTGGTGAGGTTTGCATGGTTTTGGTCGAACACGCCGAGGGCTCTATGGAGCGCGCCGGGCTGGTGGTCGGTTGTCAGGATGAGCGATGCTTTGTTGGCGTGTGCAATTTCTGCGGGTTGGCGGCTGATGACGATAAATCGAGTGATGTTGTCCGGCTCGTCTTCGATATTTTCGGCGAGGATGTGCATGTCGTGTAGCGTAGCGGCGTGAGCAGAGGCGATGGCAGCTTCGTGGCGTTGCTGTGCCAAGGCAATGTCGGCGACCGCTCCGGCGGTGTCGCTGTGCTCGCGAACGCTGACATGCGGCAGTGTTTTTTCGAGAAATTCTCGACATTGGTCGAGGGCCGCCGGATGTGACACTACTTCTGTGATATCTGCAAGCGTGACGTCAGGAAGGGCGATGAGATGCTGATGAACGTGGAGCTGTACCTCACCGTGAATCGCAAAATTGTGACGAATGAGTTGGTCGTACGTCTCGTGAATCGAGCCATAGAGTGAATTTTCAACCGCCACAACTCCCGTGTCTGCTGTGCCGTTCGCAAGACTGTCAAAAACCGCGCGAAATGTCCCTCGAGGAAGAACGGAGTACGGTGTATGAGCGAAAAACTGCCGCGTCGCTGCGTCATGAAACGACCCTGCTTCACCTTGGATGGCTATTTTCATGAGAGGTAGTGTAGCATAATTATCATCAGCCTGCCAAATTTGGTACAATGAAGACAGATATTGTGTGAGCGAAGAGGAGTGACGATGGCCTACGAAGGAACAAAACTAGTAAACTTTACACCACCGGCAGAGCCAGTGACAGAGTTGGAGATTATTGACGTAGAGGTAGGAACGGGCGAAGAGGTGCAGCCGGGGGCGAAGATAACCGCGCACTACACCGGAGCGCTGGTCAAAAACGGCATCATCTTTCAGAGCAGCCATGACTTTGGCGAGGCGCTAACATTTGGCCTCGACCAAGTCATCAAGGGCTGGACTGTCGGCGTACCCGGCATGAAGGTCGGTGGGACGCGACGGCTCATCATCCCGGCCGAGATGGCCTATGGCGCATCGAGTCCAGCGAAGAACATCCCTGCGAACAGCGACTTAGTGTTTGATATTGATTTGGTAGCAATTAAATAAGGAGATAACAGATGAACAAGCTAAAGAAACACCTCATACCCATCTCAGTCGTAACAGTACTGGCTCTTGTCGGTCTGTTCACTGCCGTAACAACTATCGGCACCGGCCAAGTTGGCGTCGTGACGAACTATGGCCGCGTGACGGGACGTGAGTTGGGTGAGGGAATTGCGATGAAATTGCCGTTTGGCGTAGAGTCGGTCGCAGTGTATGATGTGAAAGTACAAAAGGAGACGGCGGCAACTGCCGCGGCAACGAAGGATTTGCAAGATGTGACTGCTGAAGTGGTGCTGAACTTTCACTTGAACCGCGGTGACGTCAGCAAGATACACCAGACAGTCGGCGTGTTTTACAAAGACAAGCTGATTTCACCAGCACTGCAAGAAGTATTCAAGTCAGCAGCCGCCAAGTACAATGCTGGTGAGCTGATTACCGAGCGAGCATCGCTGAAAAACGACGTATTTACGCAGCTGAAAGAGCGGCTGGAGAAGTACGGTATCGTCGTTGATGACCTGAGTATCACCAATTTTAAGTTCTCGGATTCCTTCGCGAAAGCCATCGAAGACAAGCAGGTGGCACAGCAAAATGCGGAGCGCGCCAAGTTCAATCTCGATGCAGCAAAGACCGATGCCGAAGCTCAGCGCGTCCAGTCTGAGACGCTGAGCGATAATTACCTCAAGAAACAAGCAATCGACAAGTGGGATGGCAAACTGCCCACCTACATGGGCGGCGGTACAGTATTTAACATTCCGCTCGAATAGGCTCTCATGGAATCAATCGGCGTAAAAATTGTCGTTATCGGTGGTGGAACCGGGAGCTTCACGCTCCTCTCCGAGCTGAAGAACTACACGCATAACATCACGGCGCTGGTAAATATGGTGGACGATGGCGGCTCAACTGGAGTGCTGCGCGATGAGCTGGGTGTATTGCCGGCGGGAGATGTGCGACAGTGTCTGGTGGCGCTGAGCACTACGCCAAAAGTGCGTGAGCTGTTTAGCTATCGGTTTGACGAAGGAAGTTTGAAGGGTCACGCATTTGGCAATTTGTTTATGGCGGCCCTAGAACGTATGACAGGGAGTTTTGCCGAGGCGGTTGAAACGGCCAGTGAAGTGCTCAGTGTGAAGGGGCGAGTCGAGCCAATCACGCTTGATGACACGAAGTTGGTGATTCGCCTGCAAGATGGCACAACGATGTATGGTCAGCATGAAACTGAAGGGCTCAAAGTACCACGCGGCGAACGTCCGTGGTTGGATTTGGAGCCTATCGCTGTGATTAATCCAGAAGCGCATGCGGCAATTGTCGATGCTGATTTGGTGGT
>CALMCP010000050.1 GCA_937863095.1 uncultured Candidatus Saccharibacteria bacterium | reverse complement strand
TGAATATTGACCCATGACTCATGGCCAAGTCGGCAACTAGGTGCAAGGTCGTCACAGTTTCCGACTCAAAGCACACCGGAACTCGGCAATCGCAGGCAACGCAGTCACGGAGAACGTGAATGCTGACGCCCCTCGTTCGGATAATTTTTCGGGCCAATTTCTTGAAAGGGGAGACGCCCAGAACAGGGTACTCAGCGGATAGCCACAGGCATTACGCACCTCTCCGTTTCAGGGTATGAGGGTAAGCAGCCAAGGGTGACGCGCACTCCGTGGACTGACTCAAAGCACGTCACCAAGTCGGCAACTTCAAGCAGAATGCCCCGGCTGCTGTTGGGGAGCGCTGGGGCGGTTTCAGTCGTCACCTCAACGCTAGTGCCTTCCGCGGCTTGCGCCAGTAGACATTTCCAGCACGGATAGACCACCCGGTATCCACGATTTCTTGCAGAGCCAGTGCGTTAAGTGCCGTGTACAAGCGTCGCTGGAACGTCTCATCGCTCTTTGCTTCAGAACCGCACATTTCACGTAACGAGGCTACCGAAGTGGGGATGAGTCGGCTCTGGCTTCGAACGTATCCATAAAGCCATGTCGCAAGCCCCTCCGGCAGCGCTCGTCGTGTCGGAGCGTCCAACCAGATATAACTCGACTTCTGAAAAAGCCTGACGATGTCGTTGTCGAGGACCACGGACCACGTGCCAGAGCTTGGGTGATTAAACCGCTGTACCAAATGCACACTGAACTCTGGAAACGTAATGACAGCGTGCATCAGGCGTTTGATTGCGTCCCTTAACCGTTGTCGGGACTTTCCATCGTAGTAGCCGCTCATGGCCCTGCACATCTCGCCGGGCTCGAAGGAGACCTCTGTGCCAACCTTGAAGTCTCGGGTCAAATTCATGAGCGTCATGAATACGTGACCTTCAGACTGCCTCAGTTCAGGCCCTTCATAAGTGCAAACTACGTTTTCGCCTTTGGTAATGTCGAACGACAGCATTCGCTCTCGCGGAGTCTGTTTGCTTCTGACATTGAAGAGACGATTCACGAGCAGGTGCTCTGGGCTGATGAGCTGCAACTCTCCGTGTTGCGGGACAAACGAGCTCTTCAGAACACTCTCTATCCAATCGGCCTCTGCGCGAATACTGTTCACCTCGCGAAACCTAGTGGCGCGTTCATCTGGAGACAGGCTGCAGTCGCCAAGCTCTTGTGTGAGTTCAGCCAGCGCATTGCGGTGCATCTTGAGGTCTGCCAAACGTTTGGACCGAAGGCTCTCCTCAGGATTGAACGAGCCAACAGGCACCCCAACGGCAAATGCAGGCCGTTTTATTACTCCAGTTTCAACGGGGGTGTCGATTTTCTCCGCCCTCAGGCTTTGGGCTTCGAGGCTCGAGAGGTCGAATGTGAGAAGCCGGCTCCCTCGGGGCGTCACTTCAAAGTCACCGCTGGGTTAGATTCACTCATCTCGAGCCTTGCTGCTTCTTGATATGCCTTGATGAAAGCAATCAAGTCAGATTTCAACCACAAATGACGACGTCCGAGAACCGTTGCGTGAGGAACGGTGCCAGCTTTCTCGTAATTGTGAATGGTGCGAACGCAGCAGTGCAGTAGCTTTGCAAGCTGCTCACGGTTCAGGTATTCGTCGTTCATTGGTGCCGCTTGTTTCCGAGTTAATGACAAGCGGTATAGAAGGCAAATTTATTCGGCCTGCACAGGCAGCATTCAGGGTGTAGCCGCTGGGCCTCAGAAATTTCGGTTTTTGATGTCATAGGAATACGAGCTGGCGGGCGTGAAATTCGGGATTTAGTTCCTACGATGGCAGGAATATTTCTTGTGTGACGCAGTGATTTTGGATAATATTCCTTTGCTCGTAGGAAGAATCATGCAGATACCGCTTACTTCTGTTCAAGATGCGGGCGTCGCCATTCGCACGATGCGGAAGCGCGCCGGCATTCGTATCGACGACTTCGCGCTAATCGCCGGCGTGAGCAAGCAGTTCATGACTGACCTTGAAAACGGCAAAGTCACGGTACAGATGGGCATGGTGCTGGGGTTGCTCCAGCGTATGGCAGTCGGTGTAACCATCGACCTCCCCGATGACGCAGTGAAGTTGTACCAGGTTGAGTTCGATAAGGTGACGCGTCGGCGTTCCCGGAAAAATACCCCTGACTCTCTTGGCGTTGCGGCTCACTCGAAATAGCTCCCGGATTGAGGTCGGTAGTGTTTTTTTTGGGAACGCCCTGGGCACTCCGAACAATACGACCTGATTGATAGAGAGACAAGGAGACCACCTTGACAGGCAGGAATCGGTCCGAATTCGTGCTTGAGGGA
>CALMCP010000049.1 GCA_937863095.1 uncultured Candidatus Saccharibacteria bacterium | reverse complement strand
GTTCTACGTGAACATCGGCGGCGGCGAGCCGACGGTGCACGATGATTTACCAGAGATGATTCGCGATATCAAGCGGTTGGGATTTTTGGTCAAACTCGACACTAACGGCACTCACCCGGGCATGTTGCGTCAGTTGTTTGGCGAGGCGCTACTAGACTTCGTGGCGATGGATATCAAGGGGCCGTTGGAAAAATATCAAGAGATAGCGGCATATCCGATCGACATCGAGGCGATTAGCGAGAGTATCCAACTGATTCAGCAGTCAGGAGTCGAGCACGAGTTTCGCACGACTGTTGTTAAGTCACAGCTTGAGCCAAGCGATTTTGCGGCTATTGGTAAACTTGTCAAGGGCTCGCCGCGGTTTGCCTTGCAAAAGTTCCGACCCGGTCGCACGCTCAACCCGAGATTTGCTCGTGAACTCACCTATGCCGATGACGAGTTTGCGCAGTTCAAACAAACTATGGAGCGCTATGTTGACACCTGTGTGGTGCACTAGGAGGAGAGATGACACATCGTTTTGACGTAACTATTGTCTCGGTCGTGCAGAATACGCACGATGTCGTGACGCTGCATTTTTTGGCGGACGGTCAACCGCTAGTGCATCAGGCTGGTCAATACATCACGGTGTATTATGACGATACCAGTGTGCGAGAGGGCAAGGCGTATAGTCTATCTAGTGCGCCTGGCGATGCAACTTCGAGTATCACCGTAAAAAATGTCGGGTTGTTCTCGGGGAAATTACACCAGCTTCGACCAGGCGACACACTGAGTATTAGCCTGCCGTACGGTTCATTCAATGTCTACCAGCAAGCGCCGATTGTGGCGATAGCCAGCGGTGTGGGGATTAGCCCTATCTGGAGTATTATTCGTGATGAGTCGATGCGTCAGACTGGTCGGACAATCAAGCTGTTTTATAGCAACAAAACAGTTGAGGACGTAATATTTCACGATGAGATAGAGCGGCTGGCGGAGTCAAGTGGTGTATTGCGCGAACACTTTATCACTCGTAGCCCCAAGTCGCCCTATGTCAATCGACGAATCGACCCAGTGAGTGACGTTGCTCAGTATGCCGAGAGCCACTGTTACTATGTTTGTGGGGCAACGGAGTTTGTACGTGACATGTGGCGTGGGCTGGTTGGCGCGGGCGTACCGGAGGCATCTATCTCGACGGAGACATTTTTTGGGGCGCCGGCATGACCGAACTGCTCACAGATACTGCCGAGGCTGAGCTCGCTGGTGCTGGTGGAGAAGTCGGAGAAGTTGACGAGGCAGCCGCAGAAGCTGCACCTGACGACGTGAGTCGTTGCATGGGCGTTGTCGCGTGTGCTGGTTGTCCGCTTGCGCAATTTTGCCCGAAGGTCCCGAGTCCGGAAGTATCGGAGCAGATAGCTGTTGAAGAGGGATTTGCTGAGTCAGAGGGAGCGCCTAGAGACGAACTGGTAGTGCAGTCAGCTCCTCTGCGATTGCCCAGGCCACTGGTGCATGCGGTTGAAGTGGCGCCACCACCAACAACGCCAGAACAAAAAAATCGACCATATCTGGACTTACTCATGGACGATACGGTGCTGGAGGTGAGGGTGCAGTTAGTGGAAGAGGTTGTTCTAGGGGATGGACATAGCTCCGCAATGATTGAGGGGAGTGGTGAGTCCGTATATGAAGACGCAGTAGAAGCTGAGATGATTGTCGAAAAACCGCTCGACGTAGCGCTGCCTTCCCCGGCTGTGGTCGCAACGATACCATATATAGCGCCGTCTCTTCCACGCGAGACTGTACCGGTACTACATGTAGCGCCTACGCTAGATATAGCGTATGACACACCAGATGTAGGTGCCGATGGGCTGGGGGCGGTGGTGGATGTTCCTGATATTCCAGGGACGTATGAACTACCTGAGGTGTCTGTCGTTGACGGCCGACGACCGAGGGAGCACTTCGAGGAGTTCGCTGAACTTCCTGGTGTGGGTAGCAACGAGAGTATTGAGGTATCAGTCGGTGATGATATTTCGGACGATGGCGATACTTTCACTGAGCCAGCTGTCCGTGAGTTGTTGATGGACTTTGTATCGAGCGATAAACCAGAGTTGGTTGTCGATGGTTTACCTGTGGTCGCGGATGTTGCCCTCGAGCCAATAATCGCGACTACCGAGACAGACGATTTCTGGACTTTGGATAAGGTTCAGGACGACTGGAGCACTGAGTCGCCAGAAGGTGATGCGGTGCTGAATGAGAAACTCCCCGACACAAGTGAGGGCGAGATGATAGGCGATATTTTCTTGGACGATACTGTATTCGAGATTGATACTTCCGAGAAGCCATGCAACTCACCCGAGCTGGCACTGTGCCACCCTATTTCTGAGCGGGCTGCTGTTGCTGTATCGGCGATGTTGACCGATGAGGTATTACCTGCCGATGCGCCAATCGAAGAGTTCGCCCTTGATGACGAACTGTTTTGTGTGGATGATATTCAAGATATCGCCAAGCCCGTGTCGCGTCATCCTAGGATTAAGCCGGAGTTTAGTGAATATGAATTGCCCGATGCGCGGGCCGCAGAAGAGGCGTTTAGTGAGTCGGTGCCGCCAAGTGCCCTTGGCGCGACGCCGGCAGCGTGGCTGAAAGGTGATGTGTCACATCGGTTGGCACTGGTCGTGCTGGGGCTCATCGGCTTGCGCTGGCAACATACCAAAATTTATAGCCCATTTTAGATTGCGCAGATACATTGGTACAATAACACTAAGGAGCACGAATGAGAATTTTACTTGTCGAAGACGAACAGTATCTGGCTGACGCAATTGCTCACATCTTGAGGCGCAATGGCTTTGAGGTGGACATTGCTGCTGATGGCGAAGTAGGGCTGGCCTACGCGCTGAAAGACGTCTACGACGCGATTGTTCTCGACAATATGCTGCCGCTGCTTGCGGGAACAGAGGTGTTGAAGCGGTTGCGGGCTAAGCATGTAACGACACCGATTCTCATGCTCTCGGCGAAAAGTCAGACGACCGATAAAGTAGAGGGTCTCAACGCCGGAGCCGATGACTATCTGGCAAAGCCGTTCAAGACAGCCGAGTTGCTGGCGCGATTGCAGGCTCTGATGCGCCGACATGACCATGGCACGGAGTCGACTGACATCGTGGTGGGCGACATCGTGATTAGTCGCGACACCATGGAGGTGGCGTGCGGCGAAAAACGAGTAACACTGACGGCCAAAGAGTTTGCCATACTCGAACACTTAGCGAGCAGTGCTGGCAAGGTCGTCAGTAAGGAAGCGCTCTACTTTCGGGCATGGGGCCAGACGACGTTTGTCGAGGGGTCGTACGTGTTTGCCTATGTGTCGTACCTGCGAAACAAGCTGAAAAAGATTGGCTCTCAGGTGTCCATAACGTCGGTGCGCCGAGCGGGTTATCGGCTGATGGCTGGAGAGGCACGGGATGTTTGATAGACTACGGCGGCAGTTTGTCTGGACTATCATGCTGATTATCTCGGCGATTCTTATCATGTCATTTTCGGCGATTTACATCTCGGCGGCCATCTCACTCGGTCGGCGCGTCGACAGTCCTTCACCTACAGTTAGCGCCGGAGATAGCGTGACATCGTTTTTCCAGCAGCAGCGTGAGGAGTACGCGCGCCGAGCGTTGGCCGAACTGTTGGCGACACTGCTACTCGCGGGAGCGGTGACACTTTCGGTCGTCTACGTGCTGAGCCGCTACATCGCTCAGCGAGCAATCGGCCCTATCGAAGAGGCGTACAACAAGCAGCGCCAATTTGTGGCCGATGCGAGCCATGAACTCAAAACGCCGATTACTATCATCGGTGCCAATGTTGACGCAGCTATCGCCGACAACAAGAAGCCGTCGAAATGGCTGGAGAACATCCAAGCCGAAGTTGAGCATACGGGCAAGCTGGTCACGGATTTGTTGGCGCTGGCGACGCTTGACGCCGACCGCTTTGAGACGCCAAAACAATGGTTCAATGCAGCGGACGTCTGTCGCGAGGTAGTCGAGCAGTGTGCTATCTTGGCAGACGAACGTGGCCTGAACGTGCAGGTACAACTGACCGATACACTACCGATGCTTGGAGATGAAGAGCGGTTGCGCCAGCTCCTGACTATCCTGGTGGACAACGCTATCAAGCACACGAAAAAAGGCGGAGAGATACGCATCAAAGGTGCGCGGAAGGGTGGTGCGACTGAGATTAGCGTAAGAAATACCCATAGCCACATCGCGCCCGATGAGCTCGCGAAACTGTTCGAGCGTTTTTATCAGTCGGATGATTCGCATCGCAAGCGTGGCCATGGGTTGGGACTGGCGATTGCTAAGAATATCGCTACACGCATGAACTGGTCGCTCAGGGCTACATCTGGCAAACAAGATGTGACGTTTCGGTTGAGTGCTCAGAAGGGTTGACGGCCGGCGCCCACAGGCCTATAATTATACAGTTTTGTTCCGAATGATAAACAGTGAAATACCTAACAGCAAGCGAGGAGTATATGTCAAAGAAAAGTAGAGCTCAAGAAGCGGTAGCAACACTTGCTACGAAAGACCTTGAAGGGATTGACCCGAAGACGTACGCGCGGCGCTGGTGGATATTGGGTACGCTGTGTTTGACGCTGCTCGGCGTCATGCTGGCAAATAGCAGCCTGAACATGGCTCTGCCGATGATGGCAAAGGACCTGACGCTGAGTCAGCTCGACCTGACGTGGGTGGTCAATGTCTATACGCTGGTGTTTGCCAGTCTTCTGTTCGTGGCTGGTGCGGTCGGCGACCGATATGGTCGTAAATTGGCGATGCAAATCGGCCTGGCTGTGTTTACGCTCGGCTCGTTGTATGCTGGATTTTTGGCGCAGACGGGTGCCGAGCTTATCGTCTCGCGCGTGGTGATGGGCATCGGTGCGGCGTTTGTGATGCCAACGACACTGTCGATTATCAACAATACTTTTCCGAAGCGGGAGCGCGCTCGTGCCGTGGCTATCTGGGGCGCGGTAGCTGGTGTTGGGATGATGTTTGGTTCTATCGCCAGTGGTATATTGCTCGAGCACTTCACCTGGCACTCGCTGTTCTACTTTAGCGCGTCGATAGCACTCATCGGTTTGGTGGCAAATCAATACTTGGCGCATGAGTCAAAAGACGAGAAGCAGACGCCAGTCGACTGGCTGGGCGGGCTGCTGTCGTCGCTCGCGATTTTTGGTATCGTCTATGGCGTAACAGAAGCACCATCGGTTGGTGTGACGGAGCCAGCTGTAGCGGTAAGCCTCGTTGGCGGCCTCCTGATGTTGGCACTTTTCGTGCTCTGGGAGCGTCGCACTAAAACGCCGATGCTCGACATGAATTTGTTTAAAAATCGCGCATTTGCCATCTCGAGTCTGACACTGACGCTGGTGTTT
This sequence comes from uncultured Candidatus Saccharibacteria bacterium, assembly GCA_937863095.1. Classification (GTDB taxonomy): domain Bacteria; phylum Patescibacteriota; class Saccharimonadia; order Saccharimonadales; family Saccharimonadaceae; genus Nanosynbacter. The sequence goes on along the minus strand of CALMCP010000049.1, from coordinate 11,215 downwards.
CTGGCGATGTCCGGCGTCTTCTTCTCGATGAGCCAGCTCATGCAGCTGGTTATGGGGTACACGCCGCTGGAGTCATCGCTGCGGACTATTCCGCTGATGTTGCCGATGATGTTTCTCTCGCCGCTGGTGCCGACGATTGTCAAGAAAATTGGTGCGCGCACGTCGATTGGTGTTGGCTTGCTTTTGACGTCGACCGCTTTTGTCATCATGTCGACATGGACGGTGGACCTGACTTACGCGTTTCTGGCGATGACGATGCTTATCATGATGCTGGGTATCACGCTGGCGATGACGCCGGGGACGAACATCCTCATGGCGTCGGTGCCGCGCAACCGTTCGGGCATGGGATCGGCGATGAACGACACGACGCGTGAGCTGGGCGGCGCACTGGGCGTGGCAGTGCTCGGAGCGGTACTGAGCGCCAGTTACGAAAAGGAAATCGCCGCGACAGCAGCGAAGTTCCCGGGCGCAGTTGGCGAAGCGCTGCAAAGTTCGCTGGCGGTCGCCATGCAGGTGGCGGATAAGCTCGGCCCGATGACTCAACAAGTGATTGATGCTGCGCAGACTGCGTTTATGACCGGCGTGTCACACTCAGCACTTATCGCCGCTGTCATTATCTTCGTCGCGGCGCTCATTGCCTTCTTTGGCTTACCGAAGCATACGGCTAAGGATAGCGATACGATTTAACAGGGGTTCAGGCGAGATATATTTGACAGAGTGCCGCTTATTGTGGTATAATGGTGATATATGGTCATCGAACAATTTGATATGGATACGTTACTTGCACCGGGCGATACGAGAACGGATGATGTGCTGGCGATTCATGACTTGTGGCGTCAGATTGGTGATGACAATACCGATGCGCTGCATGGCGACTCGGAGGGACTGCGGGTACTTATGTCCGGGCTGGACTATCTTGTGTCACGAGAACAAAACCTAGCAAGAGTTATCGGGGCGATTAGTGTCATGGATTGCGGGAGGGGCCTGGCTAAAATAGATTCTTTGGCTGTTCATCCCGACTATCGTCATCGCGGTCTTGGGCTAGCCCTAGCTAGAGGTGCTATTGAGCACTGCATAGCGCGTGGATATGCCGAGATAACAACGACGGCCATGCCTTCGTCTCAAGCGCTTTTCACGAGGCTGGGCTTTGAGACGTATGAGGTCCATACTACGGGCAATGCTTCTATGTTTTTTGACATACAATCAACCTAGTAACTATGACCCCCTCGGTGGTAGTATGGGAGTAGACATACTAACCGGAGGAGCCCATGACACAGACGCGGCAAACATTATATCGACTACCGAAAGAAGCGGTAATCGCTGGCGTGGCAAGTGGATTCGCACGCTATTTTAGCATGGATGTGACACTCATGCGTTTGATTTTTGTTGGGGCGTTGCTTGTAACTCACGGGGCGGCACTAGTTGCTTATATCGTACTGGCAATCGTCATGCCGACTCCAGAGAAATCGTCGTCGCAGGGTACTGTTGAGGAAAAAGTAGAGCATCTGGCCGAAGAGGTGAAACGGAGTGGTCGTCTGCAGAGCTGGAGTAATTATGCCGGCATCGCACTTATCATCTTCGGTGTATGGATGCTGGTTGCACAGTTTGTGCCGGAGTTAGCGCGTATCCAATGGAGTGTGATATGGCCAGGACTGGTTATTATCGTTGGAGTTTTGATTATCACAAGGAGTAAGCACTATGAGTAAAAAAGACAAAACATCAGAAATCATCGAAGTGGAATCATCAAAGCCTGCCAGGAAATGGAATGTCGGTAGTGTGTTCTGGGGGCTACTGCTTGTACTAGTGGGTGTACTGCTTCTGCTGGATAATTTTAACGTTCTCAGTGTGAACTTCACGAATATCTGGCAGCTTTGGCCGGTCTTGATTATTGGCACCGGGCTGTCAATGCTGTCGCTGCGAGGGTGGATTGGTGGCATCGTGTCATTTGCGACGGCGATTTTACTGCTCTGCTTGGTTGCGTTTGTGGTGGTGGACAATCCTCTATATACACATACGCGTGGCTCACAAACACAGGTGGCGAGCCAAGAAGACGCGGCAAGCGGTGCGAAAAAACTTGACGTGACAGTCGATGTGGGCGCGGCAAATATTGAGTTTTCGTCGAGTCGTGAGCAACTGGGCGTGAAGGCCGTGCAAGAGAGTAATCGTGCGCATCTCGTGAAGAGTGCGGAAACGAAGGGTGACGTTCGGCATGTGCTTCTTTCGACTGAATCATCGAAAATGTTTTGGCTGGGTGGCATAACAAACAACCTCAAGGTTGACCTGACGCAATCCTTGCCAGTTGCACTAACGGTTGATACGGGTGCGGCGAGTGTAACGGGCGATTTGTCGCAGGTGCGGCTAGCGTCGCTCGTAGTCGATACGGGTGCTAGTTCGATTGATGTGCGCCTTGGGGCGATTGAGAAACGTCAAGAAGTGGCCATCGATGCAGGGGCGAGTAGTGTAACGCTCCATATTCCGAAGGCGGTCGGCGTACGAGTTGAACTGAGTGGAGGGCTGAAGTCGACACATTTTGAGGCTATAGATAAAAAATCAGACTCCCTGTACGAAACTGCGGACTTTGATTTGGCCGAAAAACACATCATCGTCCGTGCCGACATGGGCGCGTCGAGGTTTGAGATACGGCGCTACTAGCTCCCTACTGTATACAAAAAAGCTGGCGTAGGCTGCCAGCTTTTCATGTTACTTCTGTTTTTTCGGCTTCTTGACTTCGCGCTTTGGGCGGTCTTGACCTTTTGCCATAATCAAACCTTCCTTTCGTTGGTTTCGTGAAGCACTGTTGGGATGAATTCTATACGCCCATAGTAGTGTGATAATCTCCTTTGCCTACACTTCTAGTATAGTATTGAGTGTAATTTAGTACAATATAGATATGAGTAAGATGTCTGACCGACGAAAAGACCTGCGCCCGCGCGAAAAGCTGGCGCACAAGGGCCCGGCGGCGCTGAGTGATTATGAGTTGCTGATGGCGATTATTGGAAGCGGCAATGCCCAGGCGGATGTGACAAAGATCGCGCGGGAGTTACTGAAGGTGTTGCGGCGAGATCGTGAACTGCGCATGGAGACGGTGCGGACGGTTGTGGGTGTTGGTGAGGCAAAAGCGTCAGAGATTGTGGCGAGTTTTGAGCTGGCCAAGCGGTATTTGCTGGAGTCGGAGCAGCCGATTATTGATTCGCCCGAAAAAGCGGTCGAGCAGTTGGCGGATATTCGTGATAAGAAGCAAGAATATTTTGTGTGTCTGACACTCGACGGTGCAAATCGTCTCATCGCTAAACGAGTCATTTCCATCGGCACACTGACCAGCTCTCTGGTGCATCCACGCGAAGTCTTCGCCGAAGCCATCACCGACCGTGCCGCGTCCATCATCGTGGCGCATAATCATCCGAGCGGCACACCTGAGGCTAGCGAGGCGGATAGAGAAGTGACAGTACGCCTAAAAGAGGCAGGCGAGCTTCTCGGCATTAAACTTATCGACCACATTGTCGTTACAAAGAGTAGTCTCGTCCAAATTATATAAACTTTGCGTGAAAAATACCACTATACTACCATTTTTCACTAAAACATGCTATAATGGAAGTATATGATCAATCAAGTTACCAAAGACAAGATCAATAGCCTCGCCGCTGAATACCAGGCACTACTGACAGCGCACAAAGATGCACTGCACGAAATATCTATGGCCGAGGTGCCAGAAATGGTGTACAACTCCAACGCTATCGAAAACTCGACCCTTACGCTGCAAGATACCGAAGACATTTTGATCCGCAACATCATCGCAAAAGATCAAGATATTCGCGAGGTGTACGAAGCGAAGAATCTTGCCAAAGTAATGACCAAGCTCTTGCATAACCCTGACCAGCCATTAACGATCGATTCGATTCTGTCGATGCACAAGACACTCTTAACACACATTCAGGATGACGTCGCTGGGCGGTTTCGCATGGGCAAAGAGTGGGTGCGGATTGGGGCGCATATAGGTGCAAATCCTCAGTTTGTGGCAGGGCTTATGTCGGAGTTGGTTGAGCAGACAAGCATAGACAGTACATCGTACTTTCTCGATCGTATTGCTTATTTTCATGCAGAATTTGAGACAATCCATCCATTTGTTGATGGTAACGGCCGGATTGGCCGCGTACTCATCAACCAACAACTTATGAACGCCGGCTATCCGCCCATCATCATCCGCAGCAAAAGCAAGTACGGCGACTACTATCCGCTATTCGATGAGTATCGACGAGCAAATAAGTATGATGGCTTTACTGATCTCTTTGCCTTGCTGCTGCTTGAATCACTCCACAAGCGCATCACGTTACTAACTAAGCCAAAGATTATTACTGTGTCGCAATGGGCGAAAATCAACGGCATCGCTGGCAACTCCGCCGCCAACAAAGCCGCTCGTCAGACGATTCCGGCGTTTCGGGTGAATGAGAAGTGGATGATTGCAGAGGCTTATACAACAGATTAAAATCATGTATAATTAAAGTACATTATGACGACGACAATTCATAACACTTTCTCCTACGGGTTGATTTACATCTACACCATCCCAGGCGAGCAGCATCAAGGTCGCCTTAAAATCGGATCTGCAACAGTCAATTCACAAAGCCCTACACAAGAAGAAATCAAACAGGCTGCTCACGAACGCATTCGTCAGCAAACAAAAACCGCCGATATTCGCTATCAGCTCGAATACGCGACACTGGCGCTGACCAACGATCACGAGTATCTCTCAGACTACACCGTTCACGAAGTGCTGAAACGCTCTGGCTACGAGCGCCAGTCCGAAACAAATAACGCTCATTCTGAGTGGTTCAGGGTCGACCTCGCTACCGCAAAGAATGCTATTCAGGCTGCAAAAGAGGGTAGGGTGGCACTGAATACGAACGAAAAGCTCAGTGATATACATCAGCAATTCGATTTTCGCCCCAATCAATTGGCGGCCATCGAGCAAACCACTAAGGCAATAAAAGCTAAACGCAAAAAGTTCCTCTGGAACGCCAAAATGCGCTTTGGCAAGACCTCCACTGCCATGGAAGTCGCTCGGCGCAATGACATGAAGAAAGTCCTCATCGTCACGCATCGCCCCAGCGTCAGCGCCGATTGGTACGACGATTTTCATAAAGTCTTTGCAGGCACAAACTACCAATTCTCATCAAAAGACAAGGGCGAAAAAATCACCAAGCACCTCGCAGACAATACGCCATTCGTCTATTTTGCCTCACTTCAAGACCTCCGCCTATCTAAATTTGTCGTCGAAGACGAAGCCGCAAAATCACAAGCCAAAGGCTTCGAAAAAAACGACGAAATCTTCCAAACCACTTGGGACATGCTCATCATCGACGAAGCTCACGAGGGTACCCAGAGCAATCTCGGCGACATCACCATCGGCAAAATCCCAGCCAACTTCACCCTCCAGCTGTCTGGTACGCCGTTCAATATCCTCCACAAACACGAAGAAACCGACATCTACACCTGGGACTACGTCATGGAGCAACGCGACAAGCTAGAGTGGGACGAAAAGCACCCCGGGCTACCAAATCCGTATGCCGAGCTGCCTGCACTGAGCATGTTTACCTATGACGTCAAGGATTTCACCGCACAGCTCGGCTCGCTCGACAAATACGCCGACGCGCTAGACGGCGCCTTCAAGTTCCACGAATTCTTCCGCGTACACAAAGACGAAGACGGCAACGACACTGCCGAGTTCGTCCATGAACCAATGGTCAAGAAGTTCATCGACCTGCTCGCCGACGACACCCTCGCCACCAAGTTCCCGTATTCCACACCCGAATACCGCAGCTATATCAAACACTCGCTGTGGCGCTTGCCAAATCGCGTCAAAGTCATCGAAGCCATGGAGAAATTGCTTAAAAATCACCCTGTATTTGGTAGTTTCGGCATCGTCAACATCTCTGGCAACGCAAAATCTGACGACGAAGCCGACACTGACGCCAAAACTCGTGTCGTCAACGCCATCAAAAACAACGAATACACTATCACCCTCACAGGCGACCGCCTGACTACTGGCGCGTCTATCAAGGAATGGACGGCGGTATTTATGCTCAGCGACACCGCCAGCGCCACAACTTACCTGCAAACTGCTTTCCGCTGCCAGACACCTGCCAAAATCGACGGTCAGCTAAAGACGCAAGGCTACGTATTTGACTTCGCACCCGACCGCACGTTGCGGCTGGTTGCCGAAGCAGTCGAGCTCAATCATAAAGCAGGCAAAACCAATTCTACCGAGCAAAAACAAGCCATGCGCGACTTCCTGAATTTCTGCCCAATCCTCGCCAGCACCAGCGGCCACATGCGCGAATACGACGTCACGTCTATGCTCGAGCAGCTCAAAAAAGCCATCATCGAGCGTGTCAGCCGCAATGGCTTCGACGACCCCAAGCTCTATAACGACGAACTCCTTCAACTCGACGAAGTAGAATTAGGACGCTTCAATGATCTACAAGCATTGGTGGGCAAAAACAGCGCCGAACGCATCAACGAAATCGAAATCAACACCCATGGCATGACCGACCTTCAGCTGGAGCAAGCCGAAGAAGCCGAGCGCAAAAAGAAGCAAAAGAAACCGCTGACCGACGAAGAAAAAGAACTCCTCGCTGCCCGCAAAGAAGCCCTCGACCAAAAGCGCAGCGCCATCAGTATTCTCCGCGCCGTCTCTATCCGCATGCCAATGCTCGTCTACGGTGCCGACGTCTCTATCCGCCAAGACATCACCCTCGCCGCGTTTATCGACCTCGTGGACGACGAATCATGGGCGGAGTTCATGCCGAGCGGTCTGACCAAAGACATGTTCCGCGAGTTTACGAAATACTACGACGAAGAAGTTTTCCGCGGCGTGGCGCGCAGTATCCGTGCCAAAGCCTTCGACTGTGACGACCTGCTACCAACCGACCGCATACAGGCGCTCGCCGACGTGTTCGCGACCTTCAAAAACCCCGACAAAGAAACAGTACTGACACCCTGGGACGTCGTCAATCTGCACCTCACCAGCACGCTGGGTGGCTACGATTTCCGCCGCATTGTTGGCAAAAACAACAAACCCGAATGGATTGGCCGCAGCGACGCCTCACGCATCTGGTCGCAGCCGAACACAACGATTCTCGAAATCAATTCCAAGTCTGGTCTCTATCCGCTCCTCGCCGCCTACAATCTGTACGAGCAAAGGCTAAAAGCACAGAAGCAACCCGAAGACAAAATCAGTAAAAAACTGTGGCGCGACGTATTGCAAGACAACATCTACGTCCTCTGCAAAAGCCCCATGGCCGCCAGCATCACGCGGCGCACACTGGCAGGCTACGACGAACACGTGCGCGTCAACGTCGTCTATATCGAGGATCTCGTCGCCAAGCTCTCGCGCAAAGAGCCATATGTAGGCTATACTATAGAGAACGAACTACAAGAAAAGTTTGGGTTAGCAGAAGGGGAGAAGGTGAAGTTTACAGCCGTTGTCGGAAATCCACCGTATCAGGTCAACACTGATACTAATTTCGCCACGCCCGTCTACCATCTGTTTTTCGAGGCAGCCAAACAACTGGGTCCTGACTATATCTCACTGATTCACCCTGCACGCTTCCTCTTCAACGCTGGCGCCACACCAAAAGAGTGGAACCAGCAAATGCTAAATGACCCACATCTCAGTGTGCCGCTGTATGAAGCGCAATCGCAGAAGATTTTCAGCGGCGTTGATATCAAGGGTGGCATCGCCATCACGCTATGGGACAAAAACCACCCGAGCGGTGGACTTGGTGGTACATTCGTGGCATTCGATGAGCTGCGGTCAATTTTGAAAAAAGTAGGGACTGGCGGATTTGACGAAATTGTCGGCTCGCGCGGCGGAACTCGCGCAAAGCGCTGGCTTGATAGCTACGACAGATACCGCTCCTACTTCCCGTCAAGCGTCTTCACGACAAACCCTGAACTGTTTACGGAGAATAAAGACGATGCACACGAAATCAAGCTTGTAGGTCTCGTGAGCAACAAGCGTATAGAGCGTTACGTCAGCAGAGAAATTGTAGACGATGACGATTTGATGCAGTGGAAAGTATTTATTCCAAAATCAAACGGAACAGGTGCAATTGGCGAAGTATTGAGCACACCCCTTACGGGGGAACCCCTTACGGGGGAACCCCTTACGGGGTGTACTGAGTCATTTATTCAGATTGGCTCTTTCGACAGCGAACTCGAAGCGCAAAACTGCATGAACTACATCAAAACCAAGTTTGCCCGCGCGCTGCTCGGCACACTCAAGGTAACGCAGGACAACCCCAAAAGCACCTGGCGCAACGTCCCGCTCCAAGATTTCTCCAAACACTCCGACATCGACTGGTCGCAATCTATCGCCGACATCGACCGCCAGCTCTACACCAAATACCACCTAGACGAAAAAGAAATCACCTTCATCGAAACCCGCGTCCGCACAATGGAGTAAGAAAAGGAGCGGCCGCGTACTATGTCGGCAGAGCAATGGCGGTCAACTTAACCGCCATTACCATTTAGGATTTTTATCATCTCGTATCCATATTTCGTAGGCTTATAGTTTGGGGTGCCCCTGCTGCCATGATAGAGCGTTAGCACACCGCTACCAACGAGACTATCGAGATTAGCAACTACTTCTTGCTGGTCAAGCTCTCCTAGTTGCTTGTAGATGGCTTCATCTACTTGATCCACTGGAATAAGCGATGGTCCACCCATCGTCATAGATACCATGATTCTTTTATCCTCTTTCATGCTCGCAAGCAGTTTCATTATCAGTAGTTCGATTTCGTCTAACTGACTTTCTGCTTCTACAGCTTTCTGCTGAGAGAGACTGTTGAGATGTGCGCCAATGGCACCGACTAGTTTTTGGGTCAGCTTACTGCCATCTTTGTCCTGCGAAATAGAAAACTGCAATACACGGTGATGCGAGATATCAAAAGGTAGGTCCTTGGGGTCGCCGAGATCGGAGTTAAACAGCATAATGGTATTCGCTTCGGTATGTCTCGCTATTGCATAGCCTGTCTCGAACATTACGTTTTGATTAACCAGCTTTTTGCCAGCCGTAGATTCGCCTACGATGGAAATATCGACAACAAATATGCCGCACGAGTCTATCTTTTCCTTAATCGTATTGACGATGCTTGGCGACCCCGTCATTCCTTGAGTGTCCTTGTCCATCCTTGGCGATAGATTCAGTTCACCAATGTCAGCCACCTCATCGATAGCTTTTGACAGAGCCTTGTCTATAAAATTTTTGGTTTGCCTGTGGTCGCTTTGCCATGAATAAAATATAGAAACTTCTTCCATACGGACTCCTACATGTACCTACTTAATGAGTTCGGATCTATCTTATTGCCCTTGGCTCTATTATTCGTCCAGTGGAGGGCGCGTAGATTGAGAGGAGTGTTTGCGAGGTTAGCAAAAAGCGATTTCGGTAGCTCATGGTCGATTTCCCAGCCAAAGTCTGTCTGTGTTCCGTGCTCGCTCCACACCATAATCTTGCCGTAGGCGTCAATCTTTACCAAACCTCCCGGAAAATCTGGGTGGTCGACTGCCTTTGCCCATGCTTGTTGTTTTTGTAGTTCTGTTGCCATATGAATCCTTTCTATATAGCGTTTATGATTTATTGTTGATCAATTTTGCGCTATACTGAAAGGTGCAAAGGCTACAAACTTATGCACGATAATCCGCGAAGGCGGATTTTTTCGTATAGTGCGAGGACAAGACCCTCCCCTTGAACCCCGCACCTTGCCCACCTGGAGCTTGATTCTATCTCTATTATAGCACATGGTGTATTATGCGTACAGAAAATCGTAAAAACATACTGTACGTATGTTATAATAGATACATGAAAACACCTATCGACAAACTACAAGCACTCGCTACCACAACGCGGCTGAACATGCTGTCTTATGGCGAAATTGCAGAGAAGATAGGGGTGAAACATCGTTCACAGGCACAGTATTATATAAAAAAGCTCGTAGAGGACGGTGTTTTGATACGAAAGAGTACAGGCGATATAGTAATAGCACCTTCGGAAGATCGACCTAGCCTCATAACGCTACCCGTATATGGTGCGGCGAATTGTGGACCCGCGACCCTATACGCTGAAGGCGAAATCACGGAAGTTATTCATGTATCACCTAGTATACTCAAACGCAAGCCGAAACGCAGTGCCTTTGCAGTACGAGCGGAGGGCGACTCGATGAATGCAGCTAATATTGCGGGAAAGACGCTAGAGGACGGCGACTACGCCATAGTAGAGCCAGTGACATGGCAAAATACTCTTGATGGCGACTACGTTCTTTCTGTCTTAGACGGCCTAGGAAATATCAAGAGGGTAAAAATAGACACGACCGAAAGGCGTATCGTTCTTCGGTCAGAATCGGAGGCATTTCAAGAAGATATCATCATAGACGCATACGATCTCGAGCTTTACTCAATCGCAGGGCGAGTCATAGACGTAGTGAAAAGAGCGCGCTATGAGTAAGTCTCTGTACAAGCTCTATGTCGATGAGCTGGGTATGTCACATCCAAAGAGCCACAAAGCCTCACCGTATTATATTTTGCTTGGCTGCATCATCGACGAAGCACACCAACACGCACTAGTAGAGCACGCAGGGCACGTCAAATTCAAATACTGGGGCAGGACGGATGTGATATTTCACTCAGCAGAGATTGCTCGTAATCTTAATGACTTTGCAATATTCAAAGACGACGAACAAAAGCGAGAGCAGTTCATCAAAGATCTATTGGATTTACTGCAGAAAACGCCCGTTCATATCACCGCAGCAGTGATAGACAAACAAAAGGCGCTTCAGAATGCATGGTCAGAAAAAACGGTAATTCGGCGCACGGCATCATCGGTGCTGTTCAACTTTCTAGCCTTTATCTATACGAAGCGACCATGTAGAGGGCATATCATCATTGAGGCATCGAGTGCGCAACGCGACGGACTATATCTCGAAGCGTTTAATCATCTGCTCTCGCCAAGCTTCAAGCAAAATAATCCGCACTTCATTGATATACGTAGCCACCTCACATCTATCAATTTCGTCACAAAGCAAAATCATGACATCGAATCACAGGTTGCCGACCTATTGGTATATGGCATTCGTTGCCAATTAGAAAAAGATAAGGGCAACGAACCCGAGAAAGGCTCATACGATGAAAGAATCATGGGGCTTGCAAACGGAAAACTTAT
>CALMCP010000048.1 GCA_937863095.1 uncultured Candidatus Saccharibacteria bacterium | reverse complement strand
GTCTTGAGAAAATCCATCAACTATCGTATAGTTAACATATGAAAGTACGCATCGAGATAGACACGAAGACATTTGTACGGTTTTGGCTGGTAGTTATAGGCTTTGGGCTGGCGGGACTTATGATATATCAGGCGCGTGAGGCGCTTATCATCCTTGGGACTGCCCTCTTCCTCGCTATGGCGCTGAGCTATCCTGTGAAAAAAATTGCCCACTTCTTGCCGGGTAAGAGCCGCGTTGGTGGTACGGCGCTGGCCTTTACGTCATTGATTATAGTGTTGAGTGCGGTGGTCTGGTTTGTCATCCCGCCTATCGTTCAGCAGTCGGCGAAGTTTGCTGAAACATTGCCGGCGCTCGGTGAGCAGGTCAACACCCAGTGGGTGGGCATCGGCGACTTTATCGACCAAAATGGTCTGCGCGAGCAGGTCAATGAAACACTGGAGAATATCAAGCACGAGTCATCAACATGGGCCGCCGATGCTGGCAAGAACGTGTTAAACGGCGTAGGCTCATTTGCCTCGTTTTTGGTAGCTGCTTTGCTGGTTATTGTGCTGACGTTTCTGATGCTTATCGAGGGTCCGACATGGATGGATCGTTTGTGGCGTCTGTACTCCGACAAGTCTCGCATGCGCCACCACAAGTCATTGGTCGACAAAACGTACAATGTCGTTACGGGTTATATCAATGGTCAACTGACTATCTCCGGCATCGGCTCACTGGTGGCTGGTGCGTGCGTATTCATTCTGAGCCTTATCTTTCCGGCGATTGATGGCAACCTCGCCATGCCGACCATCTTGCTGACGTTCGTGCTGACGCTTATACCGATGTTTGGCGCGACGTTAGCTGGGGTGCTGATTACTCTGTTACTTATCCTTAATGACCCGACCGCCGGTATCATCTACGGTATATTCTTCGTCGTCTACCAGCAGATTGAGAATAACTTCATCTCACCAGTTGTCCAGGCCAAGAAAGTGGAGCTTTCGGCACTGGCAGTGCTGGTTTCGGTGACTATCGGTATCTACGTTGGCGGGCTCATCGGAGGTGTCATCGCCATCCCTATCGCTGGGACGGTCAAAGTTTTTGCCGATGACTACCTCAGCCGCAAGCGAAGTACGCAAGCCGCTGACGACAAGCCTATGGCTAAATTTGTCAAAAAAGTGACCAAGCGAAAAAGTAGTACGGCTTAGGCTGTTTAAGACCTGACTCTCCAAATCTGAATTGCAGAACCTACCCCGTTATTCCTCCGTGTATCTGGATAGCTCACCCCCTTGTCATTACCCGGTTTATCCGGGTAATCTAGTAGGTATGAATTAGTTAATTATATTTAACTGGATACCCCGAACAAGTCGGGGTATGACACGGTAAGGGGTGGTTGACTGGATGTTGGAAAGTCAGGTCAGTATAGTCCAGATAGTGCCGCTCGGAGTGTCGCGGAGGGTGATGCCCTGCTCTGCCAGTTCGTCTCGCAGCTCGTCGGACCGCTGCCACTGCTTGGCGTCACGAGCGCGCTCACGGGCGATGATGAGCTGTTTGGCGTTGTCGCTGATATCGGGGGTCTTTTCGATAAGGTCAAGCCCGAGGAGCTCATCAATCGTCTGGAGGAATTCGATAAATGACCGCCGATGGAGGCTGTCGATGGGCGTTCTGTCTATTTGCGCAAACACGTCGTCCACTAGAGTTGTTGCTCCGGGCGTATCAAGATTGTTCTCGAGCGCTTCGACGAGCGCGTGGGTCGCGCTGAAGAATGACAACCCGTCATCACTGGTGGCACGCGCGTGGTCGCTCTCGAGACTAGCATGTATCTGGTGGCGAAGGGCGGCGTAGTCATACCAGTGGTTAAGCCGACGCTGCGCAGCTTCGAGGTTATCCCAAGTGAAATTTCCTTCAGTACGGTAGTGTTTGGCGAGGACGAGTAGCTTGAACGCCATGACAGACACTCCTTTTTCGGTGATATCACTGAGCGTGATGATATTGCCCAGGCTTTTGCTCATTTTCTGGCCATCGACTTTGATGTGGTTGTTATGGAGCCATATCTGAGCGAATTGCGTGCCAGTCACGCTTTCCGTCTGAGCAATTTCGTTGGTATGGTGCACTGGGATGTGGTCGATGCCACCGGTGTGGATGTCTATCTGGTCACCGAGCGTTTCGCGGGCGATAACTGAGCACTCGAGGTGCCAGCCAGGGAATCCTTTGCCCCACGGGCTATCCCATTCCATGTCGCGTGTCGTGTCGGTCGGCGAAAATTTCCAGATGGCAAAGTCGGTGATGTTGCGCTTGCCTGCGACGCTGACGCGAGCACCGGCCTCTAGCCCAGCAATATCTAAGCGCGCCAGTTTGCCATAATCGGTCAGTTTGCTGGTGTCGAAGTAAAGACCATCACCAGGGATGATATAGGTGAAGCCTTTGGCCTCAAGCTCCTGGGCAAACGCGATTTGCTGGGGGATGTAGTCGGTGGCGCGCACCAAGTGGTCGGGACGGACAAGTTCGAGTAGTTCGTACGCTTCATGGTCGGCGATGTCGATATACTTTTGCGCGACATCCCATGCGGTGATGCCCTCGCGCTGAGCGCCTTTTTCCATCTTGTCCTCGCCGGCATCGTCATCGCTGGTCAGGTGACCAACATCGGTGATATTTTGCGTTCGCTCAACTTTTATGCCCTGATGACGAAGCAGCCTCACTAAGACATCCCAGTAAATATATCCCACCCAGTTACCGATGTGGGGCTGGCTGTAGACGGTCAGACCACAGGTGTATATCTTGACGCTGTCGCCCAGTGGTGTGAGAGTATCGTCGCGCCGGCTGAGTGTATTATAGAGCTTCACTACTCTGCTCCTTGAGCGCTTTGTCGGTGGCGTCGATGATTTCCTTTATCGCCGCGTCGTAGGTCTCGTATATCCTAAACCCAGCAGCGTAGTTGTGCCCGCCACCGCCGAAGAAGCCAGCGATGGTAGCAGCGACTGGTGCGTTGGTGAGGAGTTTGCCGGTGAGTTTGCCGTCTGGGTAGGTCTTGACAGCGATGGCTACTTCAACCTGCTCAACCAAACGCATCTCGTCGAGGACGAGGACGCTGGGGTTGTATTTGTCGCTGTAGGCTTGGATATCTTCAAATGGGATGTGCACGAGTGCCAGTGCGCCGTCGAGGAAGTACTCGATGCGCTGGATGAGCGCACCTTTGTATTCGAGGATTTCCGGAGCTTTTTTCATAAATTCGCGTCGTCGCTCTTCGATGTCAGCATTTGAAGCGCCGAGCTCGGTGAGTTTTCCGGCAACAAAGAAGCTCTCGGCGGTCGATGAGCGTGTTGTTAGGCCACGACTGTCGCTCATCTGGGCGATGAGCATGTTTTCGGCGGCTTGCGCGTTGATGGGCCAGCTGCTTGCTGTAGCGAAGTGGTAGAGTACCTCACTGGTGCTGACGGCAGTTTCGCTGACCAGATGTGCGTCAAATGTTAGCGTACTGTCGGAGATGTGGTGGTCGAGTACGAGCACGGGGCGGGTGTCGATGGCGTGGCGAGCGCCGGGTATCTCGAAGGTTTTTGAGAGAAGTACTTCGGCGGTCGTGTCGACGATGATGTAGAGGTCGGACTTGGTGTCAAACTCAAGGGTTACGCGGTCCCAGCCGTTGATATAGCGGAGATATTTGGGGGTTTCGACCGGACAGTGCAGTTGGACGGTTTTGCCGAGGTCGGAGAGTATTTCTTCGAGCGCCAGCGCTGTACCGAGGCTATCGCCATCGGGGTTTTCGGCTTGGATGACAGTGATGTGTTGCGCCTCATCGACGAGGGTTTTTGCGGTTTCAAACATAGACTTATTGTACCACGAAACGCTACATCTAGCGTCTACGCTACATCTGGTGTCGTTTTTCGTAGATAGACGACGCTATATCTAGCGTGTACACCATATATAGCGTAGCGTGAAAAGTCGTGAATAGCTTTCGATTATAATGCTCGCCTGCCCTCAAGCGCATGGCTGAGGGTAATCTGGTCGGCGTACTCGAGGTCGACGCCCACGGGGATGCCGCGAGCTAGTCGGGTGATGGTGATGGACAAGCCAGCTTCTTGGATGAAGCGCTGGAGGAAAAGTGCGGTCGACTCGCCCTCAACAGAGGCATTCGTGGCGATGATGACTTCCTCGACGTCATCGGTCTTGATGCGCTCGACGAGCTGTGGGATGTGCAGTTGCTCGGGACCGATGCCATCTATCGGCGAGATAGCGCCGCCAAGTACGTGGTAGGTACCTTTGAACTGATTGGTGCGCTCGAGCGCGACGATATCAAGCGGTTCTTCAACAACGGCGATGAGCTGTTTGTTGCGAGTCGGGTCGCTGTAGAGTGGCGAGATGTCCTCGCCCTCGTCAATCAGCGCGAACGTGACTGGGCACGTCTTGACGTGCGAATGCAAGCGCTCTAGGGCACGGGCAAGACTGGTGCTTCGTTTGGCGTCATGGCGCAGCAACGAATAGGCGTACCGCTCGGCAGTCCGTGCTCCGACGCCAGGCAGCGAGCCAAATTCGTCAATCAGCTCGGTCAGAGCTTTCGGCAAGATAGGCATGTTAGAGTGGCAGGTTGCCGAGTCCGCCCATCAGTGGCTTCATGGTTTCTGCGGCAACTTCTTGAGCCTTGGCGAGACCGTCACGTACGGCAATCTCAATCCAGTGTTCGAGCTCTTCGATATTGCCAAGGTCGACCATATCTGGGTCAATC
>CALMCP010000047.1 GCA_937863095.1 uncultured Candidatus Saccharibacteria bacterium | reverse complement strand
CGGGGCTACTTTACGGTAGTCTTGCACCGGCGCTCCTCGTCAAGGGTGTGACGCGAGCGCTCAATGAGTCGCGTGCAAAGAAGATTTATGTCTGTAACTTAGTGACCAAACCCGGACAGAATGATGGCTACAAGGTGAGTGATTTTGCAGAAGAAATCGAGCGATTTGCTGGTGTGAAGATGGATTATGTGCTTTATAACAATCATCGGCCTGGGCCGGAGCTCATCGACAAATACGCACATGATGGCGAATTTCTTGTAGAATGGGACGAGGGTGAATTAAGCACCAAGCACTACCGGGCGGTGGGCAAGAAGTTCATTGCCGATAGTGCATGGGTAAACAAAAACGCTACAAGCGACCCACTTGCTGCCCAACGTAGTTTGATCCGCCACGATGCTGACAGGGTAGCGCGCGAACTGATGAGGATATTTTTTGCCTAATGAATGTCTACCTGGACGTCGACCGTACGCTGTTTGATACTGATTTGTTTGATAAGCTACGGTGGCAGCTGCTGGAGCGAGAGTACGGTGTGGACGTCGCAGAGCGTCAGCGCCAACCTACGTTTTATAGTTATCGTGATGACATGTGGTTCTATGATTTTTCGGCGCATATGAAAGACATGGGGCTGCCGGTTGATGAAGTATACGAGCGGGTGCGCTGCTCGGAGTTGGCCGATGGCCGGCTGGAGTATCCCGGTGTGCGAGAGTTGGTCGAGTGGGTGCAAACGTGTGGCGTCGTGCGCTTGCTGACCTACGGGGCCGATGATTACCAACGGCTGAAAGTCGCACTCTGTCCATCACTACAGGGGCTAGAAACCATCGTTACCCAGTCCGGGAAGGGGCGCCTCTTCCGCTCGCAGGCACTCGCTCGTCCGGCGTGGATGGTTGATGACAAGCCAATCGGCGGAGAACTCCCCGCAGGTGTGCAGTTTATACAGGTGGATTTCAGTGGTGCACATGGCAAGAAGACAGAGGCGTGGCCGGTTGTTGCTAGCCTGCAGAACGTGCTTGAGGTATTGCAAAAAAGTAATTAGTGTGATATGATTATATAGTAAGGGCTAAGCCCTGATGGTTTAGTGCGGCCCATGAATGGCCATTTGAGCACGGAAAAGGACAATTATGACAGTACACAAAAGTGGTAATTTCGCTGGTGAAGATACGTATTTTACGCCTGTTGTAGGCGAAACCGTTGATGCTATCTTGCGGACGGCTGACATAGAACCTGAACATAAGGAGATGGTTGGCCTGTCAATCGCTGAGACACTGTCGCACCTAGCGACCGAAAATGAAATAGCTAAGAGCGCCTTACTCTCGGAGCCACGCGGAGACATCGGTGGGCCACTTATCGATACATTGAGCCGTCTTGAAAAAGATGAGGCGACCGTGCACGACAAGTTATTACTATTGGGGTCGAATCTATGTCCCAAAACAGTGCGGTCACTTGAGCTTGCGCGATGTCATCACTTCTTGGAGAATCGGTCTGAAGATGAGCAACGAATGGCGTGGCTGGTTGCTGAGGGCATGGCGCGATTTGGTATTGAGAGAGCGGAAGAGCCTGAGCTGCACAAGATTAAACTACAAGGTGCATATACTGATAGGGCGACGGGACAAGTAACGGGTGCGATTATCTCTATGAAAGAAGATATCTCTTCCGATGAGGCTACGGTGGCGCTACGTCATCGACGTAAGGCGTATATAGACGTTGCTAAGTTGGGGGAGCTCATCGCACCGCATGATGGCTATGGTGGGACCATGGAGGCACAATTATTGCAAGTGCAGAGGCAGCTAAAGGGCAATCGAGGTTCATGCTTGAGGCCAAATACTCAGACGGCCATAAATATCGTTCGGTACATGAGCGAACATCCTGAGCATCTGATTACCTCTATCTACTACGCGTTTCGGACGAACGAAGCGAGGGGCGTTGACGAGGCTGCGTCTGTTTCACGCTCGCTCGGTGCTGCGACGGTGCGCTCGGCTGTGCTGTAGTCGCTTGTGCTATACTGGCTTGATGATAACCTACTACACAGATGGCTCTGCCTCGCCAAACCCGGGTCCGGGTGGGTTTGCGGTGATTCGAGACCTCAAGCCGCACATCTTGGGCTCTGAGGAGGGCGAGACGACCAATATTCGGATGGAAGGCAAGGCGTTGATAGCGGCGCTACGTGACGCTAATGGTGCTGAGTGTACGATTTATACCGACAGCGAATTTTGGATAAACGTGGTGACGAAGTGGGCACCCGGCTGGCAGGCGCGGGGTTGGACGAAAAAGGGCGGGGAGATTAAAAATCTCGACATCGTCCAGGAAATGTATCAGTTACATACTGATTCTCGAGCGACTTTGGTATGGGTGCGCGGACACGAGGGTGACGAGGGGAATCAGTTGGCGGATGAGTGGGCAAATAAAGCTCGCAAGGGCGAGCGTCTGTAGTACAATAGTCTTTATGGAAGAAAAAACTGATACTCAAACCGAACAATCAACCGAGGCACAGGCCGAACAACAGACGGATATTTTTTTGTGGGCGAACCAGACCGATGCGCGCAAGAACGACTTAGACATCGAACTGTTTTTATTTAACAAAAATTATACGCCGTATAGCATGCCGGTGGCGGGGAGTGTTGAGCAGCAACTTCGACCGCTGTTTTTGTTCGACTACATCAACCAAGTGAATTTAGGCGCTGGTACAGGCTTGAGCGTCCGCGACTATGAGCTGAGCGAGGCGGAGGAGAATGTCCTGCTTCGGACGGACCTAGAAAAAGTCGGGCGGGCGGAGACGCTCATCCACCTCATCGAGCACGAACGCAGCGATATCGTTGAGTTTTCTGAAGCTGAACATGAATTCAAACGGATGAAGGGTATCGTGGCGCGATTTACTGACAAAAGCAACCCTGATACTGTGTTCTACACCGTGAAACTGATTGCTCAGGGTCAAGTGCTGAAAAGTGCGCTGGCGTGGGAATTTGCCGATGGCAAGTTTGGTGCGTTTCGAGCAGAAGTGGGCTTTAAGGTGCCGGATGACAATCAAGTGCTCATCGTTGGTACGGATATATTTGCATTTAGCCCTGGTAAATTTGAGCGGATGTTTGGCTACGAGTACAAAAAGCAGGTGATTGCTGACCAAAAAGTGGCGGAGATACAGCAACAATACAACCTGAGTTTTCCAGAGGGACTTGACCTGAACGCGTTAGTTAAAGAGCGCAAGAAAACGATAAACAAACTCCAGAAGTTGGAAATCGGTGCGGTCAAACAGGAGCAGGTGCTCGACTATGCCGACGAGATGCAGCTGGAGCTGATGAGTGACGATGCGGGCGCTATCATCATCATGGACGGGACGGACCTCGACACGTTTGTCAACCTCATCAACGAGGACTATATCGAGAGCAAAATCACCGGCAAACGCTATGAGATTAAGTCGAAAAAACTGCTCGGCGAACCTGAGGGCGAACCACCACGGGGGTAATAGTTTGCTAGTTGGCAAATTGGTTAGTTCACAAGTATGGCTAGTTAACTAGCTGACTTGAAAACTTGCTATACTAGTAGCATTCGAGAGAAGAACCGAGCCCTGCTCGTGTTATTCCGAGAATGCGCCCTAGTACAACGAATGTTATACTAGTAACTATGAACCAGGAACTTGCACTTGCTATACTTTTGTCGGGGAAATCGGCGTTGTTGACGGGCCCGGCGGGGACGGGCAAGACGCACTTGTTGAATACGTTTGTTGCTCAGGCGAGAAATATGGGCAAAAAAGTCGCGGTGACAGCGACAACAGGTTTAGCAGCGACGCATCTGGGAGGCAATACCATCCACTCGTGGAGCGGGATGGGCGTAGCAGACGAGCTGTCGAATACTTTTTTTGAACGATTGTCAAAGACGCGACGTGAGGTGATTGAAAAAACCGATGTGCTTATCATCGATGAGATATCGATGCTGCACGACTTTCGGCTCGACCTTGTCGATGAGATATTGCGCGGTGTGCGCGAAAGCGACCAACCGTTTGGTGGTGTGCAAGTAGTGATGAGTGGCGACTTTTTCCAACTGCCGCCCATCAATCGTCCCGGAGAAAGGGAGGGTGGCTTTGTGGTGTATTCGCAGGTGTGGTCGGTGGCCGAGCCGGTTATTCTCTACCTCGAGAAGCAGTATCGTCAGGATGACGAGCAGCTCCTCGGCATACTGACGGCGATGCGTGATGGCGACTTGCGTCGTCGACATGCCGAAGCGTTGCTGGCGAGAATCGACGCGGTTCCTGACACCGACGATATGACCGAGCTGCACACGGTGAATATCGACGTCGATAGTATCAACACGGCGCGGCTGCGAGAGATTGATGATGACGAGCGAATCTACGAGCAGTCAAGTACTGGCTCGAAGGTCTATGTTGAAAGTTTGCGACGCTCAGTACTCGCCCCAGAAAAACTGACGCTCAAAAAAGGCGCACTCGTCATGGCGGTGAAAAACGCGCAGGACCGGAAATATGTTAACGGCAGCATCGGCCACGTCGTGGCGTTTGAACCGCTGACGGAGTATCCTATCGTCGAGTTTCGTAGTGGTCGCGAAGTCACGATGGCGCCGGATACGTGGGAGCTGCGTGATGGCGAACGCAAGCGCGCCAGCATCTCGCAGGTACCGCTGCGTCTGGCGTGGGCTATCACCGTCCACAAGAGTCAGGGTATGACGCTGGATGCAGCGCGGATAGACCTGCGAAAAGCCTTTGTCGAAGGCATGGGCTATGTGGCGCTGAGCCGTGTGCGCTCTATCGATAGCCTCTATCTTTACGGCATCAATCGCAAAGCGCTGGAAGTGTCGGCAGATGCACTGGCTATCGACGGAGTACTGCGCCAAGCGAGTGCTGAAGCGGTGGCGAAGTACGAGCCGCTTCTCGCAGAGATGCAAAAGACCGCTAGTATGCCGGCGAAAAAGAAGAACGCAAGTAATTGGCAAGAGAAAATCGCTAAAATGCGCGAGACCTACCCTAACGCTTTTCGGCCATGGACCGATGACGATGACAATAGGCTGAAGCTCGAGTTTCAGAACAACCCCAACATCGAAGTACTGAGCCAGGCATTTGGGCGGCACCCGGGCTCAATCATCGCTCGCTTGAAAAAACACTTCGGGGAAGACGTGGTGGCGTGACATGTCGCGTTCTCTGAAGTTTCCGAAAAAATTTCTCTGGGGCGCGGCGACGGCTGCCCACCAGGTGGAGGGCGGGCAGCACAACCAATGGACGGTGTGGGAGCTAGAGAATGCCCGGAGTTTAGCGGCGCGGGCATCGTACCAGTATGACGACCTCGAGAGTTGGAAGGCAGTGGCCCGAGAGGCGAAACATCCGAACAACTACGTTTCTGGTCGAGGCGTTGACCACTTTCACCGCTATGAGGAGGACTTTCGTTTGCTCAAACAGCTCGGTCTGACGACATTTCGCTTCAGTATCGAGTGGTCGCGTGTGGAGCCGGAGCAGGGCAAGTGGGACGCTGGGGCAATCACGCACTACCGCGACTACATCCGTAGCATGAAAAAACAGGGTATCGTGCCAGTCGCGACGTTGTTTCACTTTACGCTACCGGTGTGGTTTGCTGAGCTCGGCGGGTTTGAGAAACGGCGCAACGTGCGCCACTTTGTGCGTTTTGCCGAAAAGGTATTTGAAGAGTTGGGCAGTGACCTAGGCTATGTTGTGACGGTCAACGAGCCGACGGTGTATATGAACGAGAGTTACCTGGCGGGTAATTGGCCACCAAACAAAACCGGAAAACTACGAGGGGTGTGGGTGCTGCTCAACCTCATCGCGGCACACAAACGTATCTATGCGCTAGCACGCGCCTCGGCACACCATCGCCGACTGAAGCTATCGATGGCACACCATGTACTGCACTTTTACCCGGGGGACACAGCGTGGCTATCACGGATGAGCGCAGCGGTGGCTGGGTACGCGGCAAATACCTTTACCATCCGCCGCGTACGGCGCCAGAGCGACTACTTGGCGGTGAATTACTACCAGGCGTTTCGGATGTTTGGCTATCGGGCGCATAACTCCGAGCTGCTTGAAGTTAATGACCTTGGCTGGGATATGCAGCCGGAGCTGCTCGAAGATGTGCTGGAGGAGCTGTGGGAGCGACACAGGCTGCCTATCTTGGTCACTGAAAATGGCTTGGCTGACGGTGAAGATGCGAAGCGCGTGACGTGGCTCAAGGAGACAATCGGAGCTATGAGTCGGGCACTGGATGCAGGAGTGAAGCTCATCGGTTACCTCCA
Source organism: uncultured Candidatus Saccharibacteria bacterium (assembly GCA_937863095.1). Taxonomy (GTDB): domain Bacteria; phylum Patescibacteriota; class Saccharimonadia; order Saccharimonadales; family Saccharimonadaceae; genus Nanosynbacter. The sequence goes on along the minus strand of CALMCP010000047.1, from coordinate 11,480 downwards.
CTGGAGTTTGCTCGATAATTTTGAATGGGACAAGGGCTACTGGCCCAAGTTTGGACTCGTGGCGGTTAATCGTCGGACGATGGGGCGAATGGTTCGGCCGAGTGCGCGGTGGTTGAGCGGGGTGATAAAGCGGCTGAGGAATGAGCACTAAGGTCTACTACACCATATATAGCGCCCCTACGCTACATATAGCGTAGTATGTGTATGCCAGACACTAGACTTTTCCACAAAACTGTGGAAAAGTTTTATTTTAGGGAAATTGGGAGTAAAAAGACTTGCAAGTGGGTGATAGTGGGTAGTATAGTGGGGTTAGTGGAAGAAAGTGGGTCACACCCACGAAACAAACAATACCACTGCACAAACAACAACCAATCATATCCAGAAGGAAGGACAACAAGTGGCAGTAGACTACTTTGAGCGAAAGTTGGATGACAAGCGACGCTTGACTATGCCAACAGAGCTGAGAAGTGAGTTTGCGTCCGGAGTTGTCGTGACCCGAGGGTTTGGCAACTATCTCCACCTCTACCCGCAAGCAGTGTGGGACAGGGAAGTCGAAACGGCGCTCACTGGGAGCATCCTCGACGAAGAGATAGCCGACCTCAATGTTCGCTTCCGACGGGGTAAAATATCTGCGGAGCTTGACCAGAAACAAGGTCGAGTGACAGTGGAGCAGCACCTGCTCGACTATGCAGGGATTGAACGCGAAGTCGAAGCCGTCAGGGTCGGACAGTATTTCCGTATCATGGCTGCCGGTGTCGACGTATAGACTGTTTGTGCGTACTTTAACAATCTGAACAACGAACACTCTCGAGATCAGCTATCTGGGTGAAGGAAAAGGGCAGTGGCCTCTGTGCTCCACATAAAAAACGGCATGTACATTCCCTAAAACCTCCCAAAAAACTCCACCTCACACATAAGTCTCTTAAAAGAACTGTTTATCTATGGTATGTCTCTGACTATCATTTTCGCACAAACAGTTCACAGAAGACACAACAAAAACAAACACAACCAACAAATATAAAAGCCTATATCTATTTACCCAGATAGGTGATCTCGACTGTTAGCGGCAGCTTTCGGCTACTGCACGTTTTTCCTCTGCGAGGTGCGCTCGTGGTATGTTTAAATACCACTTCGCTTACTTCTCGAGGAGAAAACGCGCATTAGCTCGAAACCTATCCACTAACAGCTCCACTATTTGATATAGTAGAGGAATGAGTATAAAAGAACATCCACCACAGCTGGAGTCGTCAGATGACGAGCCAGTACATGTTCCTGTGTTGCTAGAGTCGGTTCTCGACGTTCTGCAGCCTCAGCCGGGCAATCACTATCTTGATTTGACGGCGGGGTATGGCGGGCACGCTCGGGCTATTTTGGCGCACACTACTAACTACTCTGAGTCGGTATTGGTTGACCGCGACGCGTTTGCGCTCAAGCACCTACAAGACTTGGTTCGTCTCGGCGCTCGGACGCTTGAAACAGACTTTGTTTCGGCGGCGCGGCAGCTGATAGACGAGGGTAGAACATTTGACATGATTTTAGCTGATTTGGGGGTGTCGTCACCGCAACTTGACAGGGAAGAGCGAGGGTTTTCGTTTCGATTTGATGGGCCGCTGGATATGCGGATGGACCGTCGAGAGGAACGAACAGCTGCCGATATCGTCAACGGCTATAGTGAGCAGCAACTAGCCAGCGTTATCGTACGCTACGGCGAAGAGCCTCGAGGTCGAGCGCGACGGATTGCCCAGGCAATCGTCAGTGAACGACCCATCGAGACAACCGGACAACTCGCCGATATTGTCAAGAACGCTACTGGTCGCACGGGGAGTAAACACCACCCAGCGACTCGAACTTTTCAAGCACTGCGCATCGAGCTCAATCGTGAACTAGAACTGGTGAGTCAGCTGTTGCCGCTTCTGCCAAAACTTCTCAACAAAGGGGGCAGGGTAGCAATCATTAGCTTTCACAGTCTGGAGGACCGATTGGTCAAGCAGTTTTTCAAGGAACAAGCTGAGGCTGGCTATGAAGCCGAGCTGGAGCTGATAACCAAAAAACCCATCGATGGCAGTACCGAAGACGTTTCCCATCCGCGGAGTCGAAGTGCTAAGCTTCGCGCCGCCGTTAAAAAATAAAAAGAAGGAGGCAAAAAATATGCCAATCCACATCAAGGTACAATTTCAGGACGCGGACAAAGCAGAAGCTGTCCTCGTTCGCCACGGCTAGTCAGTAGCCGACGTTCGCGCCAGGCGTGAACACTCGCCGAGAGCTGGGCCACCCGTGATGGGTTGGCCTGGTTCGGAGCGTCCTATCAACACAAACACAAGAGATTATGACACAAACCACCACCACATTTACTCCCACACGACCTCATGCGCAAACTCGCACACAAGCTATGCGGCGCAACCAAAACACTGCCCGTTTTCGTTCGCAGACCAAGCTTGGTCCTGTGGCGCACACGGTGTTGGTGGCGTTGATGATTACCGTACTCGGACTCATCTATCTGACACAAGCGACCAAGACGACTGCGTATAGCTATGAAGCACAGGGGCTCGACAGTGAAATCAGCGAACTTGTTGCCAAAAAATCGGAGCTTGAGGTCCAAAATGCTCGCCTGACTTCTCTCGAGAAAATCAAGGGAAGCGCAGTGGCATCGGCTATGACATCGCCAGAATCGACGAATTACGCCAATTAACGGAGGAAAAGTGGTATAATACCATAAGTAGTATGCAGCGAACGAGCCGAAGTCGAACTGATATCCTCGCCATAATCCTACTGGGGTTTATGGCTATTTTTGTGTTGCGTCTGTTTTGGTTGCAGGTTATCCGTCATGGTGAGTACGTGTCGATAGCCAAGCAGAGCCAGCAGCGTAACTTCACACTGCCAGCTACCAGGGGAGAAATCTACATGATGGACCAAGGGACTCCGGTGCCAGTTGTGCTCAACCAGACGGTATTTACCGTGATTGCCGACCCAGAGGTGGTGAAGGCCGACGATGTTGATGATATCGAAAAAGCACTTCGTGACGTGGCGGGCGGCGAGACCGTGGGCGATGTGCGCGCGAAACTGACTCGTGACAAATCGCGCTACGAGGTGCTTGCGCGAAATATCACGCGTTCACAGGCGGAAAAGCTGAAAAAGTATGAGTACTCAGGGGTTGGGTTTCAGCGTGGCTCAGTGAGGAATTACCCGGAGGGGAGCCTGGGTGCGCAGGTGCTTGGGTTTGTCAATGCCGAGGGCAAGGGGCAGTACGGCGTCGAACAGCAGCTAAACGAGCGTCTAAAGGGACGAGATGGACTGTTGCAGTCGGTGACGGACGTGAAGAACGTGCCGCTCAACGTCGGTAAAGACAACGTACGTATCGAGCCAAAGACGGGCGATGCTATCGCGCTGACGATTGACCGAAATATCCAGAGTTATGCCGAAGAAGCGCTGAAGCGAGGCGTCGAACAAGCTGGAGCGACCGAAGGGAGTGTGCTGGTGATGAATCCGAAAAACGGACAGGTACTCGCTGATGCAAACTATCCGACGTTTGCGCCAGCAGAGTATTACCAGGCGAAAGACGCGGCGGTGTTTGCCGACAATACGACGATGGTGCCGCTTGAGCCGGCGTCGATTATCAAGACATTTACGATGGCAACGGCGCTCGACAAAGGCGCTATCACGCCGGACTCTTCCTATGTCAACACGGACTGTATCCAAGTGGCAGACCGGACGATGTGCAATACACTGCGCGGTTTGGGCGGACCGACGAACGTGCAAGGTGTGCTGACTAACTCGCTGAACGTCGGGACTATCACATTTGCGCGGCAACTCGGTGATGGCGCAAGTATCAATCGCCAGGCGCGGGATACGATATACGACTATTTTCACAACAAGTTTGGGTTTGGCGAGAAAACGGGCATCGAGGTGGCTGAGGTGCCGGGGCTGATTTACTCGCCAGAAACGACCGAAGGTAACGAGGTGCGATACTCGGCTATGACCTTTGGGCAGAGCATGAACCTGACGATGATACAGGTGGCAACGGCATTTTGTTCGGTGGTCAATGGCGGTGAGTACTACCGACCGACACTGGTGGCTGGGACGATTACAGCGGATGGTGCGGTCAAGCAAGAGGTGAACAAGCCGGAGCGCCGAACGATTAGCGAGGCAACGTCTGGACAGATACGAGACTTGTTGGTGGGCGCGCGAAGTGCGACATGGATAGGCGCTGGGGATAGGCCGGGGTACACTGTCGGTGGCAAAACAGGAACAGCAGAGACGGTGACGAGCACTGGTGAGTACACGGCGCGGGAAACTGTCGCAACATACATCGGTTTTGGTGGTGCAGATGAGCCGGACTATGTCATAATGGTACGTGTGGCAGCGCCTGGTAAAGGCCTCAACCTTGAAGGGGGGCTGCACGCAAGTCCGATATTTTCCGATATCGCAAACTGGATAATCGATTTTATGAAATTAGCACCGAAAGGATAGAAAAAAATGACGCTCGACGCAGTAACAGTAGATTTGGTTCATGTATTTTTACTCAGTATCGGAGCATTTGTGTTGGCGATGTTTTTGACGCCGATATACACGTTTTTTGCGTATCGCTACAAGTTCTGGAAGCGCCAGCGTTCGACGAGTACTGACGGCAAGAAGCTCGAGGTGTTCACGAAACTGCATGCGGCGAAGTTTCGTCGCAACATCCCGACGATGGCGGGGATTATCGGGGTATTTTCGATAACTGCAGTGACGCTACTGTTCAATCTCGATAGGGCTGAAACGTGGTTGCCACTCGCGGCGCTGGTAGGCGGGGGGATTGTCGGGCTGATAGACGACGTTATCAATGTGCGAGGGCTTGGCGGTGGTGTCGGTGGACTACGTTCAAGCCTAAAGTTTACGTTGATTATTCTCATCGGTGCGGTGCTTGGCTGGTTCTTTTATGCAAAGCTCGGTATCGATAGCTTTCATGTGCCGTTCTATGGCGAGTTGAGTATCGGCTGGTTGATTGTGCCGCTGTTTGCATTTGCAGTAGTGGCAACGGGCAATGCCGTAAATATCTCGGACGGTTTGGACGGTTTGGCGGGCGGTTTGCTAGCGCTGAGCTTTGCGACGTTTGGAACGATTGCTTTGTTGCAGGGCAATAGTCTGCTTGCAGGGTTCTGCTTCACGGTGGTGGGTGCATTGTTGAGCTACCTCTGGTTTAACATCCATCCAGCTCGGTTTTTCATGGGTGACGTCGGGAGTTTTGCGTACGGTGTAGCACTGGGTGTGGTCGCGATGTTGACGGATACGCTTCTTCTTCTGCCAGTTATCGGTCTGTTGTTCGTGCTTGAAGCGGGGTCGAGTTTGATTCAGATTGTCAGCAAGAAGTTCTTTAAGCGAAAAGTGTTTATCTCGGCACCGGTGCATCACCATCTGGAGGCGATTGGCTGGCCAGAGACAAAGGTAACGATGCGGTTTTGGGTGATTGCCTGCGTCATGTCGTTTGTTGGGTTTATGCTGGCGCTCGCTGGAGGGCACATTGCGTAGCCAGCGCGTATCACTGCGGACGCCTGCGCTGGACGGAGGTGTACGACGGCATCGGCCGCGTTATCAAATCATGCTGTCGGTCGGCCTGTTGTTACTGCTTGGGCTCATCGTCATGTATGCCATCGGTCCACAGCGTGCCAATCTGCTGAACTATGCCTACGGGTCGAATTACAGCGACACGTTTTTCTTTAACAAACAGTTGGTGAGTGCGATTATCGCCATAGTCGCATTTGCTGCGTGCGCGGTGGTGCCCTATACGCTGTTCACCGAGAAATACGCCAAACATGCATTTCTTGTTGGACTGTCGCTCTGCTTTTTGTTGGTGTTTGTCGGGGCGGTGTTGCATCTTGACATCGCCACAGACACAAATGGAGCGTATCGGTGGTTTTACCTGGGTAGTTTGGGTAGTTTCCAGCCGTCTGAGTTACTCAAACTGGGGACGCTGCTGTTTGTGTCGGGATTCTTAGGGGTGCGTGCTCGACAAGGTAACATCAATAGCATCCAGGAGACACTGGTGCCGCTGGCAATCGCGTTAGGAGTGGCGCTATTTGCCGTTGTGGTGCTGCAAAAAGACCTGGGGACGGGCATCGCGCTCTTGGCGATTGTCATGACGATGCTGATAGCGTCGGGGATGAAGTGGTCGATTCTTGGAAAAATTGTTGGAAGTTTGGTGGTGGTTGGCATGGTGTTTGTGATTTCTGCGCCGCATCGCATGGAGCGGGTGATGACGTTCATGCAGGGAGATAGCAATACCAGCAGTGTCGATGAGAATAGCTACCACATCGCTCAGGCGCGCATCGCCATCGGTTCTGGCGGGCTGTTTGGGCTAGGGATTGGCAAAAGCGTGCAGTCGACGGGGTATTTGCCGGAAGCGATAAATGATTCGATATTTGCGATTATGGGTGAGACGTTTGGATTTGTCGGTCTGTTGGCTATCCTCGTGTTGTTTAGTATGTTACTTTTGTCGCTTCTCAGAGTGGCGTCACGACTACCAGATATGGGGCTGAGGCTACTGGTTGTTGGTGTGTTTGGCTGGGTTGGGTCGCATGTCATCCTCAATGTTGCGGCGATGACTGGTGTAGCGCCACTCACGGGTATCCCGCTGCCACTACTGAGCTATGGCGGGACGAGTATGTTATTTATCGCGGCGGCACTGGGTCTGGCGTTTCAGCTGTCTCGATATACGTCACATAAACCGATAGAGGAAGGAGTGCTAAGTGGTCAAGATTCTCGCAGTCGGCGGCGGCTCGGGCGGACACGTTACGCCAGTCGTGGCAGTGTGTAAGGAGCTGCGCAAGCGTTTGCCTGATGCTGAACTCTTCGTTTGGTGTGACCGGAAGTTTGGTCCGTCGGCTCGCACGATAGTGCAGGGGTATGATGCTTCTGTGCCGGTGGATTTTATCATATCTGGCAAGCTGCGTCGGTATCACGGTATGAGTAAGTGGCACCTGCTCCACCCGTCTATCTTGCTGCCAAATCTTATCGACCTCGCAAAAGTAGCTATAGGGTTCGTGCAGAGCTTTGTGAAACTTCTTCGGTTGCGGCCGGATGCTGTCTTTGTGAAGGGTGGCTACGTCTGTTTGCCCGTAGGGTACGCTGCGCACCTCCTGCGCATCCCATTGGTTATTCATGACTCTGACGCGCACCCTGGCCTGACGAACCGATTGTTGGCGCCGTTTGCACAGAAGATTGGTACGGGAGCACCGTTGGAATACTATAATTACCCCAAGGAAAAAGCTCAGTATGTCGGCATACCGATTGGTGATGAGTTTCATCCGTATTCGACGCAGGAGCGACACGTGTTGAAGCGAGAGCTCGGGTTTGATGAGACTCGCCCGCTTACGGTTATAACGGGTGGTGGCCTCGGTGCCGCTCGGCTTAACGAGGCGGTAGTGCGTGCTCGAAGTGAGCTACTTGAGCATACGTCGGTGTTTTTGATTTCTGGCAAAGGACAATACGAAGCACTACGTACGCGGACAGATGCAGCCGATGGGTGGCGTTTAGAGCCATTTATCAGTAGTGGCATGGCACAGGTACTGGCTGCGGCAGACGTGGCAGTGGTGCGAGCTGGTGCAACCACCCTTCTGGAGCTGGCAGCGCTACACAAACCGACGATTATCGTGCCAAATGGCATGCTCACGGCCGGACATCAGCTTAAAAATGCAAAAGTATATCAAGATAGTTTTGCGGCGATTGTCATGAAAGAAGAGGAACTTCAGCAAGACGGCGCGTTGGCGCGTAAAGTGACTGACCTCTTGCGAGCGCCACACATGCTCAGAGAGCTTGGCGAGAATTTTGGTGGATTTGCCAAGCCACATGCAGCGAAAGATATGGCGCAGATGATACTTGATTGTCTACCGAAAGGTCGTACGACGTGAAACTGCGTGGTGGGCGTGCGTCAAGACAGCCGAGTCGGCGCGATATTGCGGCGAGTCGTCGAGTGTCGGTAGCGCCCGATAGTGCTACTGCGCTTGCCTCGGACAGTTCGCAGGCATTTCGGAGAAGTCGGACGATTGCCAGGCGTCCGAGTAGTGAGTCGAGCGAGCGTCAGGTGACGCATGTGCTGCGAGCCAGGCGTCGCAAGGTGGTCTCGGGGCTGCTTATCTCCCTCTCTGTGATAGCAGTGCTTGTTGGTCTCTTGAGTCAATTGTCGGCCACTGTGCGGGTGGCGACGCCCAGTGGCGCGATGGCTGACCAGCAGCTCCAGGAGAGATATGTGGCGGTTTTTACCGACTATGTGCGGGCTCGCCCGCTCGAACGACTTCGTTTTATGGTTGATAGTGCAGCCCTGCATGCGCATTTCCTTGAGAAAGCACCAGAGGTGCAATCAGTCCGGGTTGTGCCGGGAGATGCCCTTGCGGCGAGCGTGCTTGAGCTGTCATTTCGTCAGCCGGTATTGCAGTGGGTGTCTGGTGGTAAAAGATACTATGTTGATGGTCAGGGTGTGACGTTTGAGCGAAATTACTTCAGTGAGCCAGCTATCAGCGTGGATGACCAGAGCGGTGTTGTGCCAGAGGCGGGCCACGTGGTGGTAAATCGACGCTTTTTGGGATTCTTGGGACAAGTTGCGGCGCGGTTTGAGGCAGGTGGCGCAGCGGTCAATCGAGTAGTATTACCGGAAAATACCGTACGGCAGGTTGAGTTTGGCATAGACGGTAAAAGCTATGTAGTGCGGATGACGGTCGACAGGGGAGTGGAGGAGCAAACCGACCGGGCGCTGAAAGCGATGAGCTGGCTTGACGGGCAGGGTATTGCGCCGTCATATGTGGACGCAAGGGTGGACCGCAATGTGTTCTATGAGTAGGCGAGGCAGTACACTGCTCTATGGATTTTTGTTCTCTTTTTGTTCTGATTGATAAAAAACATACTACCATATGCAAATAGGGAAAAGTCAAAATACCATCACGTACAGAAAAAAGAGAGCAGGGGAATGAAAAAAGAAAAAAGTCAAATGCATCCATAGGTTTGTGGATAACTGGGCTGAGCATATGTTAAAAATCACAACACCCAGAAAAGACGGCTTTGCCGTGTAGTCTCCCGGAGCAAACTGCTAGAAGCTTGAACAGCAGAGAGAAAATACGAAGCGCGCAGGTATAGCAGGCGCGAAAATCCCCCGTCCACAGAGGTAGTCGACGATACTGGCACTCGCATGCATGATTGCTAATGTATCAGTATTTATTATTTCAAACTTCGTGAAAGGTTTATTGTGCGACGTAAGCCTAGTATATAACTCATGAATACACTATCATCGTTTCACAACCAATTTTTATAAATATGAAAGGATTGATGGTATGAGTGATACAAGTTCCCCATCACCAGACAAAAAAGTATATAAAGCCTTGCCCATTGTGTCTGACGTTGAGTTCATGTCCGGAATCTCTAAAAAGTCCGGCAATGAATACCTTATCGGCCACGTAAACATCATGTCACCAATAAGCGATACGCCAATTCGCCTCGGCTTTGAGTACATCGACCCGAACACTCGTGAACTCATCAAGCTATCGCTCGGCAAGTTCCTAACTGAGCAAACTGAGGAGTTTGCTGAAGACATCAAGGGCTAGTTCCCTTTTTGTTCTCAAAACTACGCCATGGACAAGATGAGCTTTACAGACGGGATTATAGAGGTCATTGTGCAGCTTTCCCCCACTTTTGTGCTCATATGCATAGTATTTATCATCTTGTCATGGCTCCGTGTTGCGGTTGACGCTATGTCGGGGAGAGGCTTGTGAATTACAACCCCCCAATCTACACAACTCCTGAGTTGCTTTTGATGGACTCAAAAGACATACTCGTAGCACAATATCAACTACAACTTGCTTCAGTCTCCCTCGCTTTTGCCGTCGCTATTTTTGTCACTGTCTTTCTAGTACTCAAATGGTTCCTCCCTAAGATTTGGTATCGCCCGAGGGAGACTGAATAGTGTTGTGGTTTCTGCTCGGTCTCGTTATTGGACACTACGTGGTGCCGGACATCAAAAAATTCATCAACAGGAGACAAAAAAGTGATAATTAGTACACCATTCGGCCCTGCTCGCCTCGTCCCCTTCGACGTTTGGATAGGCCCTCGCTACATGTTTCTTATCGGCGATTCATGGTTTCGCTACAATCATAACGAGTGGGCGGGAGGTCAGTCATGAACCGTTTTTTATCTCTCTCCTCCGCTATACTCTTCTCTATCCTCTCCGTCGTCTCATTCGGTACATCATCCGCTAGCGCAAGCTCTTCCTACAGCTGGGTTCACCTCACCGACAAACTCGAAATTGTAAATGCTGACAATAACTCCGACACCAGAGATGTCTCGACAGATTACTTCGGCATACTGAAGGACCTAACACATACAGCCTGCTACGGCTCTCAGGCTAATACCGGCTCCTGGCGTGGTTCGTGCGCTGCTAACGCAATGCTTGATGAACTATTTGACGATGATGACTCTAATTGGCTCGTCTTCACTAATGGTCCGGCCGTCGTTTTTCTGTACTCTGACTCCCCCGTTGCAAGGCTCGAGTTCTACAAAAACCAATTCAACAAGGATGCTCTTCGCTTAGTCGATAGCAATAATTCAATCTATGTACTCGCCTTCACTCTCCGAAACGAGATTCAGTACATGAACCAACCTCGCACGCCTGAAGGTTTTCATCTCCAGCCATACCCCCACTTTGAGTCTGGTTCTGTCGGCTACTCCTCCTACGACATTATGTCCCAACCTGACAACGGCTCCAAAAAACTCTTTCTCTCCACCTTCCCCGTCGAGTATCCGGAAGGGTACGACGGGCCTGTTATACCCGATACGTGGGGACCTGGCGATACTGCAAGTGTCGACCCTCTCATTGACTGGATTCTCACCGACAAGCTCGAATTTTCCGCCCGCTACCTCGATAACATCCCCGACCTCGTAGTCACTGAATGGACATGGAAAATCTATCACGCTAGTGATGACTTCGAGATTGATGGTGAGCCCATATTTACCTCCCCCGAGATTCAAAACAAAAACAGATTTGTTTATCAGTTCGAAGAAAAAGGCCACTATATAGCCCGCGCCTCCTTCAGAGTTCCCGCCCCCGGATTGCCACCGCCTCCAGAAGTCAGAACCACGCTCGACATACAACTCGATGTCAATGGATACTACCAGACTGGCGGTACAAATCGCTGTGAAAATGGTGTATGTGAAGTACCGAAAATAAACTGCATGATTCAGCCGACTTATCTTCAGCGCCTCACCTGTCAGACTGAGCAGATGTTCAATTTCGGGCTTATCAACCCGTCCATTTTAGCTTTCAAGGGTATGTTTACTTCATTTATTGTACCTGCAACTCCGGCCTGCTCCGTTCCTTTGCCTAATGTACCTCTTGCGCCCGGTAAGGTGTTTTCTTTGACGGGATATTCATCGGCCATTTGTAGTCGCTCCGCGGAGCTTAGGGGTCAGTTCCCTATCATGGAGGCTACTGTCAATTTTGTGCTAGCTATGATGTTGTTATG
>CALMCP010000046.1 GCA_937863095.1 uncultured Candidatus Saccharibacteria bacterium | reverse complement strand
AGTTCAGGATGACAATAGGAGTGGATTGCAGTAATAATATTTCCCAAATGAAAACGCCCCTCCTTCGGACGCTTTCGTGTCGACGAAAAAGGGGCGAGGTGCCGGAGGACCAAGAGTCGAAACCCAAGGTCCTCCGGACACCAAGTGACCGAGATCAGAGCGCTCCCTGAGGCACCCGCGACGGCGCCGCATAGCGCCCGAGGACGACGCGGCCGGCCGAGAGCGAGAGGAAGGAGACCTCGCGGGGGAACCCAAACCAGTACGAGCACGGCACGCGGCGGAAGCCATCGCCCTGCTCGAGGCCAGCACAGTCGAAGTAGGGCAGATTGACGCCGTCCTGAGACTGGTATAGCCGAGGGTCCTGCAGACCGTAGGCGCCGACGACCGCCAGTTCCCGTATGGTACGCGCGCGCACCGCGTCGACAGTGCAACCCTCCTCTATCGCCTTTGGCTTCAGCCGATGCAAGTCACACTCAGAGATGCGGATATTGATATTTCGCGTCTTGTTAAGGGTATTTCCACGATTTCTTGCAGCTCTTCCTTGCGAGCCTGTATATCGGTCGGCGCTCTATTCTCAGTTGCAACTTTCTCCTCTGTTTGCTATGATAAGGAAGCTAGGGCGATTAGCTCATTTGGCTAGAGCGCGTCATTGACGTTGACGAGGTGAGAGGTTCGAATCCTCTATTGCCCACCAAGGTAAAAAGATTACTGTTTCGGTAGTCTTTTTTCTTACGGCAAAGATGCGCCTGGTTTGGGATTCTCACCTCCCCTTTTGGCTTCAGCCAAAAGTTCCAGGTATCGCTTCGACCAAAGGTCTACGCTCCTCCGCTTGCTCGATATGAAAATAGCCTACAGCTGCTTTCATATCTTCGCGGCGCTCCGCCAAATCCTATATCGCCCACCAGGGTAAAAAAGACTACTGCACCGTAGTCTTTTTTACTTTAGTGGTTTTTTCTATGCCTCAATCCACAACAACTCATCGAGTTTTCCACATGGTTTTTCCTTCGTCCTACCCCATATATATCCACCTGGTGATATACTTCATCCTTGCCTGTTCTATTGACTTTTTTGACCGTTTGTGCTACCATAAGAACTATGGATACAACTTCCATACCACAGTCGCATAACAAAACGACGAAAGAGCCGTCTTCACTACTTAGTCAGATGACTCTTCACTTCGAATACAACAAGACTATCAACGAGGAGCGTAGCACGCTCGCCCCTCGACAGACTACTGGCAAGAAGTAGCCAGTAGCTCTGTTGCTAGATACGGATGCGAGGAAACTCCCATAGTTTGTGGGAGTTTTTGCACATTTCCCCACTATCCACAGGACTTATCCACTAGTTTTTTGCTCAGCGGTATGTCAATATATAGACATGAAATGTATAAACTGTTTTCACGTCAAAACACACGTCACCAACTCACGTCCTCACAGCAAACCATCGATATGGCGGCGACGGACCTGCCCTAAGTGTCAGACAACCTTTACCACCTATGAGCGTCCGTCCCTCGACGAGCAGGCCATACTCGCCCACGACGGTCAAACGATGCCGTTTAACATCGGTCGACTGACCATCAGCATAGCGCGCAGTTTTCAGCACAACCTGCACGCCGCCAGATATGACAGCCTGCGACTCGCCGAAACTATCGAAGCAACACTACTAAAAAGTGGTACGCCCCTGTCGGCTGATGACATCGCGGCTGTCACCCATGCAACTATCAAACGCTATGACCCTGTCGCCGCCGTCCAATACGCCGCACAGCATGATCTACTAACAACGGCTCGCCGCCCAGGCCGACCCTCGATTACTTACGAGACTTAGCGGTCTGCTCAGCAATCATTTTTTCTGTAACATCAAACTTATCGAGGTATTTACCGAAAAATAGCCGGGTCTGAGAGTAAAACGCCGCGGCTGAGTTATAGACAATCGCCGTCACTGGCATCAGCACCCATTGAAGCAACATAAGGATATTGCGCGACTTCTTATAGCGCGCAGGCTTGGGCGGCAATAGCTTGAACGACGTAAATATCGCCACGGCGATGCCCAGCATAGCGATACGTTGTAGTAGGCTCACGGTATCTGGTAGCTGATGAACCGCGACACTCCTCGCCGCCTCTCCGTTGAGAATCAGTGGCACCCAGCCGCCAAACGCGACGAGAATCGACACGCACGCCAGCGTGACGTGACCATCGAGTAACCGTACAAAGCGCGTAAACCCACCCCAAAACGGTACATTTCGCGTTCGCGAGAACACTCGCACACCGACAAATGGCACATCTGACGCACCGTATGCCCAGCGGCGAAGTTGCACAAACTGTGCCTTGAGTGTCTTGGTGTAACTGCTCGAGAGCACAGCATCTTGATAAATCGGCACGTGAAGTGGAATGACATCATAGTTGCCACCAAAATGAAAATAACTGCGCCAATACTGATGGCCGTCCTCAACAATAGTACGCACACTCCAGAAGTCCATCTCCACCAACGCATCCATAGGTTGAGCATGGGAGGCAAAATTACGTAGCATATGCGGACGCATCGAGCTGATGATATTCCAAAATGAGTTGCCCGTCGCCACCACGCGCATCGGCGCTGGTACGTCCCAGATGTTGTTAGTGAATAGACACACCGGCTGATATGACAAGTGTTTGCGGTCTTCGCGGACGATGTACTCGTAGGTAAGATAGTCAAAATACGTTTTATGTGGTTTGTTGTCGCAGTCCATGGTCGTCACGATGACATTGCCAAACGGAATCTGCTGCTCTTCGAGGTAGCTCTGTAGCCAGCGGCCGGCATAGGTGATATTGCCGCCCTTGCCCACGACTTCGTTCGGGATATCCTTGGGATGCTCAACCGTCTCAAAAGTGTGAAAATGTCTACCAAACGTGCGCTTGAGCCGCTGAGCGGTCGCTTTCATGTCAGCACCACCCCGCTCTTCGTAAGCAAAGACAACGATGAGGTGTTGTTTGTCGTAGGTCGTCTCCAGCACTGAACGAAGTGCCGGTTCTATGACCTCGTAGGACTCGTTGTAGGCCGGTACGATGAGCGCATTGTAGATATCCGATGGTTTTGGGAAAAAGCCCTCTTCAGCAGCCGCTACCAGACGCAAATTTTCCACATGCTGGTCAAACCCGACTTCTGCAGTCCCTGCTTTCCCACGCAAACGCGCGTACGAGGCTGATGGACGCTCCAAATCACCGAGACGCTTCGACCACACTACCTGCGACGCCCTGTCCATACGGTTGCGTCCCGTTACCATGTGGTAGGTGATGCCAAATACTTTCACAAACATCGTCAGGATAATCGCCAGGAGGTACACGGCCGCCAGAACCGGGTTGACAATAGACAGCACGATGAGCACGATGATAGCGCCATAACTCGCCATAGCCGGCAAACGCTCAAAAAATCGATACAGCCGCGTCCGCTTACCAATAGGAATCTCGTTGTCCACTAAACCCCCTAGCCCAGCGCCGCTATACGGATATTAGACAGGGCAAAGAGTACGGCGACAACAATAAGCACGAGATTTGCCCAGAGCAGAGCCAGCGCCAAGTCGCGTCGCTCCATGTGCAGTAGCTTCAGGCTCAACAACACATGACCGACGCCCATGATTAGGACGAGCGCGACATAACCGTACAGATGGTACCAGTACCCCCGGTAAAAGGTCATCACGCTAAACGAGCTATAGTGCGTGATGACCTGCGTTTCGCGCGGCTCAATACTCGCGATAATCAAGATAATCCCCACGACGGTAAGGAGTGCGTTGACCACGACAAGGCCAGCCCACCAGCGATTGCTGATAGCTTTTGTGATGTCGGCTTTGGTTATTTGCTTCATATGATAGATATGTCCTGGAGCCGCCTGCCGGGATTGAACCGGCGACCTACACGTTACGAATGTGTCGCTCTACCAACTGAGCTAAGGCGGCGTACTCCTCTAGGAAATTATAACAGACCCGTAGCGCTTTTCAACTTCTGACCAGTACACCACCTCCCACCAGGACTTCATGTAGGCATCGCGAGCGTTTTTGTAGTCGAGGTAATAGGCATGCTCCCAGACATCACAGCCCAAAATCGGCAGAGCGTCGCCCTGCATGATGGGGTTGTCCTGGTTGGGCGTCGTGACAATCGAAAGGTCCGGCATCAGCCACACCCAGCCACTGCCAAACACACCAAGAGCTGCCTCACTAAAGGCGTCAACAAACGTCTGAAACGTGCCGTATCTCGCTGTTAATCCCTCGTGCAGGCCACCACCTGGCTGACCGCCGCCGTCTGGGTGCATCATCTGCCAAAACAGGCTATGGTTCAGGTGGCCGCCGCCATTGTTGCGGATGGTGGTGCGTACGTCGTCTGGAAGTGCGTCGAGATGACGGAGGAGCTGCTCGACATCATCGTCCAGCCCTAGCCCGCTGACTACAGTATTGAGCTTGTCGACATACGTCTGATGGTGCTTGTCGTGGTGCAAGCGCATGATATCTTCGCTAATGACTGGCGCCAAATCACCATACCCGTACGCGAGCCCTGGTAGTGCGTAGGTCATTTGGCCTCCTTGTCTTTGATGGTGATGTAGAGCGTCGTGCGGTCGCTCTCACGCAGCAGCTTAAAGTTCTTTTCAAATGTTGTCAGTGGAACTTTGACGTACGAGTACGCAACATATCCATCGCTCGCCTGTTGACGGATGGCGATATAGTACCCATCGGTGGCGCTGGTTTTGATTGGCTCTGAAACGTCGCCAACTTTGAGCTGGCTCACCTCTGAACTTAGGCCGCCATCGGCGTTGCCGGTCGGAACGACGACATCGGCAACATATTCAACCTGCTCGCCCAGCTTTTGAGCGACCTCTTCTAGTGTTGAACCGCCCTGTATGAGACGTGTCGCCTCTTTGACCACCTTTGAAGCATCGTCATCGACACGAAATGCCACCTCTTGGCGCAGCAAATCGTTCTTGAGCGCCAGTTTCATCTCATCCATCGTCCAGTGGAGATTGTCCCACGTGGCTGCGGCGTAGGCCTTCTCTGACAAGCCCGACTCCTTGCGCGTCTGCTCGAGTAGCGTTGCAATTCGCTCGTCCGACACCGTGATACCGTGCTCTTTAGCCAACGCGCGAGCATACGTGTCTTTGAGAGCCTTTTCCATAGCCAGCTCACGCTGAAACGCTATCTTGTCCCATGGCATATCGCCTGACGAACGATTCTGGTTCTGGATGTGCGCCAGTGAGGCACGATAGTACAGCAAGTAGTCGCTATACGGCACGAATTCGTCATCAATCTTCGCTACGGGCACATACGTTGCCCTGGTGATACGATAGGCGATGTCCCCGGTGTCTTTAAAGACGTAGAGCTGCGCCCACACTCCGACAACCAGCGCCACAAGCGCTACAGCACTGATGATAATCGTATTGCGCACTAGCGCGCTGCGCGTGTACTGCACAGGGTACTTCAGTTTACGCCCACCTGCCAGCACGTGCTCACGGTGCTCTGCGACCGTGTCATTGGTGATACGCGTTGGCAGTTCTTTCTTCTGCTTTGGTTTTTTCTTAAATATCTTCTTCATCATGCCCCTCCCCCTCAACAGCCGCCACGGCGTCCTGTAGTTTATTGTAAATCTCGTCCGGATGCTCAACGTTCTGTATGACTAGGTCACCGACAATCGTCTGGATGACGATGGTGCCAAACTGAAACGCTTCACCAAAAAATCCCGGAATATTGTAACTGATATTCTGTACTTTTGCCAATCGCAGCTCAACAACATCCTTACCGAAAAAACCTCGCTGTGTAATCTGTCGTATTCGTTGATCAGTCACGATGTAGTAGGTATAGAACCAAATAACAAAGTGGTACGCAAACAATAGTAAACCGAGGCCAAAGAAACCAACAAACACCCAGAGTAACTCAAGCATATCCTGCCATATCAGAAAGGGAATCGCTCCAATAATCATGGGAATCAACAGCGAATAAAACCCTTTTCGCATGGCGATGATGTGCCGACGAAACACAAACAAGAGCTCCTCGCCCTCGCGCTGGCCCTCAAACTGCCGTATGTCGTGTTCTTTTGTCATAGTCTTGGTACCCCGGGCAGGAGTCGAACCTACAACCTTATCCTTAGGACGGACCTGCTCTATCCAGTTGAGCTACCAGGGCGAGTGATTAGTACGGCTAAAGTGCTAGCCAGTACTCATTATACCGCATAGTGAGAGGAATATGCTAGCCGACCACTAACCGACTAGCACACTCGCCACCCTGCCCACTACCTCGTAAACTTCTCGTGGAGCATGCCATAGGTCATCAGCTCATCGTCCTTGAACCAGAGATTAATCTCCTGCGCAGCCTCGGCCGAGTCACCTGATGCGTGAATGAGGTTCGGAATAGCCTTGTTGCACTCATCGGCGTAACCGAAGCTAATGTGTGAATAGTCGCCACGGATTGTTCCCATGTCAGCTGCCTTTGGCTCAGTTGGGCCAACAATCTTGCGCACTACCGCAACAGACTCAACTCCCTCAAGCACCATCGCAATCACTGGGCCGTCCATCATCAGGTCAAGAACATTGGTCAGCGTTGCCTCACCTCGACGAGTTGCCACCTGACCAATCGTCTCATAGTGCCCATAGTAGTGGTCCTTATCCGGCTGGACCATCTTGACGCCGATAATCTTCAGCCCAACGCGCTCAAATCGCTGCATGATTTCGCCCACGATGCCGCGTTGCACAGCGTCCGGCTTGAACACCACCAGCGTTCGCTCAACGCCACAAAAATTCTTCTCATTTGACTCAGCCATACAACCTCCTGTTATGTTCCATTAACTTCTATCTGTTATCTTAGCAAATTTCGACTCATTGATAAACCCTTGCGATACCGCTACACTAGTACTATGTATCTATCGGAGATGATAAATGATTTCACAGAGCACCTAGAGGTCGAAGGCGGCCGCTCGCTCAAAACCGTTGAGAATTACCGCCTCTATCTGGAGCGGTTTATGGAGTTTGCCGATGACATAACTGTTGACAAAATCACAACAGAGATGATTCGCAAGTTTCGTCTCTGGCTGAACCGTTATAAAAATTACAACGACCAAGAACTGTCGCTTATCACCCAGTCCTACCACCTCATCGCTCTGCGCGGTTTTCTTACCTATCTGTCTCGGCGTGACGTTCCCTCGCTGAGCGCCGACAAAATCATACTGCCAAAAACCGTGCGCGAACAAGTAACCTTTTTGCACTATGACGAGGTGTCTAACCTGCTCGACCAGATAGATGTCGGCACCGATGTAGGACTGCGCGACCGAGCCATCATCGAGCTGCTGTTCTCGAGCGGACTGCGCGTGTCAGAGCTGGTCAACCTCAATCGCGACCATATCAACCTGGGGCGACGAGAGTTCATGGTGCGCGGTAAGGGCCAGAAAGACCGACCAGTGTTTGTCTCGAAGGGCGCTGCCGAACGCGTGGAGGACTATCTTGCAGTCCGCCAAGATTCGCTCGCGCCCCTTTTCATCAGCTATAGCAAAAACGCCGGACAGCTCAACACATCAGGAAACTATCGCCGCCTGAGTGCGCGAAGCATCCAACGGATGGTCGCCCAGTACGCCCGCCTCGCCGGCATCACCAAACACGTCAGCCCCCACACGTTACGGCACAGTTTCGCCACCGACCTGCTCATGAACGGCGCTGACCTACGCTCCGTCCAAGCCATGCTCGGCCACAGCAACATCTCGACCACACAGGTCTACACCCACGTCACCGACCAACACCTCAAAGAAGTGTTTGAGAAGTTTCATAGCGATACGGACAAGTGATTGGCTATGGATTGCAACTGCCCGTTGCGCCCGTATCGTTCACTGCGAAGTCCTTACAAAGTGCATTTTCCAGGTCAACGACATAGCTCGGATAGGAGAAGTCGCTACCTAAACGGAGCCGTGACTCAACGCGACGGAACAAATCGTTCGCTCGACCAGTAGAATCAACTACTGGCTGGACACCATTAAAGTCTACAGATGTAGGACCATTGAAGAGCGATATTCGTACATTTGCGTCTCTATACATGAGGTCGAGACGGAGAAGTGCATTTTGACTGGCTCCTTCAGATATCCCCCTATTCTCCTCGAGTTTGAGCGTGACTTGGCATGCATAGCCCCCCTGAGCAAAGTTGCGAGAGCACGCCACGGGATTCAGGCTATTGCTATATGAGCCAACGACTGTCGCTCTCGCTGGTGAGCTGTCATTGATTGTTACTACCTGTGACGCCGGCACTCCAGGTGCAACCGTACTTGGACGCAGAAAAACCGTACTTGACTTCACTGTATCATTTAGCTCATTCAGCGAGAACGATTCACCAGGTGTGATAAGTTGCACCCTCAGTAGAGGTGGGGCTCCGTTATTCCAGCCAGAGATAGGTGGCAGGCTGTCCAAGTTACCACCGGGTGCTGCTGCACTCTGCCCGCCATTATCCTCCTGCGTGAACCACTGAATGACAATCTCGTTAACACTTCCCGTCGCCCTCAGTGGCACTATCTGCGTATTGCTCGTCGTCATCTTTGCCAAATAGTCTGGTGAATTCATGCTGATATTGACACAAGTGTATGCTTGGTCAAATTGTCCTCCACTGCTACTATTCGATGTGATACGCGTCTCATTCTTGTTGACATCACCATTTATTCCTGCACGAGCAATGACTTTACAGTCCGCAGGAGCCGCAAGTGGTGCACAAACTGGACTAGCACTGTCATCAGCACATGCCCGCACGGCCCGCTTCGCGTCCTCCACCCCCGCCAGCGCAGCATCGTAGGCACTCTGCGACAGGTCGTTATTGATGGCTCGCTGCTGCGCTACAATCATCAAACTGATAAAACCTATCGTCAATACCGTTAACAGTAACGTTGCAAAGATTACTGCAAAGATTGATACCGCCCCAGATGTGTACTTATTGCCCATTTGTCCTCACTATCATTTCAAATTGATTTATTGCACAAAACTCATCATTTGCACTACTGTCGGCTGGCGGTTTACAAGTCATGTTGGCTGTCCTAATCTCCCCCGTTTCACTCGTACCGATAGTATATGTCACCTTAAACAGCCCCTCTCCACCCGCTGCCGTTGCAACAGGTTGGATGCTAAAGCTGTGAACTGCCAGAACGACGCCTTTGTTGCCTTTTGTGTCGAGTAGATGTACGGGGCTTGAGACCGTGGTGAGAAACGGTGTCGTCGTCGTACAAAGTGTCGCTCCTGAGTCGGGTACGCGGACAAAGTTCACTTTGTTTCCCCCACTCCGCACAATCTGCCCATCTGTGACTGGGCTAGCAGTCCTGAAAACGTCAGGCGCATTCCATAGATACGAGTAGTTTCCTAGGCAAAAACGTCCGCTACGGAGAGAGCTACCCTCTTTTAGCAGCAGCACCGCGTCATTAGACGCATCCATCCGCCCGCGTATCTCTGCAGCATTTGCATCTAAGAAATCACGACGAATCGTATCGCCAATGTCGCGTCCAGCCTGGTTGACACTCTCAAGTACAAGCCCTTTGTTATATATCCGCCCAGCCTGCATAGCCGTCAGTACAATGGCTAACAGTAGTACTGTGACGAATGTCATCGCGAGCGACAGCTCGATAATCGTAAATCCTCTGGTCATACTAGTTCGCCGTGTCATATATCCTCACAATCGTTCCTAATGTCATGGGTCGCGACGACCCTGGTCCGTTCCAGCATGCTTGGATGTAAGCATCGTATAACCGACTGGGAAGTTCTCCTACGCGCACAAGTTGCACCGATATCCCTTGGCTCTGTGGTGGTGTAGCGCTGCTTACTCTTGCAAACGTCTCTGGTGTAGCGCTAATGCTGGTGTTCTCTATGATACTCACGCTACTCGTTGTTGCTGCCAACGCAAAAGCGTCCGATACACCTGCCCAGCTCTGACAAGTAGCGCTGTCGAGAATAGATATTGGCATGGTTTTTGCTTTAGCCTTGACATCATCCCATGTTGTGCCCACAGCCGACCGACTCACGAACCGCAACAGCTCTGCCTGTGTATCGATTTGTTGCCGAACAAGTGTCGTCTCGAGCGAGCGCTGAGACATCGAAGTACCACTATTCATAAGTGTCAGCGCACCAACCGCCACAAGACTAAAAATCGTCACCGCCAAGATAACTTCGATGATAGTATCGCCACGCTGTATCATGTAGAGCACCCTCCGGTTGCCGTCGCCACACGGATGGCGTCGCTTGAGCCTGCATTGGCAGTTAGGTACACTGACAAACGTTCGCCGAAAGATAGTGAGTCGGCCCTGACGCACAGTTCAACGTCACTAGACGCTCCCGCCATAGCACTCGCAATCTGCGACTCTGCGTTCAGCGGCGGAGTACTCGCTATGCGAAGTACACCATTGTCAGGACTCCTCCACATCAATATGTGGACATTGGCAGCGTTAAGGGCCTGGCCATTGACTCGTGTCGTACCACTCCAGTGCGTCTCATAGGCTGTATCCTCTGCACCAAACGCATACGTCCATCCACTTCCGCTTTGTAGCGCAAATATTGGACGAACTGTGTATTTCTCGCCAGTAGTATCGGTACTAGTGATGTACCGACCAACCACTACGCAAGATGAACGCCCCCGCGGCTGACTCTCTGGAGCTGAAAGCGAGCATTGGTCTTCGCTCGAACGGTTATTAACAACAGTGATAACCTGACTGTGTTGAGTTCGCAAAAAGTCTGCATACGACTGCACCGAGTCGCGGTACTGCTGCGCCCCGATAGCTGCGCCCATGCCAGCCATTAGCCCCACCGCTAAAGCACCAGAAACCGCCAAGAAAAGCATCGTCTCTATAATCGTAAAGCCGGCTACTGTATGGCGCTTCATATAGCAGTTATTATAGCATAAGCACTACGGTATCAACAACAGCGACTGGTACCATTCGACGATAGGCACGCCGACAAACCAGGCCAACACGCACCCAGCGATGAGTAGTGGACCGAACGGTACTTGACTCTTGCGTGCCAGCTTGCCTGTTACCAGCCCCGGCAGGACGATGAGCGTACCGATGAGATTTGCCAAAAACAGCCCAACCAGCGCCGCTCGCCAGTCGGCCAGAAACAGTCCCAGTCCCGCCCCGAGGTAGATGTCACCATCGCCGACCCATTTACCGCGCGAAACAAGCCACAATAGCCCGTACAGGCCGCCCAGTATCAATACTGAGCTCGCTACTGAGAGCGCTGCCGCCACCCAGTCCCCCGCCTGATAGACCGTCACCCCTGCGTAGACGAGACCAAGTGCGATGATGAGCCAATTGCAGTACGATATGAGCGCCATCCAGCGGATGTCGTAGACAAAGTTAATCGCTAGTGGCACAAGTGCAGCCAGCCACACCAGCAGCTTAACGATTTCGAGTGGCTGGTCAAGTGGCGCCGGCCAGAACAGCACTGACAGTGTAAATACCACGGCCATGCCCACTTCGAGCAGTAGCTCCGTCAAGCCAATCGGTTTGCCACTATAGCGCGATTTACCGCGCAGCATCAGCCAGCTGATGACAGGAATCATGTCGTACCACTTCAGCTGCTCGCCCGTGTCGAGGTCGATAGAGCGGTCTGTCAGGAGACTTTGCTTCGTCAACGGCAGCAGACGCTTGTACTCCTTCGCATCGACTTTCTCGCCGGCTTGTTTTTCCTCAACCAACTGTCTCGCCCGCAGCCGCCAGACTTGCGCTCCTGCGAAACTGCCGAGTGCAGCACCGATGACTGCTGCTACTGTTCCTAAAATAATTTCGTTCATAAGCACCATCATAACATACAATCATCCTGCCATATAGGCAGGATGATTCACGAAGCTACTAGCGTCCGTCTTATTGGTTATCTTGACAGTAGATACCTGAGCCCTCAAGTTGTATACGAACAGCAGCCGCTCTGGCACTGGCAGTAGCCAAAGCCTCTCCGTTACATTTTTGACCTGTAACATACTGAATTCGTGTAATTGTGTCATTCGTCAGCGGAGCGACTTGGTCTATCGTATAGTTAACACCACTACGAGGGTCCTTAAACTCACCAGCACTCTGCTTCATGTAATCATTAAGAAATGATGTACGAAGCGCAACAGTATCTAGTGCGGGAACATTCCCTCTATTGTTTGTTGAGTAACTGGTTACTTGGCTCATGAACTTAGATACATCTTGACGACGCTGATTATCCCTCTGCCCTCGCTGCAACGCAGGAAGCGCGATGAATACCATGAGGAAGATAAGCCCGGCAATAGCCAAGACCAGCACGACCTCGATGATAGTAAATCCTTTTTTTTGTTGAGTCATTGTGTGTTCCACCTTTCTATGACTGTGATTTGTTATCTATCTTACGTACGAGCGACAAAATCGCTTATGCCTATCATACACCGCGCCGACACGGCTGTCTATAGTCCAACGCCATTTACGAGACTATATATCGGAAATAGGATGGCGCCGACCATACCACCAGCCACTACCGCTAGTACGACCATGAGAACTGGCTCGATAGCGGTCGATATCGTCCGTATCTCTTCGTCGAGCTCGTCCTCGTAGATCTGCGCACACTTACCCATCATCTCGTCGATTTTACCGGACTGCTCGCCAATCTTTATCATCTGTGGTACCATCTCGAGAAAATAGTCCTCGTTCTTTAGCGATGACGAAAGCGCCTTACCGCCCTTGACCTTTTCTGCTGCCCGGTCGATACCCTGAGCGATGATGGTGTTGTTGACTGCCGTCGAGGTAATCCTCAGCATATCGAGCATCGCCACGCCAGTCGAAAGTAGCGTCTGTCCTGTTCGTGAAAAGCGCGCCATGTAGAGTTTGCGAAACATGCCTTTGAACATCGGTAGGTTCAACTTCAGTGTGTCTTTTGTTTTTATGCCCGCCTCAGTCTTGAGGTACTGCACGAGGAAGTATCCAGCGATACCAGCGATGATAAGCACCAACCACCAGAAATTGATAAAGAAGTCGGCCGTACTTACCATTATCTGTGTAATCCACGGCAACTCTTTGTTAAGGTCTTTGTACAAATTTTTCACCTGCGGCACTACCGCCACGAGCATGAAGCCAATCACGGCCAGGATGACCACCAAAACGATGATAGGATAGGTCAGCGCGCCCTTTATCTTGCTCATCATCGCCGCGTCTTTCTCCTGCTGGGCTGCGACGCGTTTCAGCGCATCGTCAAGCGTACCCGACGCCTCGCCTGCCGCCACCAGCGCCAAGAAGACGTTGTCAAACACCTTTGGATGCTTGGCGAACGAGTCGGACAGCGTTCTACCACCTTCGATGTCGGCGATAACCTCTTGAATCATCTGCTGCATGGCTTTGTTTTGTGTCTGCTCCAGTACCGTGCGCATACTCTGCGACAGCGGCAGACCTGCGCCAATCAGCGTTGCCAGCTGGCGCGTAAAGACTATCTTGTCCTTTGTCGTGATGCGATTTGCCAGTCGCTTGAGAAATCCTGCTTTTTCGTCCTCAAGGTCAATCTTCAGTGGCGTAAACCCTTGCGACGTCAACAACTTGGCTGCGGCACCTTCGCTCTCCGCCTGGACGGTTGATTTGACTATCTTATTGCTCGCGGTGTCGCGCGCCTCGTAGATGTACTTGTTCATACTACCCCCGCATCAACCTTTCAAACTCAGTTAAATCAACCGCGTATTCACGAGCGTTATCGTAAGTCACCGTCCCGCTCTGCACCAGGCTCGCCAGCGTACGGTCCATCGTCTGCATGCCTTGGTCGGCACCGGTTTGGATGACCGCGTCCAGCTGGTGGCTCTTGCCTTCGCGGATGATGTTGCGCACCGCTGGGTTAGCGATGAGCACTTCAGCCGCCACAACTCGTCCACCACCGATGGACGGCACCAGACGCTGCGAACAGATGGCCATCAGGATGTTCGACAGCTGCGCACGAATCTGTGGCTGCTGGTGTGGCGGGAAGACGTCAATCATACGGTCGATAGACTGCGCTGCCGAGTTAGTGTGGAGCGTCGCGAACACTAAGTGCCCGGTCTCAGCGATGGTGATTGCCGCCGAAATCGTCTCGAGGTCGCGCATCTCACCGATGAGCACAACATCCGGGTCCTGACGCAGCGAGCTACGAAGCGCCGCCGAAAAAGAGTAAGTGTCATAGTGCACTTCTCGCTGTACCACCACCGACTTCTTTGACTTGTGAGTAAACTCGATAGGATCTTCGATGGTGATGATGTGCTGCGACTTTTCGGAGTTAATCTTGTCAACCAGCGCTGCAAGCGTCGTCGACTTACCCGACCCGGTCGGACCAGTCACCAGCACCAATCCTCGTGGAAACTCAGCAAACGAGTTGACGATAGACGGCATGCCGAGCTCACCTGCCGACTTAATCTCATTTGGAATCAAACGCAGCGCTGCTGCCAGGTTGCCGCGCTCGTGAAAGGCATTGACACGAAAGCGGCCCAAGGTACCAAACGCAAAGCTGAAGTCAAACTCTTTGTCTTTGAGCAATATCTGTCGCTGGTCTTCATCAAGAATCTGAAAGACCAATTGCTCGACTGCTGGCTCATCAAGCGGTTGCGTCCCAGCCGCTGGCGTCAGTGCACCGTCAATCCTCAGCATCGGCGGCAAACCAACCTGGATGTGCAGGTCAGATGCCCGCTTTTTTACCACTTCTTCTAGTAGTATTTCGATTCGTAGTCCTTGGTTCATGCTTTCTTCCTCCTTATGCGGTATCCGCTGCTACTCGATTAACTTCTTCCAACGTTGTGATGCCCCCCAGCGCCTTTAGGTATCCGTCTTGGCGCATGGTCACCATCCCCTGCTCCACGGCCAGCCGCTGTATCTCAGCCGAAGTGGCGCGCTTGACAATCAACCCCTGCACTTCTTCTGTCACATCCATAACTTCGTAAAGTCCAGCACGCCCGCTGTAGCCTCGCGGCGTATGCGGCGTGTCGTGCCCCTTCACTAAAGTATAAGCGTTTTGCCCCGCTAGTGGCAAGTCTTTATACCCAAGATCTTGGGAAACAGTCGTCATGTCAGCTTGCGCCTTTGGCAGTAGATGCCCCACCGTTGACTGAATCACTTGTGTTTCGAGCGGTGACGATTGGTAGACGTCGCGTTTTTCCGCCACCCGTCGGACCAGTCGCTGACCAATAATTGTGTTCACTGTCGACGCTATCAAAAATGGTTCAATCCCCATATCGAGCAGTCGCGGCAACACGCCAGCCGCTGAGTTGGTGTGCAGCGTCGAGAACACCAAGTGTCCCGTCAGGGCCGCCTGTACCGCCAGGTTAGCCGTTTCACTGTCACGAATCTCACCCACCATCACCACGTCCGGGTCCTGACGCAAGATGGATCGCAGTCCCGACGCAAATGTTAGCCCCACCTCGGCATTGACCTGAATCTGGTTGACGCCGTCCATCTTGTACTCGACTGGGTCCTCTAGCGTAACGATGTTGACTGTGTCGTCTTTAATTTCCTTGATGAGTGCATACAAGCTCGTCGACTTACCCGAGCCAGTCGGACCAGACGTCAGCACCATACCGTTCGGTCGGCGGATACCTTTGCGAATCGTCCTCAGCGCTCGCCCTGCATAGCCCATCTCTTCCAGCGCAAACGAACTACCGGACTTGTCGAGCAGACGGATGACCACTTGCTCACCCCACACCACCGGGCTGATGGCGATACGCAGGTCAACTTCCTTGCCTGCCACCTCAACAGCAAACTGTCCGTCCTGGGGGATGCGGTGTTCGTCGATTTTCAGATTGGATAAAATTTTTATTCGGCTCACTAGGGCTGGCTCGATGCTTTTTGGTAGTTGCATAATCTCTCGCAGTACACCATCGACACGACAACGAATCTTAAGTGCGCCCTCAAGCGGTTCGATGTGCACATCACTTGCATGACTTTTGACTGCGTATTCCAAAATAGTGCTCAAAGCCCGAGAAATCGGTGAATCTTGCACGATAGTCTTGATGTCGCCCGCCGACTCAGCAGCTGCTTCCTGCTGCGACGCTTCCGCAGCAACGCTCACCGACGACAAGTCGGTCTTGTACTGACCGAGAGCGTGTCGCACACTCGCATCGGACGCCATGAAAACCTTCAGTGGTCGCTGTATGCGATTTGCCAAGTAATCTACCGCTTGAACATTGTTGGCATCTATCATCGCTACAGCGAGGCGATTCTGCACTTCAGCGAGCGGTACCGCCATAAATCGCTCAGCGATATCAGCTGGGAGCAAGTTGAGCACATCTTGGTCGATATAGCTGTTCGTCAAGTTAACATACGGCACGCCAGACACCTGCGCTACCGCGTGCACCAACATCTCTGCGTCAAGAATATGCTCCTCCGACAGAAGTGTAAACAATGGCTTATCTGTTGCAGCAGCACGACTGACGGCATCACCTAAAACCGCTTGCTCAACGAGCCCCTCCTCAACGAGTAGCTTTTGCAGCCTCTCAATCAAATCATCAGTTAGTAGCGCCACGTGCTAAACTCCTGTGGCACTAATTCGTACCGTCACCACCGACGACAACTTCGACGGTTGGGTTGATGGCCTCTGCGTTAAATATCTTCTTGTTAGGCTCTTGCACGTCTGAGGTAATCTCTTGGATGGTCTGCACCTCGACGCCTTTTTCCGGCAGCTTGAGAAACGAGATATTTGTTGCCACAAAGTAGGCCACCAGCACTCCTACACCGGCTATCAGTATAATCATCGCGATGTCGGTTTTCTTCATGGCTTTACCACCTTTTTGTCTAG
Source organism: uncultured Candidatus Saccharibacteria bacterium (assembly GCA_937863095.1). GTDB lineage: Bacteria > Patescibacteriota > Saccharimonadia > Saccharimonadales > Saccharimonadaceae > Nanosynbacter. Next base: position 2,619 of record CALMCP010000046.1, on the reverse strand, counting down.
TTTAACCTCTTGCGCTGGCTGATAGTAGGCTCGTCCGACGATTTTCATCGTCAGTTTTTCCTTGCCAGCTTCGATATCAAGCGAGTCGATGCGGATGACGCGGATGGAGCGCTCAAATCGCGCCAATAGCTCTTTTAGCCCCTCTGGCGTTCCCGACACGCTCATCGTGAATCCGATGCCCGGTGTCGTATCCGTGCCATCTTCCGTTGCAGTATCACTTGTTTCGTCCGTTGACTCACTAGCTGCGCTATCACCCTCGGCTTGCCCTTCTATCGACAAGCTCTCCAGCGTCAAACCGTCTACCGCTCCGACAAATTGCAGCTGTAACGATGCACCCAGCGCATCTGCATTTGGTTCGGTTGGCAGCGCGTCCAGGACCACTTGCAGGGCGCTACTTTCGTCGCTCGACCTCACCGAGTTGAGCGCTTCGTTCGTATCGAGCACGCGGATATTGTCTTTGAGGTCGTCGACCGCAGCCAGATTTGCACTAATCGTGCTAACCGTCTTCTGCTTTTCACTAATCACTCGGCCATGGAACCATATCTGCTGCACCAAGAAGAACGACACTACCAGAGCGATACCCGAAGCAAACGCTGCTGATGCCACAAAGATGAACATCGTGCGCTTTGACGAATCAATCTGCTGTCGCTTGCGCAGTGCGACGTCATTATTATTGCCCATTGCCAGCCCCCTCTTCGTTTTTGATGTCATTTGCCTTGGCGCCGAACAAACTGCTTGGTACGCCGAGCTTCGAGTCGGTCACGTCGGTCCTACCCTGTGGTGTCACGATAAGTACTGGCGCGTCAGACATCTTGAAGAGTTCGTCTGGATACTTGAAGGTAAAGGTAAATCGCAGCACACGCTGACCATCAGAGTTCTCACCAAAGCTCGTGTCACCAGCGACGATGTCGCTTGCGAGCGGCACTTTGACATCTTGGTCGTCTTGCTGGGTCTGCACAGAAGTGTTTGTGATGGTTTTCTTGAACACCTCAAGTGCAATGTAGCCATTGACCGCCGAGCCTTCGATAGATATCGTACTTTCCTCTGGGTTCAGCTTCAGCGTTGAGATTTGTACATTGTTTGGCTCGGGCGGGTTGATAGCCGACATGACGTCGATGAGACGCGAGCGGATGGCTTTCGACTCGTGCTGCCCGTCAATCGACTTGAGCTGCTGCTGGATAGTCACCATCTTGTTGATGTCTTCAACCGCTATCAGCTCCTCGCTGCCGCTCTTGATAGTGCTGTCTTGGATGGACTGCGTCACCAGCTGGCCCGCGAGAAATAGTCCGAGCACCACCGCGATACCCACGATGATGATGCCGACCACTATCGACATCGATATCACGGTATTGCGTAGCATGCGCGTTTTGAGGTATTCTCGCTTGACGTCAGGTATCAGATTGATTTCAATCATACTGAGTTCCTCCTCTGTGCTAGCCCGACAACCGTTGCAAACTCAGACGCGATAGGCGCAAGCTGCTGCTTATCGTCTGGCGACATCGTAACGCGCTGCCATGAATCAGCCGGAGCAGACTGGATGTTCGTCTTGGTCGCGACATAGGCGTCCATCTGCGGGATGACCGCACCAAATCCAGACAGATAGATACCCCCGACATTCAAGTTCGGGTAACGTGTCTGGAAGAACTTAACTGACTTAACTATCTCCGAAGTAAAGTTGTCGAGCACACTGTCAATTGCCTTGAGCACTTGACCGTCGAGGCGGTCAGGCGCTAGACCAAACTTCAAGATAAATTGTCGCGCCTGCGTGTCCTGAACGTTGAGGTTCTGCACTGCTGCGCGCACCAGTGAGCTCACGCCAGTCGGGATGGTTCGCACTAGTCGTGGTGCGTCGCCGTAGACAACCGCGAGATCAGTCGAGTTTTCGCCCATGTCGAGTATCAGGCGGACATCTTGCGCACCCAGCGGCATCAGCGAGCGGACCATAGCGATAGGGTCTGGTTCTTCGGCGATAACGTTCAGCCCGAGTGACTCTACCAGCTCCAACCGCTCCTCAGCATAACTTTTCGCCGTGCTACTCAGTAGTACTTCGTATTGCCCCTGCGTTTTCAGGCTGTCGCCGAGCAGCGCCCAGTCCACTTTTGCTTCATCGATGGCCATCGGGATGTACTGGTCGACTTGGTACTTCATCGTCGCGCGCAACTCTTGTTCCGAGACTTTCGGTACGTCGATAATCGTCGTAAATGTCTTGCTCGAGGGCAGTCCCATAGCGACATTGCTTGTTTTGATACCGCTCTGACCGACTGCGGTCATGATTACCTCACCAAGTTTCCTGCGCGCCTCGGCAGAATCACTCGCTGTTATCTTTGCGTCTACTGGCGCATATCCGTAGTGAACGAGGTTCCAGCCGTTCGATGTTGGTGACAGTTGCACCACTCGAACAGCGTTGGTCCCGATGTCCAATCCGAAAAAGTCGCCCAGCCCTTTTGATAGTTTCATACTATCCACTAGTATACATAAGTGTTTTGAGATTTGCAAAGGTTTACGGGCATTACTTTTTATACTAGGCTGTTCTGTCGATTTTACAGTATCATTTTGGAATCGAAGCCCCTACCTGAGTCCCAAAACCTCCTCGTCATTACCCGGTTTATCCGGGTAATC
>CALMCP010000045.1 GCA_937863095.1 uncultured Candidatus Saccharibacteria bacterium | reverse complement strand
CGGGCTCGCACTGGGCCTTGAGGCCGAGGACAACCTTTGCCAGCTCGTCCGTAAACGCCTGCGTTTCCTCCTCTCGAGAGAGGCCCGGGTGCGCTGCCCGGTGTACGCCACGGTCAAAGCCCGGAATACACGCTACATCTACGCGCTGCCCGTGGTAGGTGTGGATGTGGAGCACCTCCGGCTCCGTTACGACGCTGACCGAATCATCGCCGTAAAAAGCCGTCGTCAGCATCTCGAACTGCTCCTCGCTGTCGTGGTTCGGAGTGCCGCGCAACACGACGGTCGGGGCCACGTTGGAAAGCCGCCGGATGTGGTCTATGGCTGTCCGGCTCTCGCGGAGACCTCTGTCCGACCATACGCGGGCCTGATGGAAAATGTCGCCAGATACGACGATAAGGTCCGGCCGGTGCTCCTCCGCGTACCTCGCCTGAAAATCAAGGCAGCGGCAGATGTCCTGAAAGCGGGCGTTCTGTCCGCCGACCTCTGGCCCGGGGAAACTGCCGATGTGCCAGTCTCCGGTGTGCAATACTTTCAGCATCACATATCCTCCTTGAGCAGCTCCTTGATGATGTCGTCGAGCTTGCCGCGCCGCGCTGCATCCGCACGAGACTTCGCGCCCTGAATATTCCTCATTTCATCTTCGGTCGGAACCTGCGCAGAGCCCTTGTGGCCGGAGCTGATACTGAACGAAATGTAGTCCAGCGCGAGCTTTGCGAGCTCGGTGCGGTCCGGGCTGCGGAACGTCCCGATAGGGCAGCAGGTGCGCTCGGCGTTGGTGTAACGTCCGCCGCCGGAAATAAAGATGGTCGCCATGAGCTGTGCCTCGTGAGGGATTGTTTCAGTCTCCTTGACCTCAAACATTGCCACGTTGTCCGAATTGACGGCGACCATGCCGTCCTGCGAAAGAATCATCATAATCATTTCCTCCATGTATGGTTTCTCTGGCAGTCGCGGCAATAAGCCACTCCGCCGAAATGCTTGCGGCTGTACTCTGCTACGTCGAGGCCGACCTGCTTACCGCAGTCCGCGCAGAACTCGCTGTCGCCGTTCCGGCCCTGCTGTCGGTTACTCGGCGCGGGCTGCTGCTGGCGAGGCCGCTGCGCCGGTCTCTCGGGCTGCTGCTCCTGCTGGGGCTGCTCCTGTCCGACCTCAAAATCCGGCTCCGGCTGCACATAGCCGTCGTCGTCATCGTCCACATAGACCGTGTGGCTGGTTTTCGGGCGGCTGCCGTACAGGTCATTCGCCGCGCCAAACATGGACTTTACCGCCTCCTCGCGGACGGCCGGGTTGTCAAGGTTCGGGACAAGGTATGCCACGACAAAGGGCTTTTTGAACTCCTCGATAAGGTAACTGGATTTAATCTGCATCGCGGTGCGGAGTGCGCGGTTGAGGGCCTTGCTCTCGCACATCTCGCTGCGGAACTTCATGAACTCCGCCCGCTGCTTTTCAGTCATCCCGGCCGTCACATCCTCGACCGCAATTTCCTTGTGGGCGACGATGGTGACGTTCTCGCCGGTGAGCTGCGGGACGCTGATTCGGACCTCGTGCTTGACGTCCTTGTTGGGGCAGCCTCCGCAGCGAATCGGCTTTCCGATGCTGCGGTTGACCTCCGCGCACTTCTGGCAGGTGGACGGGACGACCGGGCGGCTGGAAAGAATCTTGATGCCTGCGGCTCGCATGAGCTTGGTGAGGCCCTTTTTGGTGAGGGCGTACTTGGCCGGGGTCGCTTTGTGGACGTACCCCTTGCTGTCGCGCCACTCGTCCTTGGCTTTCTCCATCTCATAGATTTCGCCGTCATTGAGGTCGGTGCTGATTTTCACGGAGTTCATCACCGGCTTTTGGATGTCGGCAATCTCCGTCACGGTCTGCATCGGGACGAGGAGGTTGTACTGCGTGGGCGGGTACTGCTGCGCAATGGTGAGCGCAGCGTGTTTGTTTTGTTCGTTCATGGTTCACGCTCCTGTTGACTTTTGATGTGGAGCGAGATACAATAGGCTTGTCCGACAAGAGGGTCGCGCTTTCGAGCGCGGCTCTTTTTTTATGCCTGTGTATCCGGCTCCTGCTGCTCTGCCGCTGCTGCGGCCTCCTGCTCGTCCAGCTCCTTGAGCAACTGGGTGATGGTCTTGCCTGTCTCCTTGCGGCAGCAGGTCGAGCCCATACCGACGCGACGGGCAGCCGCGCTGCGCAGCTTGCGCGAGCATCTGCCGCAGAGGCAGAAAAGGTTCTGTTCAGCCATGTGGTTCACCTCCTTTCAGTGGTCCTTGAGCATCTTGAAGAATGCGTTGTTGATGATGTGGAACGCCAGCAGCGTGACGCCGAGCACGATAAGCCACTCGCCGCCAAAGGCGAAGTAGCCGCGCGCTGCGTAGCTGGCCGGAATGAGTGCCAGCGCGGCGATGAATCCGCAGATACCGGCCGAGAGGACCTCTGCAATCCAGATGGCCGCAATGAGAATCGCTCTGTGAATCTTCCAGTCCATTTAGTGCTCCTTTCTCTTGAGGGCCTGCGCCGTCTCAATGACTGCGCGGCTGTATTTGCTGCTGTGCTGGCCCTTGCTCCACGCTGATTTCATGCCGCTGTCGCCCATGTTGTAGGCCATGAGAGCCTTGTCCGGGTCGTCGTACTTTTGGAACGCCCGCCCGAGGATGTATAAGCCAGCCTCGATGTTCTGCTCCGGGTCCATCACATCCGTAATTCCGAGCTCTTCGTAGAGCCAGCGGTGATTGCAGATGTTAATCTGCATAAGGCCGAAGTCTCCGGTGTCGCTGACCGCATCCGGCTGGTAGCTGCTCTCCCGCTCGATGACGGCGAGGGCGATTTCAAATGGGACGTCCTGCCGCTCCGCCTGCTCCCGGATGTACCGTTGCAGCTCGTCGCTCATGGGCACGTCGTAGAGGAGCTCCGGCTCCTGTTCGGCCTCTGGCTGCACCTCCATGTAGGCGAGCGTCACATATTCCGTTGCCGGTGCTGCCGCTGTCTGCTGTGCGAGGTTTGCTGCGGCCGTCGTCGCGCAGGAGTAAGCCGCAATAAGTGCGGTGACTGTGCAGAAAAACGCAACGGCCGCAATCTCCATCTTTCTTTTAAGCGCATCCATAATCAGGTGTGGCGGCTGCCGTGAGCGAGCCGACCGTCCTCCGTGCGACGCGGTCGAGGATTTCTTTGACCTCTCCGCTCGTCCGGGTCCGGCAGAAGTCGTCGCAAATCTTGATTCGGGTGTTCCCGATGGTGAAGTCCTCCACGACGTTCCCGCTCTGCTTCGCCTCCAACACTTTTTACACCTCCTGTTTTCCGAATTGCTTTCTATAAATGAGCTTCAAGGTCTGAGCCTTGTTCGTTATCTCGTCGAGTGCCTCGAGGTACTGCTCCATGCGCGGCTTTTCTTTCGCGTCGATGACGCCGTCGGCCGCGATGTCGATGATTCC
>CALMCP010000044.1 GCA_937863095.1 uncultured Candidatus Saccharibacteria bacterium | reverse complement strand
TTTATAGCTTATTTTTGTATTTTAATAAATCTACTCTTTTATTATAGCAAACCATAAGCAAAAAGTCAATACCCTAGAGCCTTGACTTTACTTTTTTGCAAATTTAGTACTAGCTATTGGTGCCTAGATGGTGCTTCACGCGAGCGACAACATCACCGATGACCACTTGCGACTTCACCATATAGTCATCAACACCAAGCCCTTCGGCACGCTCTTTGTCCTTTGGCTGCGACAGCGCCGTCAGCATGATAATCCGCACGTTGGCCGTCTCGGGCGTGTTGCGCAGGATGTCCAACACGTCAAACCCGCTAATCTTCGGCATCATCGCATCGAGCAAGATAAGGTCTGGCTTGTAGTCGAGCGTCGCCGAAAGCGCATCCTCGCCATTGTTCACCTCTCGGATATCAAAGCCCTCGAGCTCGAGCCTAGCCCTATAAACCGCAGCAAGTGCCGTATCATCTTCAACAAGTAGAATTTTCTTTTTGCTATCCATAGTTGTTTTTATCATACCACGAGGTACCTAAAAAGCACAAGTAGTAACTGCCGCTGTCGAGCAATCAGCCGACCCATACTTTTTCGAAGAGGCTGTGAAATCCGAGGAATCGAGGACTTTCAGCCGAACGCTTGAAAAGAGCGCCAGCGGCGCTCTTTGAGAAAAGTGTACTCAGAGAAAAATGTATGGGGAGGGTGGTTGCAAACAAATAGAACCTACAAACTCTTTGCTTTCTCCAACTGCGGATCGCGACCATGGTTCATGTCATCTGCCGTCAGCTCAACCTTCACATTCGGCTCAATCCCTTTGCCGTCGATGTTCTTGCCCTTTGGTGTAAACCAACGCGACTCAGTCACCTTCAGCTCCGACCCACCACTGAGACGAATCACCGCCTGCACGCTGCCCTTGCCAAAGGTTGTTTCGCCGACCAGCGTTGCCTTGTCGTAGTCACGCAGCGCACCAGCGACTATCTCACTCGCACTCGCACTACCACCATTTATCAGCACCACTGTCTTCGTAGACCCAAGGATAGGCTTGCCCAGCGAGCGGTCTGTCCGGACGATTTCCGACCCGCGTCGCTGCGTCAGCACTACCTCATTGTCCAGCCATAGTCCAGCCAAGCCTTGTGCTGCCGTCACTTCCCCACCGGGGTTGCCACGCAGGTCAAGCACCACGCGCTTCACACCGCTTGCGAGGAACTTCTCCGCCTCTGTCCGAGCCAGCGTCGCCGTTTCACCGTTAAATCGACTCACCGTCAGCACGCCCGTATCGCCGACAATCTCCGCTTCAACCGTTGGCGACGAAACCTCAGCTCGAGTGATAGACAACTCAACCGGCTCATTGCCACGTTTGAGTAGTAATTTCACTTTTGTACCCACTTCACCGCGAATCTTCGCCACCACTTGCTCAACCGTCCAGCCGGCCACCGCTTCGTCATTCACCGTGACGATCGTATCGCCTGGCTGGACCCCAGCTTTTTGCGCCGGACTATCTTTGAGCGGCCGGATGATAGTCAGCTGGTCATTTCGAAGGCCGATTTCCGCACCGATTCCGCCGCCGATGTTGCCACTCAGACTGTCCTCCAGCTCCTTGACGCCAGCCGGGTCAAGATAGACCGTGTGTGCATCGCCCACGGCGGCCACCATACCGCGACTCGCCCCGTGAATCAACGCTTCTTCATCAAGCTCGCCGTCATAGTTCGCTTTCAGCGCCCGAAAGGTCTCCTGGACGCTCGAAAGGTCGAGCGTACTGGCGTCAGTACGGATGCCAAACACTGAGCCAACTTTGGCAAAGATAACATCTGAGCGCATGCCCACGCCAAAACTAACAATCGCAACAATCAGTACAAGTAGCAGCGTGCTCGAACGACCGCGAGCCACGCTATGTTCATTCTTTTTCATATATCTAGTGTAGCACGCTTGTGGTTAGTCTGACTAGAAGTAAACGTACGTCAGGCCAGAGGCTGAGCGGTCGTACTTGCGGTACAAGCCATCCCAAGCAAAGTTGTAGTCGCTCACCGTGATAGTACCGTCACCGTGGACCGCCTCAACGTACATCACGTGACCATAGTAGCCGGCCATCATCACCGCAGCCGAGCCAACTTTTGGCGTCGAACCACTTGGGATACCATGCCTGGCAGCTGTTGACGGCCATTGGTTGGCGTTGCCCGCCCCTTGGAAGTGTGGGACATAGCGACCAGTACTCCAAATCTTCCATGCGACATAGCTCACGCATTCTCGCGTGTAGAGACCCCATGGGTCGACATAGGCGTCAAGAGGCGCAAATGCCCATTCCCCAGGGTAGCCACCGCCACCCGCCACGCCTGCCGGGACGTTAACCGAACCACCGCCAGACGACTGGAGTGCTCGTCGGTTCGCTTCGGCCTGGTCAGCACGAATCTGTTCAATCTCCGAACGCTTCTGTCCGACAAGTCGTTGGTAGGCGCTTTCGTCATTTTGCGTATCAGAAAGAAGTTTTTGCTGTTCTGCCTTCTTGCCATCGAGCTGCGAACGCTGTGCCTGCTGGTCTTGGATGACATTCTCAACGGCCTTTTTGTTCTCTTCGAGTGTCTTCTGGAGCTGCTTGATTTCTTTAATCTTGTCGTTCAGGCTGCTACGCAAACTTGAGCGCTGCTCTTGTTTGTCGATATAGTCACCGATGCTCTTGCTACTCGCCAGCATCTCCAGCGGAGATATCTGGTCGTCAACGTACATCGCCGAAAGTATATCACCGAGTGCTTCGCGATTACTCTGGATTAGCTTTTCGTTTCGGGCAATCTCCGCCACTAACTCATCGTGCTTCTTCTGACTGGCGTCGATATGTCCTTGAATCTCCGCAATCTGTCCCTGAAGCTGAGATACCGCCTCAGCGAGTGTTGCTGCGACAACGCCAAGCCGATCGGCCTCGCTAGCGTATTGTTGCGCCTCTTGCTCCTTTGCCTGAATCTCCGCCTCATAATTTCGGGCTAGAACTGTCGAGCCCAGCTGAATTATCCCAGCCGACGCCACCAGCACACTCATCGCCACCAGTGTCGACTGGGCGAGGAACTTTTTGGAAACTGGTGGTGTGGTGGACCTGTGTTTCATTACTTCCCAGTGTAGCACAAGCGGTTTGGCATGTCAAGAGGAAATCGCCCGAATCTCAACCCCATCCTCCCAACCATTCTTTATCAGCCAAACGCATGTGTCACCTAACGGTGCCACCCAAGATTATTGTCTGAGAAAGATTACAAAATCTAGCGTCTAGAATCTTTTATATCTTGAGATACTTCCGCGTAGCGATATACGACGAAACGATACCGATAAACGCGCCGACCACTATCATCCCCAGTAGCACCAGCCCGACGTAGTGCATCATCAGGCTCATCGTCGTATCGACTGGCAGTCCGTACTGTGCGAGCGGCGCTTTGGCTGCAAACACTAACGCATATCCGGCCACGGTTGCGACTACCGCCGCGATGAAACCATACATCGCTGCTTCGACGAGGAACGGTCCGCGGATGAACGCTCGTTCCGCACCGATAAGTTTCATCATCTGTATCTCGTCTCTGCGGTTGAAGATAGCCATGCGGATGGTGTTGAACACCACCAGTGACGAGATGATAGTAAATACCACGGTCATCACAGCGCCACCTATCTCTGCTAGCTTCACCCATTCGGCGATACGGCTAATAGCCGTGCGACGCTCACCCTGAAACGACGGCTCTTTGCTCGGGTCTTTTATCTCCTGGAAGAGCTTACTGCCTTTGATGAACGCGTCGAGCGAACTCGTGTCATTGATGTCGACCAAATAAACACGAAGGGTTGCTGGCAGACGATTTGCCGCCTCTTTGATAGCCTCGAGCGTCTCGCCATCTTGCTTGTTTTGCTTGGCCTGGTCCTCCCTCGCCTCGCTCGCACTGATATAGCGCACCGACTTTACGTTGTCGAGCCCCTCAATCTGCCCCTTTAGCTGCATGATTTTACTTTCTGGCGCTTCACTACTCAAGTAGACCGACATGTCGACTTTACTGCCGATGTCCGCCACCGTCTCAAGCAAGACATTGCGCGCCACGAGCGTGACCAAAATGATGATGAGCGTTACCGACATCACCGCCGTTGCCGCTACCGTCAGCCAGATGTTACGGCTGAAGTTGTTCAGACCATAGCGAAACATCCGCACAAACGTCAGCGTGCGACGGCGTCGCTGTTTGTGCATCTTGCTTGGTGATTTTTTGGCTGACTTTTCGCTCATTGCCGGTAACTTCCCTTTGCTTCATCGGACACGATTTTACCGTGGTCGATAGTAATCACTCGACGCTTCAGTTTGTTGACGATGTCAACGTTGTGCGTAGTGAGGAGCACGGTTGTGCCGTATTTATTAATCTTCTCAAGTAACTTGACGATTTCCCAGCTATGCTTCGGGTCGAGGTTGCCAGTTGGCTCGTCAGCGATGAGGATTTTCGGCTGGCGCACTACCGCTCGAGCGATAGCCACGCGTTGACGCTCACCACCAGAGAGCTGATGCGGAAAGCTCTTTTCCTTGCCCTCAAGCCCGACGAGGCTGATAACTTTTGGTACGGTTGACTTGATTTCGCGATTGGTCATACCAGCAATCTCTAGCGCGAAAGCGATGTTCTCAAACACCGTCCGGTTCGGCAGAAGTTTAAAGTCCTGAAAAACCACGCCTATCTTTCGACGTAGCAACGGGATGTGCTTGTCCTTGAGCGTGTCGTAGTCGATGCCACCCACCACGATTTTGCCATGTGACGGCTTCTCTTCGCGTGTCAGCAGCTTCAACAGTGTTGACTTCCCCGCACCACTCGTACCCACAAGTATCACAAACTCACCCGCACTGACATGCACGCTGATGCGATTGAGCGCCGGCTTGCCTGCCTTGGCCGCCGTTTTGCCATACGCTTTGGTAACCCTATCTAACAGAATCATACATAGACTATTGTATCATCAATCATGAGAAAGCGCGAGCGGATTAGCTCCTCTTCTCTGCCTCGCCCTCAAGGAAACTGTTCATAAACCCATCGAGCTGTCCGTCCAGCACTTTTTGAGCATCCTTTTCCTCGTACTTTGTACGGGTATCTTTGACCAAAGTGTACGGATGCAATACATAATTTCTAATTTGGCTCCCCCAATTGGCCGACTCACCTGCCCGTAGTTCTGCTACTGACTCCGCATGTTGCTCTAGTTGCATGGCCAAGAGTTTTGAGCGCAAGATGTTCAGCGCCGTTTCTTTGTTCTGAATCTGGCTGCGTTCATTCTGGATTGCTACCACTAGCCCCGTTGGCAAGTGCGTCACGCGCACCGCGCTGTCGGTTGTGTTGACACTTTGTCCACCATGACCGCCGCTCCGATAGACATCGATTTTCAGGTCATTTTGGTCGAGCGCCACTTCGTCGGGCCGATCAATCTTTGGCAGTACCTCGACTAGCGCAAAGCTCGTTTGACGCAGGTTGTCGCTATTGAACGGACTGAGTCGCACCAGCCGATGTACGCCATTTTCCGAACGCAGCCTGCCGTAGGCAAACGGCCCGGACACTTCAAAGACGCTAGTTTTTATGCCTGCTTCGTCGTTCGTCGACCGCTCAATCACCGTTGTTTTCATGTCACTTTTTTCCGCCCAGCGCAGATACATCCGCTCCAACATCTGCGCGAAATCCTGCGCGTCTAGACCGCCGACTCCAGCAGTGATTCGCGCCACAGCCTCGCGGTTATCATACTCACCATCGAACAACAAAACAGTTTTTCGGGCCTCAAACTCCTGCTCCATCGCCGCGACCTGCGCCTCGAACTCCGGCAACAAATCATCATCGCCCAGTTCCATCAACGCCGCGATATCA
>CALMCP010000043.1 GCA_937863095.1 uncultured Candidatus Saccharibacteria bacterium | reverse complement strand
CGCGGAGTTTGACGATTGTCTGGTCGGGGTGACGGTGGCATGGCTGGCCGTCACGGCGAAAGACATGGGCAAAGGTCAAGTAGCTGCCTCGTCGTCCTTCGGCATCGACATAGTTTTTATCAGTCGAGCCCCCTTTGTCGATGGAGAGTTGCAAAACGGCGCGCAGCTCGTCGAAGAGCGCTACGAGAGCGGCGTCCGACAGTGCGCCGACGCGCGTTTGCGGGTGGATACCAGCTGCCCATAGCGCCTCATCGGCATAGATATTTCCTACGCCAGCGATGACCGATTGGTCCAGTATCGCCGGCTTCACCATCGAGCCGTTGCGACGACGTATGCGTTGAACAAATTCTGCGGCTGTCGTCGTTCTCTCAAGCGGCTCTGGTCCCACTTTCTGAAAGAACGGCAATTGCTCTACTTCGGCAGTGGGTACAAGTTTTATCCAGCCAAACTTTCGCTGGTCGTTAAAAAACAGCCTTGAACCGTCTTCAAAGCCAATTTCCACTCGAGTAGAGCGGTCGGGTAACTCACCAATGAGACTATCGTTTGGATGGCCACCGGCAAAACTCTGCATATCGCCAGCTAGAGCGTCTGACCGAGCCACACTTCTCTGAGGAGACTGTGAAATCGACCCTAGGGAGATTTCAGCCGAACGCTCGATGGAAGTGCCGGGGGCACTTTCTGAGAAGAGTGTGCTCAGAGGAGAGTGTGTGGCAAGGGAGGAGGCGAACGGAGTGGCCCCAAACACTAGCTGTCCGGTCATTTTCAAGTGGACAACGAGCGAATACTCCGTATCCAAATCAATCAATAAAACCTTTGCACGACGGCGCACCGCTACCACACTCGCGCCATACAAAAAGTGTTCAACCTGCTCGGGCGTATTTGGAAAACTCTTTGGCGAATCAAACACCGTCACTCGCCGCACCCCCCGACCCAACAATAACCTCGCCAAACCTCGGCGCACCGTTTCGACTTCAGGCAGCTCAGGCATAGGTCAGCCCTACCGTCATGATTGTCAGCAAGAACACTGCAAGGTATGTGATTTGCCCCAAAAGCATAAACCTTCGTTGACCAGGCTTAGTTGCTATAAACCAGCCTAGAAGTGCCAACTGTACACACATAGAAACCCCGGCAACGAGAGCTACCACGCCACCAAGTTCATACATCAGCAAAGCGCTGCTTACGAACATCGTTGCTAGACCACCCTGGGCCGCCATATCATGAATCACGTCGCGTCGGTTAGTTGCCCCATAGGGCACTAAGCCTGTGACAAGATAGCTGAGCCCTGTTAAAATAAGAGTGAGTCGCGTAAACCATGCCACATCAATAAGTAGTGACCACGTCCATAGGAGGATGCACGCCACAGACAATAGAACCATGCCCTGAGCTATCGTTTGTTTCGTTTGCATGATGTGTTGACTTAGTGACTTAGTATACACGACCGGAATCCGCCTCAAAGTCATTACCACTAATAGTGCGCCTGCTGCTGAAATGGCCATCGGCAAAACGACGATAAGTAAGTCTATCATACTACCCCGCCCTACAACCTAAAGAACGTTTCTTCTCGACCCAGACCGACGCCGCTGACTATCTTGCGACCATCGGGAATTTGGTTGAGAAACATATCAATAACTTCAGAGACATTGGCGAGCGCTGAGCCCTTCGAACCATCACAATCCGAAGTCCACAGCGACTGTACTGCTTCACCATTTACTAAGGTTTCAAACTCGTACACCTGCTTACTTGCGCAGATACCACGCAAGTCATTCTGCTCCTCGGTGAGCGGACGGCCGTCCATCATCCGACGCTTATCAAGCGCGAACACCAACTCCTCATAGGCGCGCGTGTTGTTGTCGAACTTCTTTGTTTCAAGTACATTGCCCAGGTATCCCTCATAAGTGGTTATCTCTCGAGATTCAGGGCCAATCGTCACACGATACGAGCGGAACTTCTCCTCGGAGACAATCGGTCCACGCACTGTCAGCTGAATCGCCCGACTCACATCAACCGTCAACAGAGCGACTCGCCCCTCATCAGTCACAGCAGTTGTATCTGCTGTATTTGAACTACCTCCGCCCAAAAGGGCCCGACCAATCGCAATGACCGCAGCTACCGCTATGATGGTAATAACAATCACTAGTAAGATTGGTATAAAGCGTGAGAGAGAGTTTTTTGAATATTTCATGGGCTTAGTATACCATATTTCTCGAGTTTTTGCGCAAGATTCTCGACGTTCGTAAACCGAATCGCTCGCATGTCAACCTGCTCGGCAACCGTGCAGTTCAGCTCACTATCGTCCACCATTATACAGCTCGACGGAAACTCTCCCAGTCGCCGTGCCGCCAACAAAAATGCCCGCTCATCCGGCTTCGCCACGCCCAACTCGCCAGACAGCAACACCTCATCAAAGAGTTTTGAGTACTTTCCCAACATAGCCTCGGCCGAGCCGCCGTTCATGTTCGATAGCACCGCCAATCGGTATTTCTTTAACAGGCGCTGCTCGATAAACGTCATAATTTGCTCGTCGCAGCGCCCATACTGCTGTGCCAGTACACCGAAGTAGTCAAAAACGAGAGCATGAACACCCGGCATGCTTACACCTCCCGCCAGTTCATCCCCGTACTGACATCGACACGTAGTTTAATCGGCAACTCCGGCGCGATAGACTCCATAATCTGCTTCATCCGAACAGACACCTCACCCGCCTCTTCAGGGTCGCACTCAACCAAGATGCTGTCGTGAATCTGCAACAATTGGTCGGCCCGGCCGGACACTGCCTGCTCAACTTGCACCATCGCTCGCTTCATCAGGTCGGCCTCGGTCCCCTGGATAGGCATATTGGCCGCCGCCCGCTCTGCCGCTTGGCGCACCATGAAATTACTACTGTGCACATCGGGCGTTGGACGGCGACGACCGTAATACGTCTCCACATAGCCATCAGTCCGCGCCTTGGTGAGCAACGAGTCGATATAGCGGCGAATCGGCGCCCGCAGTCCAAAATATTGCTCTATAAACTCTTTTCCCTGAACAAATGTCATACCTGTATTTGCCGCCAGCCCGTGCGGACTCATGCCGTAGAGCACTCCAAAATTAATCACTTTCGCGTCGCGTCGCTGGTCCTTTGTCACCTGCTCAAGCGGCACACCATAGACATCGCTAGCGGTTTTGGCATGGATGTCGATGTCGCTGTTGAAATCTTCGATGAGCTGCTCGTCGCCCGCAAGTACCGCCGCCAAACGCAGTTCAAATTGTGAATAGTCGGCGCTGACAAACACCTTGCCTTCCGCCGGGATGAACGCCTCACGAATCCGCCGACCCATCTCCGAACGCACCGGGATATTCTGCAGATTCGGGTGATTGGAGCTCAGCCGTCCCGTCACCGCCACATCTTGTGAAAATGTCGTGTGTATGCGACTTGCCCCGTCCGCCAGTTCCGGTAACGTGTCAACATAGGTATTTTTCAATTTTGCTAGCTCGCGCGACTTTTCAATCAGCTCAATCATCGGATGCTGGCCGCGCAGCTTGTCGAGCGTCTTCTGGTCGGTGCTATGACCCATCCGGCTCTTTTTTATGCCCGTCGTTGGTAGCTGTAATTTCGTAAATAACACTTCTGAGAGCTGTTGCGGACTGGCGATATTGAATTCGTAACCGGCGATTGCATACATCTGTTGTTCAGTTTCGGCCAAATCTTTTGCGAGCTCCGCGCTCATGACCTCAAGCTGACCCTTGTCGATACGCACCCCGCGCTTTTCCATCAAAAACAACGGCCAGATAACTGGAAAGTCCAGCTCCCGTGCCACCTGCGCGATACGCGGCGTGTGCTCAAACGCCTCCAGCTGCCAGGCGTGCACCTGCCACAACGCCGCCATCTCGTCTGTTTCGGTTTCTATGTCTTCGCCCGTCAGCAC
>CALMCP010000042.1 GCA_937863095.1 uncultured Candidatus Saccharibacteria bacterium | reverse complement strand
AGAACCAACCATGAGCAATTTATCCACCCAAAGCTACAAAGGCACACGCGACTACTTTCCAGACGACAAGCGCGTACAGAATTACATGTTCAATGCATGGAAACGCACGGTTGAGAGTTTTGGGTACGAGGAGTATGGTGCGCCGCTTGTCGAGCCGCTTGAGCTCTATACCGCCAAGTCGGGTCAGGAGCTGGCAGGTGAGCAGACCTATCTGTTCGAAGACCGCGGCGGTCGGCAGGTGGCGATTCGCCCGGAGATGACACCGACGATTTCACGCATGGTGGCAGCACGTCGACAGGAGCTGGCGATGCCGGCGCGACTCTACAGTATCGCTAACTTTATGCGCTACGAACGACCACAGCGGGGTCGCGAACGAGAGTTTTGGCAGCTCAATGCCGACCTGTTTGGGGTTGAGGGAGCGTGGGCGGACGCGGAAATTATCGAGCTGTCGCACGCTTGTGTGATGGCGTTTGGCGCGACCCAGGATATGTTTAAAGTTCGGCTCAATAACCGTCAGTTGATACAGCAGCTGATGTCGGAGTTCCTCGGGCTTGATTTTATCGGCACGACCATGATGACCAAGCTGCTCGACAAAAAGGACAAATTGCCTATCGAGGAGTTCAAACGGCAAGCTATCGAGATATTTGGTGACAATGCCCAGACAGGCCTGCCGAAACTCGCTGAACTGATATCGATGAAGTCGCTCGACACCCTCCCGGAGTCGCTGTCGAACATGTCGAGTGTGTTTGAGATTCGTCAGGTGATGTATGCGCTCAAGCAGAAGGGCATCACCAACGTTGAGTTTGATATCACGCTGATGCGTGGGCTGGACTACTATACTGGAACGGTGTTTGAGTTTTTCGATACGTCGCCCGAAAATAACCGATCGTTGTTTGGTGGTGGACGCTATGATGGCTTGGTTGGTCTGTTTGGCGTCGAGCCGGTGTCGACCGTCGGTGTGGGCATGGGCGCAACGACGATGCAGCAATTTCTCGAGGTGCACAGCCTCATGCCACAAGTTCGTACGAAGACAGATGTCTACATCATCGCTGTCGATGAAGCGTCGGTTGAAGGTGCAGACAAGCTGGCGCGCAAACTTCGTGGCGAAGGTGTGAAAGTAGAGCTTGACTTTACAGCCCGTAAACTCGATAAGCAGCTCAAAACGGCACTGAAAAAAGGCGTACCGTTTGCGATGTTTGTTGGTGAGAACGAACTATCAAGCGGCATCTATTCAGTCAAAAATCTTGAAACGTCGACCGAGCAACAGGCCGACTTCGATCGGGTGATTACAACAGTCAAAGACCATCGCTATGACGGCGATGATGACGCCGTGTTCGAAGTGTAGGATTTAGTCTCGGCAGCTTTGACATGCACCAATAATCTCAAAGGTGTGGTCGTGCGGTTGACCGTAGGTCAAGCCTTGGCGATAGCGCTGATTGACTGTGGCTGAGTCGTACTGAGCAGATAGCAGAAGACGGCGCAACGCGGCATGGTGTCACGTAGGGCATGGTGGCGAAGAAGTGTGCGATAGTCATCCATATGTTGCAGTATAACACAGTATTGCAACAAATTTGCAATACTATTCTGACTGCGCTTTACTATAACACTATGACCCCGCTTCACACAGCTATACATGCCACGCTGGCGCTGACCGACCTGCACCCAAGCAACCACGTAAACGCGGTTCTTCACGAATTGGTGACGCAAGTAATTAATTCTCAGGAGGATATTGCCGATATTGCGCCAAATACGGTGGCAAAGGTCCAAGATATTTGCGCACGAGCGGAGGGTGAACTTGAGTCGTACTGGTCCGAGCGGATAGCTACGGCTGCAATGCCACATCAAGTAGTGGAAGAGTTTCCCTACTGGGATAATTACGCACAGTTGGCGCGGCATGAGGTTGGGTTACTGAAGCAGTCGGGACTGGCGCTTGAGAACGTGAAACGGATGCTTATCATCGGCAGCGGTCCACTGCCACTAAGCGCGGTGCATTTTGCGCGTCATCTGCCATCGACGGCACTCATCGACCATATTGACAACAACCCGCACGCTGTACGGTCGGGCGAGGCGTTACTGCGAGCGCTGGGCTACAACGGCCACTACCTGTGCGTCGATGGCGCAAGTGGAGGGCTGACCGAGCGATACGACGTCGTGTTGGTGGCAGCGCTGGCTGGTAGTGCACTGAGCGACAAGCAAGCGATTACCGATGCGGTGCTGCCGAACGTCAGTGATGGAGGACGTCTGCTTATGCGCAGTGCTCGTGGCATACGAGGACTGCTCTATCCAGTGTTTGCGGCGACTGAGTTGTCTGGCGCTACTTTATTGGCCGAGCATCACCCTGAAGATGATACAATTAATTCTGTGTTTATCTATGGAAAGGAGCCGTCGTGAAGCCAGCACTCTATCTTATCAACGGTCCGCTTGGTGCAGGCAAAACGACGCTGCTAAAGTATTTGTTGTCCACTGCGCAATTTGCTGACGCGCGCGTGGTGGAAAACGAATATGCCAGTCAAAGTGTCGATACGCAGCAGCTAGCACTTCACTCGGCCGAAGTAAAAACCATAGCTGATGTCTGTATCTGCTGCTCGACTGGACGTGAGCTTACGGTCGCGCTTGAGGAATTGGCGGAGCAGTCTAGTGCGCCAGTTATCATTGAAGCGACGGGTGTGGCGAATTCGCTGGTATTGGTTGAGAAGCTAGCTGCCGCGCAACTGCTCGACTACTATGAGCTTCGTCATGCAGTATTTGTGCTCGACGCCGCCGAAGCACAAGCACGACCAGAGTTGCTTGCGATGTATCGCGATGAGCTTGCGGCAGCCGATACGGTAGCATTGAGCAAAACAGACCTGTTGGAGCCGGAAGATGTGTTGGCGCTTATGGGGCAACTCGACGAGGTGCGAGATGGCCGGATTGAGAACATGGTGCACGGACAGTTGGATACTACAGTTCTGGAGCAACCCTCGGGTATCGTCGAATACTATCTGAATCACGAAAGTGCTGCGCGCGATCATGAGCGTGAGCCGTCCTATACTATCATCCCGACTCGCTCAGGAGATATCAGCCCCGAGCTACTACGGTCGTGTTGGCCGCAGCTTGTTGCGAAATATGGGGTCGAGCGCATGAAAGGAGCGATTGCGTACGAGGACACTGTGTGGCATGTTGAAGCGACGCCATCGCAGTGCATCATAGAAAAAAGCAACGACCCCGATGAGACGCTGAGTCTTGTCCTGATAGGCGCCGAGGCGCGGCAAATTACCGAGGCGGTGTTTACCGAAGAGATGAGCGTATGAGTCGAGTACTTACGGTTGATGATTTGCTGGCGATGTACGGACAATACGAGCAGCTCCTGGAGAGCCAGCGTGCTGTCGAGAAACAACTGGCGCGAGCACAGCTACGCGGTGAAGAGACGAGCGGTGTGCGCATGTCTCTCGATACACTCACCAGAGGATTGCAAGAACTGTCTGACAGTATGACGTTTGACACGCCGTGGGTCTGGATGGAGTATAAGTACCGCGCCTATGCGGATAGCCCTCAGTTGATTGCGACGATGCACGACTTTCGTCTGCATTGCAGCAAGCCGGGATATATCTGTACTACTCGGTACGCTTTTTTGGATGCGGAATTGGAGCGACTGGGCGGGCCATCGCTGAGTGATAAGACTGTCTATCCAGATGACAGGGACCTTATGCACGTTCTCGACAGCGGCGTGTTTGACGTTTTGGGCGATACATTTCTTCGTGCATGGCGACGGCATGAATATTTTCGTGATGACACCGGCGCGGTCGCGAAGTGGGCACAGCTTTTGTAGAGCATAGAGTATAATGTAGATATGAAAAAAGACGCCGTCAAATTATTTCAAAAACATCCCGTGCGGAGTGCGTGGGACGAGGAGCGTGAGAAATGGTGGTTTTCGGTGCTGGATGTCGTAGCGATATTGACCGAGCAGGCTGATTATACGAAGACGCGCAACTACTGGAAGTGGCTGAAAGGGAAATTAACAGATGAGGGAAGTCAGTTGGTTAGTAATACTAACCAACTGAAAATGGTTGCTGCCGACGGTAAAAAGTATAATACTGACGTTATGGACACCGAGCAAATCTTGCGATTGGTCCAATCAATCCCCAGCAAAAAAGCCGAGCCGTTCAGGGTGTGGCTGGCGAGCGTGGGTAGTGCATTCATTGATGAAGCGGCCGACCCAGAGCTGGCTATCAACCGTGCGGTGGCGAATTACCGTCGGCTGGGCTATAGCGAGAGTTGGATTAACCAGCGGCTCAAAACCATCGAGGCACGCAAAGCCCTGACCGACGAATGGGACAAAAGCGGCGTCAAACAGGGCAAAGACTACGCCGAACTGACCGACCTGATGTACAAAACTTGGGCAGGCATGAACACGCGCGAATACAAACAGTTCAAAGGCCTGAAAAAGGAAAGCCTACGCGACAACATGACCAACACCGAGCTGGTGCTCAACATGCTTGCCGAAGTCGCTGCAACGGATATTTCTGTTGAAGCGCGTCCTGCCAGCAAGTCAGAAAGCGCCACCATTGCCAAGTCTGGCGCTGAAGTTGCCGGGAACGCTCGCAAAGACCTCGAGGCACGCACCGGCACGAAAGTCATCAGCCCGCAAAATGCCAGGAAGTTAGGGCAGCGGGAGCTGGAGGGCTGAAGTAGTAATCAACAGGAAGAAGGCGTAGAAGATTACATCAACCGCGTCTTTTTTGGATAGAATGCCGTCCTTAAACTGGTGTAGAGTAGCAAGCGCAGGCTATCACGCTTTTGAGCTCCTCTCGAGGATACCACGGACCGACGGGCTGATGTCTTTGTCGGTACGGTGGATGCAGCCAATCCAGCAACATGGCCGGCGCATACCCTGTTTGAGTTCCTCGACGACTCGCTTGACGTGTTCGTTGCGCGTTTCTTGCCTTTTTGGCGATATGACCCAGCATATCCACTCATTGCGAGCGAGCGGCGTGAGGCTCTGCCATAGCTTAGCTGCTGTAGCGTCTTGAAGAAGAGCTTTTTGCAAGTCGTCTGTGACGACGTCGTGAATAGTGCCGGTGAGAAGCTGTATCATACCTCCAGTATACACTAGGAGGGGTAAGTAGAGGCCTCACCTGTTACAATAACTAACTATGAAAACTACCGTCAAGAAACTACCAGATACGAAAGTTGTCCTGACTATCGTTGTTGGCCGAGATGAGCTGGAGGCGGCAGAGCAGGTGGCGCTGAAGAAGCTGTCGCGAGACGTAAAGGTGCCGGGCTTTCGCAAGGGGCATGTGCCTCTGAGCGTGGTGGCAAAAAACATCAATCCAAATGCACTACAGGAGCAAACGTTGGACAATGCACTGTCAAAAGCCGTTGCCGATGCGTTTACGGCTGAAAGCATCCAAGCGATTGAGCGTCCGGAGGTTGAGGTGAAGAAATTTGTGCCCGGTGACACGCTTGAGTTCACAGCTGAGGCGACGGTACTGCCGGAGGTAAAGCTGCCTGACTACAAAAAGCTCAAGAGCAAACGTGCCGATGTTAAGGTGACCGATGCCGACACGGAAGATATCATCTCGCGCATGCAGGAGAATTTTGTCGAAAAGACTGAGGTGAAACGCGCGGCTCAGAACGGTGATGAGGTGGTCATCGACTTTGTCGGCAAGAAAGATGACGTTGAGTTTGACGGTGGTAAGGCTGAGAACTACTCCCTGAAACTCGGTGCCGGCCAGTTTATCCCTGGTTTTGAAGAGGGGGTAGTCGGACACAAAGCTGGCGATTCCTTTGACCTAGAGCTGAAATTTCCCAAGGACTACCACGTAGGCGACCTCGCCGGACAGTCGGTGGTCTTCTCCGTCACGCTTCACGCGGTCAATGAAACGACGCTGCCCGAGCTAACCGACGAGTTTGCCGCGAAGTGCGGCCCGTTCACGTCGATGGACGAACTGCGAGCTGACATCTTGCGTGAAGTCGAAGAGCAGAAAAAACGCGAAGCCGACGAGAAGTTCAAAGACGAACTGGTTGGCGAGCTGGCCGATAAAGTTAAAGTTTCGCTACCGGAAGTGTTGGTCGAGGACCAGATTCGCTCTATCGAACAGGACATGCAGCAAAATCTCAGCTACCGTGGCGTCGAGCTCGAGTCATATCTCAGCACGCAGGGCTTTAAGGATAAAGACGACTGGATGGCCAAAGAAGTTCGTCCAGCAGCCGAGAAGCGTGTCAAGGCCGGTCTTGTTCTGGCTGAGCTTTCAAAAGAGCTGAAGGTCGATGTGTCGCACGACGAGCTGTCGGCACAAATCGACACGCTGAAGCAGTATTACGGCAAAGATGCTAAAACTGCCAAACAGTTCGACAACCCAGATGTGCACCGCGACATCGCCAATCGTTTGATTACCGACAAGACGATAGCGAAACTGGTCGAGCTGAACACAAAGTAGGATCGGTCGCCGAAGTCAGAAAGTCATTGACTATTGACAAAGTTACTCGAGTATGCTAATATGTACTTATGAGTAGTGAATATATCGAATCATTATTTCCCGTAAAGCCCGAGTGCCATAACTGTCCGATTCAGTGTGATTTAGCGTCGCAGGCTGGGATTCTAGAAGCCCAAAGAAGCGAAGCGTTAGTAGTCGCAGGGAGTCTGATGGGAGAGAGTGGCGAGGCGTTTGATGCGGCTGTCGACCAGAATGTGCCATTCGAAACGGCGGATAGCATTAAAGCCAGAGTGCGTAATTCTCTGGCGGGTACATTGGACCAATACGACGATGAGATTTCGAGCACGGAGTCTCTTAGTAGAATATTGCAGGCCTCCTGTTTGGGAGCGCTTACTATGAGAGCAAGGAGAAATGATTGTACATACACGGTGACTGTCTGCGCATCAGAGGTGGCTGGGAGGAATGGCGAAGAATCGCACGAATCTGCGCACGTAAAGAGAACTTAAATCACTTAAACAAGCTATTTGTCAAGACAGTCTCACTAGCACTCACTTGCAACGAGTGCTAGTTTTTGCTATCATAAGTGTATGACAAAGCCCAATGCCTACCTCATCCCGACCGTTATCGAAAAGTCTCACGACGGTGAGCGAGCGTATGATATCTATTCGCGTTTGCTCAAAGAGCGCATTATCTTCCTCGGTGAGGAAGTAAATGAGCATACGGCAAATATCATCGTGGCGCAGCTGCTCCACTTGGCGTATGAGGACCCAGCGGCCGACATTTCACTCTATATCAACAGTCCAGGCGGCAGTGTGTACGACGGCATGGCTATCTATGACACGATGAACTTCATCAAGCCCGATGTTGCGACCTATGGCATCGGTTTGCAAGCCAGCATGGGCGCGTTTCTACTCTCCAGCGGCGCGAGAGGCAAGCGCTTTGCACTGCCACACGCTAAAGTGATGATTCACCAACCGTCAAGCGGTACACGTGGCAAGGTGACCGACATGGAAATCGACCTGCGTGAAAGCTTAGAAGTCAAAGAAGTCCTCGCCAAAATCTTAGCAAAAAACACCGGTCAGAAACTCGCTAAGGTCAAAGCAGACATGGAACGTGACTACTGGATGACCGCGGCCGAGGCGAAACAGTACGGCCTTGTCGACGAAGTGCTAACGAAGCTGACTTAAGAAAAGCTAGTTATACCATAAAGTATCAAATCTGGAGAACAGTTCTCCAGGTTAAGGAGTGGAATAATAGCATAAGCATGTACATTCTTAAAGTTTATGCTATAAAGTATTGATTTTTATTGCAAAATGTGCTAATATAGAAGTATCCACTCATGGAGCGTGCTGCTCTAGTGGTGTCGCTTAACAATTTAGCCAAGTAATACTGTTTTGCGACAAAAGCATATACACAATATGAAATTTCGCAAACTAGATAGTCATGGGCTTGTATGCCCAGACCATCAACTACTCACATGTTTTTCTCTGGTGGGGGTGGCATCTGTGTGGACGAAGTTCGTCCCTGCGGATGTCACTCTCCGATGGGGATGGTGACAGAGTTATGCTAGTATATCTAGCACTCAAACCATTCCTATGAAAGGGAAAAACATGTCCAATATCCTGAAGAAGCTGTCGCTCCTGTTCGTCGCGCTGTTCGTGATGACGGGCCTTTTGGTCCGCTTCGCGGCTGCCGACGACACGAAGCCGTCCGGCGACGTGACGGTGACGAGCGTCAGCTCGTCGAGCTCGGTCGGTACGGCCAAGGTCACGGCCAAGGCCTCCATTGACGCCAAGGCCAATGTCAAGACGCTCGCCTACATCAAGGCGGGTGGCATGGCCAAGGCCGACCACGCCAACCCGAAGAAGCCCAAGAGCATCAAGCTCGCCAAGGCCGGCTCGTACTACACGAGCTACAAGAACCACGCCGGTAAGACGGTGTGGCACAAGAAGGCCTACAAGAAGGGCAAGGTGTTCTACCTCGGCAAAGACGGCTGGTACCACGACCCGGACTGTTTTAACCGGGTCGTGATAAAGGGCAAGAAATTGCCCAAGAAGGCCACAGTTGTGACGGGGAAGGTGAAGTTCGTCAAGAGCTTCACCTACAAGGCCGAGGCGGAAGCCAAGGCTACCATCACCGCCAAGGCTGGCGCCAAGGCGTGGTGCAAGACTGACCAGTCGAGCGCTGAAGCTTCTGCCTCAGCGTCGGCAACTGGCTTGGCGTGGGCCAAGACTTCGGCCAAGGGCAAGACCAAGGCAGCTGCGGAAGCGGCGGCCAAGAAGGCGGCGAAGAACCTGGCGCTCAGTGCCAAGTTCCAGTCGTCGCTCAAGGCCGAGCTCGAGGCCAAGGCTTCGGTAAGCGCCAAGGCTTCGGCTTCGGCCAAAGCTTCTTGCACCGCTGTGGTGCCGAAGCCCACGCCCACCCCGACCCCGAAGCCCACACCCAAGCCCACGCCCACCCCGACTCCGACCCCGGAGCCGCCCAAGCCGCCGGTGGACAACCCGCCGTCGATTGAGGTGAAGGGTTCGCCCGCTCACCTCTACGTGAACGGCAACGCGGCGATCTTCGTCGAGGCGTGGGACCCCGACGGCGATGACATCGCCGTCAAGGCGACGGCGACCGGCGGAACCGTGTCCGGCCTCGTTGAGGTCGACACGCGCTGGGACGGCACGGCCTGCCCCGCAGGGCGAGTCTGCTACCGGGCAACTGCCTGGGGCGGCTCTACGGCGGGCACCATGACCGTCACTTTCACGGTGACAGCCAAGGGCAAGAGCGACATCGCTACGGCGTCGTTCCCGGTTGTCCCCGAGGGGGACAACGATTTCTAAGAAAGGAGAGTAGTTGATGGTGCGAGTGCACACACGGTTCTGGGCCTAGCTCAGAAGACCGTGTGTGCCTCGCAACATCACATAAAAGTCAGTGACTATCTAGTTTGCGTACACTATAGCAATGATTGTAAATAAGTTAAGGAGTTCTTATGAAAAAATCACTACTTGCACTGGCTGGGATAGTCTCAGCTATTGCACTATTTGCCGTGCCTGCATTTGCAGCGACAGCAGGACAAATCGAGGGCGGTGACATCTACCGCGTTCGAAACGTTTCAAACAACGGTGAGTTCACTGACCCTACTTCTGGGACATGTGGCAACACATTTCAGTTCAAGGTACGAATTCACAACCCAGGGCCAGACCCACTGACAAGTGTTAGCGTGAAGGCAACATTGCCGACTACAGCGGCTACGAGCCATAGTTCGCAGGTCACAGTAACTGCGACAAACGCAAATCCTAAAACGACGACTGATACAGCTGGTGTGCGCCTCGATAAGGCTGCGCAGCTAACATACATCAAGGGCTCGACCGAGCTTCTCGATGCAAATGGCTCCAAGCTTTCGACGCTTGGTGATACCATCTTGACAAGCGGTGTGACCATCGATACTGTTGGTGTTTCGACTCAGCAGAAGCGCTTTGTGCAGTTTAGCGTCAAGTCTGACTGCCCTGAGCCACCAAAGCCACCTGTTAAAGAGATTACGGTTTGTGACCTCGCTTCAAAGAAAATCATCACTATCAAAGAGAGCGAATTTGACGATAAAAAGCACTCAAAGCGACTGGATGATTGTAAAGAAGTAGTCAAGAAGATAAAAGTGTGTGAGCTTTCGACGAAGAAGATAATCGAGATAAACGAGAAAGACTTCAACGATAAGCAGCACTCGAAGCGACTTGCTGACTGCGCAGAGAAACCAGCTCCAGGCGAAATCACAGTGTGTGATGTGACGACTGGCGAGGTAATCACTATCAAAGAGGACGCGTTTGACGAGTCGAAGCACTCTAAAGATACCGAAGTAGCGGCATGTACCGAAGAGACGCCTGTTGAAACGCCTGCAGAGCTACCAAAGACTGGTGCCAACGGCGCACTCGTTGCGTTGGGCCTGAGCGCGCTGACTACCGGCATTGCATATGCAGTGACGGGACGCAAAACCCTACTTGGCTAATTGAGTCTGACCGCTCCAATACACCTAGAGCGACAGATGCTCACAACAACTACCCTGCAGTTTTGCGGGGTAGTTTTTGGTTGGACGCTGTACGATGTCTTGTTTGTTGTGAAAACTACGGTGCGCATTTCTCGTGAGGTGTGGCATACTAGAGATAGCAAGAGGGAGGTGCGTATGAGGCAATACTTAGATTTATTGCGAGATATTCGCGACAACGGCGAAGAAAAAGGCGACCGAACAGGAACGGGTACGAAAAGTGTGTTTGGTCGGCAGGTTCGCTATGACCTGAGCGAGGGGTTTCCGGCAGTAACCACGAAGAAGCTGTATTTTAATAGCGTGGTGCACGAGCTGCTGTGGTTTTTGAAAGGCACGGGGAATATCGAGTATTTGGCGCAGAATAACGTGCACATCTGGGATGAGTGGCCGTTCAAGGCGTACTTACAGAAGAATGATTTGCCGATGCCAGAGGTGAATTCGCCGGAATGGCGCGAGCAGATGAAGGGTTTTGTCGGTCGGGTGGCGACTGACCATATGTTTGCCCAGGAGTGGGAAATCTCGGACCGGTGTATGGCGTGCAGTGGCGCAAATGGCCGGACGGTAAGGGTGGTGAAATTGACCAAATCGCTCAGGCGGTTGAAACGATTAAGACAAATCCTAACTCTCGTCGCAACATCGTCACGGCGTGGAATCCTGCTGAGATTGACGCAATTGCCGAAGCGGGCGGTTTGCCACCGTGTCACTCGCTGTTTCAGCTGAATGTTCGTGGCGACAAGCTTGACTTGCACCTCTACCAGCGCTCAGCCGATACATTCCTGGGCGTACCGTTCAATATTGCGTCGTATGCACTACTGCTGTCCATGCTTGCGCAAGTGACCGACAAGCAGCCGGGCGATTTTGTGCATACGCTGGCGGACACGCATATTTACTTGAATCATCTCGACCAAGTGAATGAACAACTGTCTCGTGAGCCATTGCCACCGCCAAGACTAGAGCTGAATCCTGAGGTGAAAAAAATCGACGACTTTACGTTTGATGATATCCGGCTTGTTGACTATGAGCACCATCCGCCTATCAAAGCGCCAATTGCCGTCTAGTTTCGCCGGTACTCTACAAAGTCAAAAGTGTATTGATTTTCACTGTCAGCTGGGTGGCGGATTCGGGAGATTTTTCGCCATGATGCGTCGAGTTCTGGGAAAAATACATCGGTTTCGTCAAAAATGTGCTGCACCTCAGTGGCGTATATAATATCGGCATGTTCGAGTGCGTCGGCGTAGACCTGTCCGCCGCCGATGATAAATATAGGGTAACGAGCTAACGCCAGCGCACTAGACAAGTTAACCGCAGTTAAGACACCTTTGACACCTGTCGGCGTACGTGAAATGACGATGTTTTCACGGTGTGGTAGCGGTCGAGAACCGATTGATTCGAACGTTTTTCGCCCCATAATCACCGACGCACCAGTGGTCAACTTCTTAAAGTTTGCCAAATCCGCTGGCAAGCTACGCCCCCACGGTAAATCACCCTGCTTGCCGATGGCTCGGTTTTGGTCATAAGCGACAATCATGGCGATATTC
>CALMCP010000041.1 GCA_937863095.1 uncultured Candidatus Saccharibacteria bacterium | reverse complement strand
TGTCGAGCAAGCTGTTTGAGGCAGGCTTCAACATCCTAGACTCACAACAATTTGACGATACGGAGACAGATATGTTCTTCGTGCGCATCGCCGTCGAATGCGAGCAGCAGTTCACCCGGAATGACATGACGGCGCTCATGGTGCCGCTCGTGCAGCGCTTCGAGATGGACCTGGACGTAAGAGATACAGCTGTCCGCCAACGCGTCGCCATCCTGGCATCCAAGGCTGACCATTGCTTGGCTGACCTGCTGTACCGCTGGAGGTCTGGCGACCTGGACATTGACATCGTGGCCGTGATTTCCAACCACCCAGTGGAGGTCTACCCCAACCTCAACTTGACTGGTGTCACCTTCCACCATATGCCGATGACTCCTGGCGGCAAAGCTGAGCAGGAAGCGAAGATTCTGGGCGTGCTGAAAGACGTCAATGCAGAGCTCGTGGTGCTCGCAAGGTACATGCAGATTCTCTCGGATGACATGGCCAGCAAATTGGCTGGTCGCTGCATCAACATCCATCACTCCTTTCTTCCTGGCTTCAAGGGCGCCCGTCCATACCACCAAGCGCACGAACGCGGGGTCAAGTTGATTGGCGCTACTGCTCACTACGTGACAGCTGACCTCGACGAGGGACCCATCATCGAGCAGGACGTCGAACGTATCAGCCATCGCCATGCGCCGGATGAGTTGGTTCGAAAAGGTCGAGATATTGAGCGCCGCGTGCTTGCGCGAGCAGTTCGGTATCACGTTGAAGGCCGGGTGCTCCGAAACGGCACAAAGACCGTGGTGTTCCCCGAATGACTCAAGGTCCCTGAGCCTGGAAGTGGGGAAACACCCATAAACCAGGACAGGGCCTAACCAGCAAGCACATAAACAGGAGACAAGAATGCAGAGAAGAGATTTGATAGCAGGTGCTCTGGCCTGGACATCTGCAGCAATGCTGCCAACCTACGCCCAGGGAAAGCCAATCCGTATCCTCGTCGGCCTTCCCCCCGGTGGTTCATCCGATGTACTTGCCAGGGTTTTGGCGGAAGGCCTTAGAGACAAGCTCGATGGTCCGGTACTTGCGGAAAACCGGGCGGGTGCAGCTGGACGTGTAGCTGTTGAGATACTGAAGTCATCGCCCGCCGACGGCACGACTCTGCTGGTCACGCCAAACGTTGCTGTCACGCTGTACCCGCACACATACAAGCGACTTGGGTATGATGCAGAACGCGATGTGAAGCCTGTGGCGCGACTTGCTACATTTCCGCAGCTTATTGGTGTTGGCCCCAAGGTTCCAACTTCTGTTAGGACAGTGAAGGACCTAATCACCTGGTTCAAGGCCAATCCGAATTTGGCCTTCTATGGGTCATCTGCTCAAGGCTCTACACCACACTTCGTAGGACAGATGCTGGGCAAAGCTGCCGGCGTCCATCTGAGCCACGTCTCATACAAAGGCGATGCACCAGCCGTTCAGGACTTGATTGGTGGACAAATTGCGATGAGCGTTAATCCTCCGGCGGCACAGATGCCTCATGTTGGCTCGGGCAGATTGCGCGTCTTGGCTGTCTCTGGTCCAGAGCGAATGAAGCATCTACCGGACGTGCCCACCCTCGCAGAGTCGGGTTACCCCATACAAACAACTGATTGGTTTGGTGTTCTGGCACCAAGCGCAATGCCTGCCGCCACCACCCAAAAGGTGGAATCAGCTATCAAAGCAGCGATGGCCACTGCAGCAGTTCGAGAGGGCATTGAGAAGCTCTTTCTGACCCAGGACTACTTGCCAGCAGCTCAGCTGGCAAAGGACATCCGTAGCGAATCAGCCCATTGGGCACCAATCGTGAAGGAATCTGGATTCCTTCTTGATGACTAGGCATTCGACAGCGGGCCCACCTTAAAGAAGATGGGCCCGCTGGCTATCTATAAAGCGCAAAGAGCATTTTGAATGGCAGCAAAGAAAATAGATGGAAAAAACGTAGCGGCGGAACTCAGAACCAAGGTCGCTGCGGCAGTTCAGCAATGGACGGGGCGCCACGGTCAGGCACCCGGGCTGGCGGTGGTACTCATTGGAAATGACCCCGCCAGCGAGGTATACGTACGCAACAAAGTGCGGCAAAGCGAGGAGTGCGGAATCGCATCCT
Source organism: uncultured Candidatus Saccharibacteria bacterium (assembly GCA_937863095.1). GTDB lineage: Bacteria > Patescibacteriota > Saccharimonadia > Saccharimonadales > Saccharimonadaceae > Nanosynbacter. Next base: position 9,840 of record CALMCP010000041.1, on the reverse strand, counting down.
ACGAGTACAAGCGCGACGCGAGCTGTTCTGAGCAGGAACTTCTAGCGCTCATTGCCTCACTGAATGCGAACGATGCAGTACATGGAATCCTCGTACAGCTTCCACTCCCCAAGCACATCAACACCGCAGTGATACTTGAGAGCATCCTGCCTGAAAAGGATGTAGATGGCTTCCACCCCGTGAACGTCGGCCGCTTGAGCAGTGGAATGGAGGGCTTGGTGCCTTGCACACCCTATGGAGCAATGGCACTAATCCAGAGCGTGCATCCCAAACTTGATGGACTTAATGCAGTTGTTGTTGGCCGCTCGAACATCGTCGGCAAGCCGATGGCTCAGCTACTGCTGGCGCGAAACTGTACGGTGACCATTGCTCACTCCAGGACACGTGACTTGGCGGCTGTTGTCAGGCAGGCAGACATACTGGTTGCAGCAGTCGGGCAGTCCGAGTTCATACGCGGTGATTGGATTAAGCCTGGAGCGTGCGTCATTGATGTAGGCATCAATCGCGTTAGTGCGGCTGATGGAAGTACACGACTGCTTGGAGACGTTGCCTTTGACGAAGCATCTTGCGTAGCAGGGGCTATTACTCCAGTGCCAGGAGGGGTAGGCCCTATGACTATTGCATGTTTGCTGCGAAATACCCTCGTAGCCGCGACCCAATCACGAGGAGAGACCCTGCCCGCAATCTAAAGGGTCACGGACTATCTCAGAGTTAGTAGCCTTATTACCGCTGAGAATCAAGCTGCACCGAAGCGGAAGAGCAAGTGTGGGCCACCAGGCTGCCCACACTTGCTCTCTTTCCCGTTCTTAGAACGTATGACGCAGGCCTGCGCCAAAGCCCGTCTGATTGACTCCAGGCATAGGCGTTCCTCCTGCCTGAGCACCACTGGCGCCGAAAGCAGCATTGCCGCTGTTCTTCACATAACCGAGCGAAGCATAGACCGCAGTACGCTTAGACAGATTGTATGTACCACGCAGTACAACCAACTGTCCCTTGTCCGCGTTGTCTTTGTACTTGAGCTGGTTGTACTGGGCATCAACCGTCCAGGGACCCATAGGGTAGGTCACACCCACAAACCACAAGTCGTTGCGCGGTGATGCGACATACCCATCATTCTTTCGGCGCATAAAGCCAGCACCAACCTTTGCACCGCTAAGTTTCACGTAGCCATTGACCATGGTGCGTTTGTCAGCCTTGTCGCTACTGGTCAGGCCGGCAAAGGCACCGGGGCCGCCACGCAGCTCGTCATGGGCCAGAGCAGCCCCCCATGTCGCAGTGTCGTACTTGACCATGGCTGACCACTCGCGGCAGGTCTTGGAGTCGGTACTGCTTTCACCTGCGCAGTTAGTGCCACCAGGGCTAGGTCCTGCATTGACGGCATCGCGGCCGAAGCTATATGTAGCTCCCAGCGTCATGCCTGAGAATGTTCCCTTGTACGAAATCGCATTGTCAGCTCGTGCGTTGGGGAAATAGCTGTCCAAGCTGCCCATTCCATGCAAGCTCGGACCGATGACGTCGGCATCAAGCACGGACCAAAACAGCATGGTGTATTGTCGGCCCAGCCCCAGTGAACCCCATGGACCATTCAAGCTCACGAACGACTGGCGCCCGAAACCGCGTCCACCCTGGTTGAGCGCACCGCTGTCGGAGCCGATGCCCATTTCTAATGTGAAGGACGCACTCAGCCCACCCCCCAGGTCTTCGCGTCCGCGAAATCCCAAGCGAGAAGGAACGCTACCTGTCAAATTTGGCATGCGTGTGAGGCTCGACTTTGTCGCTCCCACGTTGTTCATGTACTCAACAGCAGTGTCCATGATTCCGTAAATCTGGACCGATGATTGCGCATGAGTGACCCCTCCAAGGCCCATCAACGCGATGACGCTTGCGATTTTTTTTAACAACTTTGTCTCCGTTTAATGAATGTTTGTATTTCTGAAAATTGTTGAGATTTGCTATTAAGAGATTCGTCCTCCTCTCCTATGACTACTGGGATATCCACGCTCTTTCGTCGGTTCATGGACATTTTTTGGGCGCAGTCTTCCCGCGCCGTGCCACGGACACAGCTGATGCGATATTTCAGAAAACTGCAGCCACGAGCTCTTGGGGAAGTGCGTGGCTCGGTGCGCGATTGAGTCGGCTGGGAACGCCCCTTGCGGGCTAACGCAAGTCCTGCATGAGATGTCGGTGTGTCACGAACTTCCTTCAACTAGTGCTTATTTTTCATAATCAAATTAGTTACAAATTTTGTTTATTTTTCATAATTAATTCAACAAAAAAAAGCCTACTCGGCTGGTGCTTTCCCTTCAGTAGAAACGCTACCCGGATGCTAGGTCTAGCCACAATGTCGTTTAGCCGCGGGCCTCACATCTCAAGCTATTGGTCCGGTACCGGTTTCGCTCACCTCATGTCCAAAGGCCTGCGACATTTCGCTTCACGGACCTGTCGTTTGAGGATGGCTGTCTCACCACATTTAGGTAATAGACAAGGACGACTAACGCTGCAAGCTGAACGAAGTAGTTCAGATTGCAGTATTGCAATGAGAGAAATAGGCCGTCATCGACATCGTGACTCGGCTGGCTAAAGCCAGAGAATGGGCCCTTTCGAGCGAGAAACGGTAAGTCCATCGTGAGTGGCAAAAATTACCACTTCCAGGCCCAAATCTGACGCATTGTCGTCATCCGCAACGAAGACGATTGGTCTAGTTCTATCCCCGAATATGCTCGGTCAGAACATTGGCAAATTGCTCAGGCACTTCCACTGGAGGGAAGTGTCCGGCATCGACCTCTTCATGCCTAGCACCTGTAATACCGTCCGCAAATTCGATACCTGCCGACGCGGGGACCAGAGGGTCAGTTTTACCCGTCACAATCAACGTCGGTGCCGAAATTTTGGGAAGCGTGTCGTTCAAATCAGTATCCCTCAGCACTGCAACCGTAGAGGCATAGCCTTCCCGAGGCGTGGTCAAGAACACTGTGCGCAGGGTGTCGATATGCGGGTTACCTGTCGCTCTAAATTCTGCAGAAAACATGCGTTCAACCATTGATGCGGCCAAGGCATCCAAGCCAATGGTGCGGGCCGTTTCTGCTCGCGCATCCCAGCCGCCAGGAGGTGGGTGCATGTGACTTGATGCACTGCAAACGACTAGCTTTTCAACGCGCTCTGGCGCAAGAGCAGCGGCTCTGGCCGCGGTCATTCCTCCAACGGAGATGCCGCACACAGAGAATTTACTCCAGCCAATTTCATCAGCTAGTCCCAATAAGTCATTGGCGAACAAATCCACAGAGTACTCACCAGGCGTGGCCGCAGAACCGCCGTGGCCGCGCAGGTCGTAGCGCAGCACTTGGAAATGAGGCAGCAAGTACGGAATGGCTAAGTCCCAAAGCGAATGGTCCGCGCCAATGGGGTGGACGAGGATAAGAGGTGCCCGCGAGGGATTACCTTCGAGCCGATAGTAGTGACTAGCACCATTAGAGATGATTTGTGGCATTTGGAATTTTTGGGTTGAGGAAGGCCTGCCGCACGGACTGAGTCCGTGCAGTTGGTGCATGAATATGGGTAGGGTTCTAGCGAGTACTAGTGGCTTTGCTAGGTACGACGAGGTTCATACCTGGCAGGAGCAGCTTGGAGTCGCCACCGTTCAAAATGAGCTTCAGGTATTTCCAAGCAGACCGTGAGTGCTCCATCGTTATGGACTCTGCCCTAGTACCTTCTCGCCTCTTAATCGCGTCAACGATGCTCCGGTGCTGCTCTTGAGAGACCATGAGAACCGCACGCACCGCCGCGCTGTCTGACTGCGTGACGCTCACAAAAGCATTTGGAGCAGCAAATGGCAAGACAACAATTCGCTCCAATGAGCGCATGAGCATTGGACTCTGTGCTGCCTCATGCAAAAGGTCGTGAAAGTAGTCGTTCAAGCGGACGTAATCAGTCAAGTCCGAAGAAGTCTCTAACCGTGCAATAACTTCGTCCAGGTCGTCAACACAGCTCTGCATCCTGGCCAGCAAGTTTGGAGACACCCCACGTTCCGCTGCGAGTCTTGCGGCCATTCCTTCAAGGTTTCCGCGAATGGCAATCGCATCGAACACGTCTTCCTCTGAAAAGCGCGCTACCGCGTATCCCCCGGTTGGCAACTCCTCAATCAAGCCCTCTTCACATACTCGAAGCATCGCGATGCGAGCGGGTGTGCGTGACACGCCAAGACGGTCGACCAACATCTGCTCTAGCACTCGGGCCCCAGGCTGAAGAGCGCCTTCAATGATGAGACCTCTTAGGCCGAGTACGGCCCGAATAGTTTGAGGTTGCTGACCGCTGTCTTCCGAGACAGCCGAGAGTGTGGATGGTTGTGTTGCCATGCCGACATTGTGCGTCAAAAGGATGGCAAGCGCATCATCTGCGTATACGCTACGTATACGTGGATACCCTGAAATCTCCAATTTCTAGCGTAAAACCCTAGTATTTTTTCTTTTTACGACATACATTTCGGCTCATCCCTGAATTTACGTATACGTTGATAAGGGATTGACACCCCAGAGCCATGACTTAAAAAGCGAGACAGATATGAGACAAAACGCCCACATACTTCCCATACTGACGTTAGCCACGTGCCTGCTTGGCAGCGCTGTACAAGCCCAGCAGGTAGTGAAAGTCGGTATCGTGGGGCCGTTCTCCGGCCCATTTGCTTCATCCTTCGGCACACCATTTCGTCAGGGTGTTGAGGCTTACGTCGCGCAGAGCGGAGACAAGGCTGGAGCAACACGCGTTGAGTTCGTTTACCGCGACTTGGAGGGCCCTAATCCAGAGCGCGCGAAGGCTCTGGCGCAAGAGCTCATCGTCAAAGAGAAGGTGCAGTACCTGGGCGGCTTTGTATTCACGCCTAATGCGTTGGCCGTAGCGCCACTTATCCAAAGCGCGAAAGTACCGACGGTCATTTTCAACGCGTCGACCTCGATGATTCTGAGCAAGTCGGACTACTTTGTCAGAACCTCAAATACGCTTCCCCAGGTCACGGTTCCGGTAGCCAAGTACGCGTTGGACATGAAGGTCAAACGTGTCGTAACGGCTGTGTCTGACTACGGGCCAGGGGTAGATGCGGAAAACGCGTTTCGCCAAACCTTTCAGGCAGGTGGAGGCGAAGTGGTCGAATCGATTCGTATGCCCCTAAACGCAACCGACTTTGGCCCCTTCCTTCAAAAAGTTCGAGCACTCAAGCCTGACGCACTGTTCGCGTTCCTGCCTTTTGGACCACCCACCTTTGGTTTTGTGAAGGCGTTTAATGACAACGGCCTTAAAGCAGCGGGCGTACGATTCCTTGGTACCGCCGAGACGCAGGAGTCTGACCTGCAGGCCCTTGGTGAGTCTGCATTGAAGCTAGAGACCGGCTACTACTACTCAGCTGTTCATGACTCCCCAAAGAACAAAGCCTTCGTTGCAACTCTCGCCAAAGCCAAAGCAACTCCAAACCCAGCTACGGTCGCAGCATTTGATGGAACGCATGTCATCTACAAGATGATTGAAGCGACTGGCGGCACTGCGAATGGAGCTAAGGCCGTGGAAGCAGTCAAGGGCATGGCTTGGGAGAGTCCGCGCGGCCCAATGAAGATTGACTCGCAAACACGCGACGTAATCCAGAACGTATACATGCGCGTGGTGGAGAAGCAACCTGACGGTCAATTTGTGAACCGAGAAATAAAGACCTATGCGGCACAGCCCGACTACGGTCAACAGCTGAAGAAATAAATAGCAAAACCCATTCACAAGGCGCCGCTCTTAGGCGGCGCCTTGGATGAACACGCCCATACACGGCTCCCCACTTTTTAATCAGGAGGCTCTCATGAGCCTTATTGCAAGCATTCTTATTGACAGCATTGCCTACGGAATGGTGCTGTTTGTCATCTCCATTGGACTCTCAATCACTCTTGGCTTGATGGGGTTTGTCAATCTCGCCCACGGTGTGTTCGCCATGGCAGGCGGCTATGGAGCCGCATGGTTCATGAAGTCCCAAGGGATTGGCTACGAGATAGCGGTACTCATGTCGGTATTGATAGTAGCTCTAGCCGCATGGCCTCTGCAGCGTTTGCTGTACAGCCGCCTGCAGGACCGAAGCGACTTAGACCAAGTGCTTTTCACGATTGGCCTTGTTTTCGTCGGCATCGCCGGCATGGGCGTACTTTTCGGAAACGCCATAACGCCTCTGTCGCTGCCTGACTATCTACGCGGCTCAGTCGACTTGGGATTCCGGGTCGTTCCTGCACAACGTATTGCCGCAACCATTGTTGGAGTCGCAGTCTTGGCCAGCTTGGTCTGGCTTTTCAAACGCACTCGATTTGGAATCGAAACACGAGCTGCTGTTGAAGATAGCAGCGCCGCACGAGCCCTAGGCATTCGTACCTCACGTGTATACGTTCTTGCATTCAGCCTAGGTGCTGGCCTAGCCGCCTTGGGTGGCGTCATCGGCGCAGAACTCATGCCACTAGAGCCTTACTACCCATTGAAGTATCTAGTGGTGCTACTGGCGGTCGTCGCCGTCGGCGGTGTCGGCAGTCCACTTGGACTTATGACGTCAGCGCTACTGCTCGGGACGGTTGAAACCGCCGCGAAATACCTGGTCCCAAGCCTCTCCTCCATCCTCTTCTTCGCCACGATGCTCGCTGTTTTGGCATGGCGACCAGCTGGTCTATTTGGACGTACGCACTGATTACTATGGAACACGTTCTTGTTGCTCAAAAGCAGAGCCCAGCCTCTCGGGCGGTCTCTGTTCTCCCGGAAGTCGGGCTGTGCATAGCCGGACTGCTGCTCTTTTATGTCATGCCTGAGGACCTTGGGTTCGCTACCCGAATCCTCATCGGGTGCCTATTTGCACTGTCTTTGGACCTTGTTCTCGGGTATGCGGGCATCGTGACGCTAGGTCATGCGGCGATGTTCGGCATCGGCGCATACGCGGCGGGCATCTTTGCCGTAAAAGTCTCCGGAGACCCCTTGTTAGGTCTTATGGTTGGTGCAGCTGCTGGGGCGATGGTCGCAGCAATAAGCGGACTACTCGTACTTCGCAGTCACGGGCTAACCTCTGTGATGATTACTCTCGCCATTGCCCAACTACTGGCAGAGGTTGCTAGTAAATGGCGCTCCCTGACTGGAGGAGATGACGGCCTGTCAGGAATCGCCACTAGCCCCCTCTTTGGCAGATTTGAGTTTGATTTTCTTGGTCAAACTGGGTACTTCTACGCCCTTACCGTTCTGATTCTGGCCTTTGCCTTTCTGCGCCGACTTGTACGCTCACCTTTTGGGTTAACCACAGTCGGCATTCGGGAGGACCGTGAGCGAATGTCGTCACTGGGCTGCCGTGTAAATCGACATCTCACCATCGTCTACGCAATCGGCGGAGCGCTAGCAGGCATCGCCGGTGCTCTCTCAGCACAAATAACGCAAGTCGTTGGCCTCACCAGTCTCGGTTTTTCACATTCAGCGGAAGTGCTTGTCATGTTGGTTCTCGGGGGAACCGGCCGACTCTGGGGCGCAATCGTCGGAACACTTGCTTTCATGGTCGTGCACCACTATGCCGCGGCTGTTGACCCTTTCCGCTGGATGTTTGTGATTGGCGGGCTTCTTCTTGTCGTTGTGTTGTTCATGCCTGGTGGCATTACCGGTGCCATTGCCACCCTTGCTCAACGCCTCAAAGGAGCCAACAAATGAATAATTCAACCGAGAACGCTCTTGAAGTTCGAGGCTTGAACAGGCGGTTCGGAGCTTTGCATGTGACGACCAACGTAGACATTACGTTGAAACGCGGTGCACGTGCAGCACTGATTGGACCAAACGGTGCTGGCAAGACGACCCTCATTAACCTAATCTCAGGTGCACTGCGTCCGTCATCTGGGCGCATCGTTCTGCAGGGCAGCGACGTGACGTCGCTCGACCAAGCAAAGCGCGCCCGTTTAGGACTGCTTCGGTCATTCCAAATCACCCGATTGTTCAAGCCCATGACGATTGGCGACAACGTGCGCCTAGCCATCCTGCAAAGCAGTGGACGTCGGCTTGGCATCTGGCGCGACGTACGTTCAGAGCCGGACCTAGATGAGCAAGTCTATAGCGCACTGAAGACGGTGGGTCTACAGGACCGCGAATCAGTCGGGGTCACAACGTTGGCATACGGCGAGCAACGCCTTCTTGAACTCGCTCTCGCGCTCGCTACAAAGCCAAGCGTTTTATTGCTTGATGAACCTGCGGCGGGCGTTCCTCAGAGCGAGAGCAATGTCATCGTCCAAGCTGTTGAGCGGCTACCCAAGGACCTGGCCGTACTACTCATCGAGCACGACATGGACCTGGTTTTCAGGCTTGCCAATGAAATCACAGTCCTTGTTGCAGGTAGCGTCCTCATGAAGGGCTCTCCCAAGGATATCGAAGCAGATGAGCGCGTTCAGCGCTTGTACCTCGGAGACAAGCATGCCCATTAATGAGCTCAAGTTGCTAAGCGTCGTAGCCGGCTACGACGGAACTACTGTTCTGGAGAATGTGGAACTGTCCGTCAAGCGAGGTGAGCGTGTTGGCATCATCGGCCGAAATGGCGCAGGTAAGACAACAACCTTAGCCACGGCGATGGGCTTGACTCAGCAAATCAACGGTCAAGTGCTACTCGACGGAGTCGATGTGAGTTCGTTGCCAACTCCTGACCGAGCGCGTCGAGGTTTGGGCTACGTGCCGCAGACACGGGATATCTTCAAATCGATGACCGTGCGTGACAACCTACGCACAGGCCTGCAAGGAGGTCCAGATGCGCGTCTCGAGGACGCATATGCCATCTTCCCTCGCTTGTACGAACGCCGTGACAACTTTGGAAATGAGCTTTCTGGCGGCGAGCAACAGATGCTATCTATTGCGCGTGCATTGATGGGACAGCCCGACATTCTGCTTCTCGATGAGCCGTTGGAAGGCCTAGCACCAGTTGTTGCACAGGAACTGATGAGCTCTCTAACCAAGCTCTCCTCTGAGCGTGGACTCGGCTGCATCTTGGTTGAGCAGCATGTAGCACTCGTCCTTGAGTTCGCGACCTCCATTCTTCTTTTAGAGCGAGGTCGGCCGGCATTCTGGGGCTCAACCCAGGAGCTCAAGAGCCAGCCAGAGTTACTCAGTAGCGCCATCGGCCTCAAGAGCAATGTCTCCCCAAAGATTGAGCGCCCAGCTCAATCGCAACTCGCATAGCAAATTAACCGCCACGGAGAAAAAACATGTTCATCAAAAACGCCTGGTACATCGCAGCATGGGCCCACGAGGTTAAGGACAAACCTTTCCCTCGGACTATCTGCAGCGAAGACATCGTGATGTACCGCGATGCACACACTGGTAAGGTCGGAGCGCTTGAAGACCGCTGCTGTCATCGCGGCACACCACTGCGCTTTGGCCAGGTAGTAGATGGAGGCATCGAGTGCGGCTATCACGGACTGGTTTTTGACTGCGCCGGCTCCTGTGTCCGTATCCCAGGACAAACTAAGATTCCTACAAAGGCAAAGGTCCGCTCCTATCCCATCGTCGAGAAGGACGAGTTCCTCTGGATATGGATGGGGGAACCCGAGAAAGCAGACGAATCACTCATCATCGACTACCCATTCCACAACGATTACAAGAAGTGGCCGCACAAACATGAGGTCTACCATGTGAAGTGCAATTACATGCTGCTTGTAGACAACCTGATGGACATGACCCACCTGGCTTATGTACACAAGTCCACCATCGGAGGAAGCAATCCCAAAGCGCTGGTTGAAGCGAAGACCAACGTCACTCCAAATCCGAAAGGCTTGCACTACATCCGCTGGATGCAGGACTGCCCACCTCCCCCCACATACACGC
>CALMCP010000040.1 GCA_937863095.1 uncultured Candidatus Saccharibacteria bacterium | reverse complement strand
CAAATCTCCGCTTCATACACTTTGTCGAGCTTCAAAAACTCACCGGAGCGTTTTGTTCCTTTGCCAACCAGTAGAATCATCAAGCCCGTCGCAAACGGGTCTAGTGTGCCAGTGTGCCCTACTTTTACCTTTCTCCCTGCCTGTTGCGAAAGTAAACGCCGCACTCGCGCCACCACACCAAAACTGGTCATACCAGCGGGCTTGTCGATAAGCAATATGTCAGAATCCACGCGACCTACTCTTGTGGTGGTATCTGAAATTGAGCGGGATTGAACTCTTGTGGCTGTGCGGTCGGTAGTGGCGGTAAACCATTCACATCAATCCCAGTCGGCGTCGCAGGTAGCGGCGGTAAAGTAGTGAAGTCTGGCATCGGTGGCAAACCCGCCACCCCACCGGCTTCGATATCAGCGAGGGTTGGCATGCCGCCGTCAAAAACTGGCTGTGCCGGCAGTCCTGTAGCCACCGCAACCGGTTCGACCGGTGGCGCATCTAGCGCAGCTGCTACTGCGTCCATGGCCAACTGCTGATTGTCTTGATTCGGCGCAGGAGCAACAGCTGGCGACATCGACAAATCGGTCACTGGGAGTACGGCTGGCCCAGTATCAACTACTGAAGGCATCGGTGGCGCGGCAAATATATCAACCGCTGGTGGCTCATCTGCAACAGCTGCCATGGCGGCGTTGAGCGGTGCGTCCGAGGTCAGCACTGGCTGTGCACCGAGCGGACCGCTGTTATGCGTCAAAATCGTTCGGTTCTGGTCACTTGACTGCTCCTCACGCTTTTGCTCGGCTGCGGCGGCGGTCGTGGCGTTGAGCGTGCCGCCAACCAGCGGGCTGTCCATCACATCAGAAGCAATTGCTTTCGAGATAATCGGTGCGTCGGTCAGCTGCTCGGTAGCCTGTTCTAGCTCCTGTGCAATACTAGGCTGCACTGGCGGCAGGACACCTACCTCATCGAGCATAGCGGGCTGTGGCGCTTTGTCCGCTGCCTCAAACTGAGGCACTGGCGCATCCTCAGCAATCTTGTTCAGCTGCGCCTCAGCCGCTCGCGCCGCCTCCTCTTGAGACTCTTGTCGAACTTGCTCAGCTACCTCATCTATGTCACCCTCGCGCTCATGACCCACGTTCATCGTTCCGGCTTCGTCGGATACGCCAGGAGCTACTACTTCCGATTTCGTGTCCGTATCTTCCGACCGGTCGATAGTCAATCGTGTCGGGTCAACCTCTTCAGCTACTTCCACTTCCTCCTCGGGGGCTGGCTCTTCCTGTTTCTTTGCTTTTCGCGGCCGCATCTCTTGCTCAGTGACTGTCTCAACTGGCTCAGGCTCGCCCTTCTGCAACTGCGCCGCAATCAGTTGTTGGTTCGCGCCCGACGCCATCAACTCCGCCGACATGGTCATAACTTTTGACGACGTCATATCGTTACTAAAGCGCTCGGTTGAAGCGACGATACCCGTCAGCAAGGCTGTTGCTATCTGCTCGTCAACATCTGCCTTGGCCGTTTTGAGCTCCTGGATAATCTCCGTCACCATCTCACTCACGCCACTCACTGTGTCTTCGTGCCACTCAAGCGTGCCCAGGCTACTCTTGGTGTTCCCTGTTGAGATGGTCGCCACTGTGGCATCGTGTAGTATCTTGCCATGCGCGGCCAGTGCCTTGTCCAGGTCGCCACTCTCGGCAACGTTTAGCGCCAGCACCAGCTCGACATTGTAGTCACCCTGCGAAAACTCCAAGTCCTTTTGGGTGATAGTCGTACGATATGGTGTAATAAAAATCTTCACAACATCGCCGTCAAGTTTGTAGCGCAAGTGGTCGGCCTTTTCCTTGTCCAGCGCGATGATAAAGTCCCGCAGACTGTCCGCCGTCGCCTCAAATGTCTTCTCAGGGTCGAGAAAGTCCAGCGCTGACGGTATGGTACCACTGGCGATAGCCGTGGCATGCTTGTCGAGTTTGTTCAAAAATATCGTCAACCCAAGTGCTGCCGACAGTTCGTCGACCGACGGGTTGCTACTGACCGTCACCAAGATATTTTTCTTATCCTTGATGCTCTCGATGATTTGCTTTTTGCTTGAGGCGGGACTTGCCATATCGTGCTACCTGTGTTTATTTTTACTATAGTTTGTTGGAAGTATACCATAAGCGTCACGAAGTTGTCAACGATTTTGTGCCCTTTACTTTTTAGAGATATACCTGTATAATTCGTCCTTGAATTATTCAAAAACATTTTTAGGTACAAAGGAGTAACATGCCCATCATCAAATCAGCTATCAAGCGTGCCAAGCAAGCCGTTGTCCGCCGCGAGCGCAACGTCGCTACGAAAAAGGATGTCAAGTCTGCGGTCAAGGCATTTCATGCTAAGCCATCAGCCAAGACACTATCCACTGCGCAGAGTGAGATAGACACCGCTGTCAAGAAAAACATCCTCGACAAGCGCACTGCCGCTCGCCGCAAGAGCCAGCTCAGCCGCGTCGCCAAAGAAGCCGGCGTCAAGCTTGAGGCAGCCCAGAAAACTCCTGCCAAAGCA
>CALMCP010000039.1 GCA_937863095.1 uncultured Candidatus Saccharibacteria bacterium | reverse complement strand
GACAGAAGGGTTCAAAGGTGGTGATAAAAAGATTAGAGAATGCCTAGATGAGCTAGCTCGTACAGAGATGGTAAGAGTACTACCTGGTGGGCGTAATTCTTATAAATACTATTTACCCTCTGACGAGCCGAGTGCCGCAAAAAATGATTAGTTATAGGTGTATACATTTTTGCTTCACTCACTTAATCCCACAGTGTAGACCACCACCTCTATAAACATAAACTAATTGTTTAACATAATACTAATAAAGTTATATAATATAGATAGGAAAACTATGAACTTAGAACAACTGAAATACGGACTTTACGCAAGAAAGTCTAACGAAAGCGAAGACAAACAAATTGCGTCACTAGATGACCAACTAGAAACAATGACCGAAATTGCAGAAGCAAGAGAATATCGTATCGTCAAAAAAGCGATATATAAGGAATCTAAATCTGCAAAGATACCAGACCAGCGGATAAAGTTTGATGAGCTTATCGAACAAATAGAAAAAGGTAATATAAACGCTATTCTTACCTATAAATCTAATCGCTTAGCTCGTAATCCAAAAGAGAGTGGAGTTATCCAGCAGCTAATGTTTGATGGCAAACTTAAAGCTATTATTACCAAGGATAAAAACTACCTTCCAGAAGATAACGCCCTTATATTTAGCATAGACGCAGCTCAAGATACTCAGTTTAGTCGTGATTTATCAATAATTGTAAAAGACCGAATGTCGCAAAGGGCTAAAAATGGCTATTATCCTGGCAGAGTTCCAATAGGCTACAAGAATGCGAAAGAAAGCGAGTTCAGTGATGTCAATGTAATCGTCATTGATGACGCTAGATATGCACTAGTGCGAAGAATGTGGGACTACGCCCTTACGGGTCAATACTCTGTTAGTCAAATAGCAAGAATTGCTGATAAAGAGTGGGGGCTTAAAACTCCTAAACGTAAAAAATCTGGAAATAAACCACTGTCAGTATCTGGACTGTATTTAATGTTTAAGAATCCTTTCTATATGGGTGCTATTCGCTTCTCTGGAATCTACCACACAGAAGGTAAACATTCGCCTATGATTACACCAGAGGAGTTTCGACAAGTGCAAGGAATGATAGGTCGGGCAAACCAGCCTCGACCAGAAGAAAAGATAGCCCTAGATGACCCATTCCCATATCGTGGTATAGTTAAGTGTGGAGAATGCGGTTGCCTGATTACATATTCTAAAATAGTCAAGAAACAGAAGAATGGAAACGTACATACATACGAATACTGTTACTGTACTCGAAAAAAGAAGTACTCTGAATGCTCGCAGACAATGACCGTTAGCAGGATAACTCCACAAGATTTAACCAAAGCTATTCGAAATGAGATTAGCAAGTATACGATTATTGAAGACTTCTTCAAATGGACTTGTGAGTATTTAGACGAGTTCCACGAAGATGAAGCAGAGAAGCAAGAAAAAGTAATCGAGACTCAGATGAAAGCTATTAAAAATACAGAAGCTGAGGTGAACAAACTACAACGTGCTTTATATAAAGGTATGATTGACGAAACTTTTTATAAATCCGAGAAGCAAGAGCTTGAAGACAGGCTTATTACATTGAGGGGTCAATTTGATGACCAGGAGAACTCAAACAAGCGTCAACGTCAACTGCTAGAGAAGTACTTTAATTTCGCACGATATGCTAAATATGACTTCGAAAGTGATAATGACTTAAAAAAGAAAGAAGTCTTGAGCATTATTGGTCAAAACCTATTACTGAAAGATGGCGTACTACTGTTTGAGCCTATAGAATATCTAACTCCACTAGTTGAAAAGTATCCGTCTCTTGAAAAGCAGTTCTTGAAGGTCCAAACCTATCCAGAACAGATGAAAAAAGACGCAATAGCGTCTCTAATTCAAGTATGGTATACCCGACAGGATTTGAACCTATGGCCTTCGGCTCCGCAAGCCGACGCTCTATCCAGCTGAGCTACGGGTACATACAGCCGCTTCGTCAAAAAAGACGTAGGGCCGTACAAAAAATATAAGGTACTTTCTCCGCCCGGAGAGCGATGAACTATAAAAGCATACCATATCAGTGGTCGTTTAGGCAAGTCTGGTTGGCGCTCCGTGTTTCAACCCTCATCCTCCCAACCATTCTCTCTCGGCCAAACGCATGTGTCGCCTACCGGCGCCACCGGAGAATATTGTCTGAGAGAGAAGGTTGCTCGGCTGGGGTTTGGGAGGACGGGGCTCGGGCTAAAGTCGGATGAAACGGATAAGCTTCTCGAGAACGTCAGGCTTGACCTCTTGCAGAGGCAGGCGAGCGCCGAGCATATCGACAATCTTCTCACCATCCGCTTCGTCGAAATACAGCGTCAAACCAGGGGAGAACCGCTTGACTGGCAGCACTATGATAGACAAAAAGCCCGGGTCTTGCACTACGCCAAATGCGCGAAATTCACTGTAGTCGTGCAGCCTGTCACCAACATAGATGCCCTTTGGACTGATGCCGTAGTTTATAGTGCGCGGCGTCTTGCCGGTCAGAGTGACAACCGAAGCAATCATCACCACAAGTAGGATAGCAAATGTAATACTTTTAAACACCAAGATAGCCAACGCGAGCAGCCCCAGTGCAACTACACCAAACAGTACATACCACAGCGTACCGCGTGCTACCTGCGCACCCTCTGGAGCATGCCATGAGAATGGCTGAGCAAGATCGAGCTTATCTGTTGCTTGACTATCACCTGGTACTTGATAGGCCTCTGGAGCGTCAGCAGACATAGGAGGCTGTTCAGGGGCTGATTGCGGAGAGGTGTCCATAAGATTATTTTAGCACAGCCCACCGAAACACAAGCACTATTTCGCACGAGTCGGAGCCAGCGACAGGCTTGATGCGCCATCATCAACCCTTCATCCTTGAGGTGACGATAGCCAAGATGCGCGATTTCATTAGTACGTAGTGTAGTCGAGGGTGGGGGTGGGCGTCAAGAAAAAACGAGCCCGGATGGACTCATAATTATCTTGGCGGAGAGGGCGAGATTCGAACTCGCGGTGAGTTGCCCCACGACGGTTTTCAAGACCGTTACCTTAAACCACTCGGTCACCTCTCCCTAGGTGAACTACCTCTGTAATTATACAGCAAATCTCAAGAGAATCAAGCTTAGATATCGGTCGAGCTGTCTGTGCCGACAACTGCGCCAATGACAAATTTGACGATTGCGTAGGCAAAAATCGCGATAAGCAGGCCGACTATGGCATAGAGTATGGTGTTTTTGGCTGCTGTGACCGACTCTTTTTGTCCACCCGAGACAACGTAACGGAAGCCGCCATAGATGAGCATGATGACACTAATAACACCGACCGCATACAACATCAAGTTGATAGCGCGGCGAATAATCGAACCATCGCCTGCTGCAAGATTGTCCGGAACGCCGTCGCCCCGCGCTGAATTAACCCCGCCAACTGCACCGCCCGAACCGACCTGTGCCATAGCTTCAGGGCTTATCAGGGCCGAGCCCAAGAGAACAACACCAAGTGCTACCAGAATAAAATATGTGATTTTCTTTACCATAATATCTACTATACCTCTTTTGACTTTTATTGTCAATACATGTGGCAAATTCTCGTCATTTGACTACCCCTGCCGTCCTTTTTATGATACACTAACAAGGCAAATAATCATATATTTGTGTGGAGGAGTACCCAAGTGGCTGCTGCGTGAAACGCAAATCAATCGACGGTAAACGTCCCCGAGATTTGTTGTCACCCAGGAACTACGTGGTGCACGTAATTCCAGTATATACGGAGGAGTACCCAAGTGGCTGAAGGGGACGGTTTGCTAAATCGTTAGTATGGGGAGACCTGTAGCGGGAGTTCGAATCTCCCCTCCTCCGCCAGAATAAATAGACGACCACTATGGTCGTTTATTTATTTCGTCTGAATAGGCTCACGCCACCTCTTGACCCCTTACTCTCTCCCCATTACAATATCTGCATGCGCGAGCTATATGATACGTTGACGGTCACCAAAGAACAGGAGCCATCCCGCGTAGGGCATATACTAAGGCGACTAGCTACTGGAGCTCTTGCCTTAGTCGCGGCCCTGGCTGTCACCGAAACGACTACTGATACGCCCAGACGCCTACCTAGTGATACACGAATCGTCGCTATGGGCGATTCGTTTACGTCTGGCCACAATAATGGCGACGTCAGTAATCGTTACGAGAACTGCTTTCGTGACCCCGTCAGCTACGCCGACCAAGCCGCCCGACTACTCGGCGTAGAAAATTACGTCAATGTCGCATGTTCGGGAGCTACCCCAGAGGAAATTATCACAGGACGGTTCGACGAGCCTTCCCAGCTGCAAGCGCTTGATGAGCAGACTGAATATATATTCATTACTCTAGGGGGCAACGCGGTCAATCTGTCGGAGCTGTTTGTGTATTGTCAACGTCACGCATGCACCACCAATAGCGACCCCATAGCAACAATCTATAAGCGAATTACCTCCGAGGAGTATCAAAGCACGATTCAGAGCACACTCACAGCCATCACTGAGCGAGCCCCGAACGCCGATATACTCGTTGTTCCGTATCCGACGATTATCGATAGAAGTGCTTGGTGCGGTACTCTTGTTGATTCTGAGATTGACGCATTTGTAGAGCAATATATTGTCGGTATCAACACTAGTCTCAATGCTGTTGTTGGGCGCATGGGCTCTTCGGTGCATCTAGTCAACATAGAACAGGAAACTGACCTCTGTCGAAATCTTGGGTCAACTTTCTTCACTAATCAGGACAATCCGCGATCACTTGGCCACCCAACGGACACTACCCACGAGATACTTGCAGCGGCCGTCCTCGATGTACTGACACCCATAGCGTATACTAATGAGTACGAGAAGAAGAAAATGAGTTAGGAGCGTGTTATGAGTATATTTCAAAAAATTATCGACGGCGATGTTCCGGCTTATAGAATCTACGAGGACGACACCGTACTGGCGTTTCTCGATATTCACCCAGCCACGCCTGGCCACATACTTGTCATTCCTAAAAAGGCAGCCGAATTTGTTTGGGACCTGACAGACGAAACCTATCAAGCGCTAATGAGTGTCACCAAAAAGTTGGCACTTCATCTACGCGAACAACTACCCCAGCAGTACGTTCATATGAGTATCGTTGGCACCGACGTGCCACACGCCCATGTACACCTCATACCATTTGATACGGCTGCTGATTTTCACAACCCCAAGAGGATGGATGGCGAGCCAGACCATCAAGCACTCGCCACTATGCAGAAAAGGCTCCGCTTGACATGAAGATTCGCGTCCTCAGCGTTGGTAAAAAGCATGACCCCTGGGTCGAACCGGGCATTGTGCGCTTTTTAGAGCGGCTCAGACCGCCATTTGTAGCCGAGATAAACATCATACCAGGTTCGTCTCGAGAGGGCGACAGTGCGCGTGCTGAAGAGTCAGAGAGGCTACTCAAGCGACTCAAGCAGGACGATTTCGTCATACTGCTTGATGAACGAGGCAACAATCTATCATCGCCAGAGTTAGCAGCGCTCTTACAGGGGCAAGGGGACCGCCAGGTGGTCATCACCATCGGTGGAGCCTTTGGGGTCACGCCAGAGCTGCGTGAGCGAGCCGATGTCGTCTGGTCACTCTCTCGACTGGTGTTTCCTCACCAGCTCGTGCGGCTGATACTTGCCGAGCAGCTGTACCGAGCACAAGAGATTACCAGGGGTGGGCAATACCACCACGAATAGCCCCCAGTTTCAAAACCCCCAGCCGACCAACCTTCTTTCTCAGACAATATTCTCCGGTGGCGCCGGTAGGCGACACATGCGTTTGGCTGAGGAAGAATGGTTGGGAGGATGGGGGGTTTGAAGGTCAAATGAGTAGTTACTGGCGAGCGATGACACCTATCCACACCTCAGCTACACCAGCCCGCTTCAGACAATCTGCCGCAGCCTCAATAGTCGAGCTGGTCGTAAAGATGTCATCGATCACCAAATAGGGCACGTCGGGCGCAATCGTGCCATGCACCACGAAAAAGTGCTTGGCCTGCTTCCGTCGCACCGCTGCCGTTTTAGCAAAATGTTGCGTAGCATTGGTTTGACGTTTCAACAGAGGTGAAACGCGCCACCCTCGGCGCTTAGCCAACGCGCGAGCCACGAGCACCATGTGGTCATAGCCGCGGATTCGCACATTTCTCGGCGCTGTCGGCACTGGCACTACAACAACATTAGGCCCAAGGTCGGGCAGGGACGTGTCGAGCAGCTCGGCCAAGACATCTGCGGCTGCACGGACTCGACGAAACTTGTAGCCGTCGATGACGGCCTCGAGTACACCCTCGCGCTTGGCCACGCACCAGAGACGAGTATAGGGCAGGATGTGCCGGCTGCACAGATTGTCCTGTAGCGTCGGCTCGCGACAGACAACACACGTCGTAAACGGTGTTTCAAAAATGTCATTTTTACAACAATCACACAAAATAGCACCCTCATCACCACAGCCATAACAGCGGTGGGGAGCAATTATTGCGAGGAGCCGGTCAATCATTGTAATTTTTACGTTTTCGTCCCTTCACCTGTTGATTATACGACATATAGTAGTTATACTAATAGAGACTATTGTCAATATGAGCCTAGACGAAGTGGAGGAAGTATGGCCCGTAAACAAAATGATGACCTATTAATGGAAGACGAGTTGGCTGCGGCATTCTTAAGCGAGGATGACGTGAGTGTAACAACTCCAGCGCCAACAACAACAAGTGACGACAACTGGGACGAAAGCGAGAACGATTTCCCGGGACAGCTAGCAGTCGACGTCTACGAAACAGAGGAAGAGCTGGTTATCAAGGCCCGCACCGCTGGTGTTGACCGAAATGACCTCGATGTCAGCATCTCAGATGGCATCTTGACCATCTCTGGCACGCTCTCAAGCGGCGACGACACCAACATTCGCAACTGGCATATCCAAGAGTGCTACTGGGGCGAGTTTAGCCGCACCCTAGCGCTACCTGTCGCAGTCAAGGAAGATGGCGTCCGTGCCGAACTAAAAGACGGCGTCCTGACCATTACCTTTGAGAAGGTCAAACAGGAAAAAGCAACAAAGATTCCAGTTCTGTAGAGCTGGAGCTGTGACAAATACCCTCTGTGTAAGAGGGTATTTTTGTATGCGATTGCGTGCCAATAAAATAGCCCCTATGCGGGACTATTTTATAGTGCACTCTCCGTCTTAGTCTTTCGGACCTGTCAGAGTGCCATCGGTCAAATTACTCACGACAAAATTGACAATGGCAAACGCCAACACCGCAACCGCCAGACCAATAACGGCATACAGTATAGTATTCTTGGCTGCTGTTACCTTGTTGCTATCGCCAGCAGACGTCGCATACTTGATACCACCCCAGATGAGCATGATAACAGCGATAACACCGACAGCAAATAACAGCCAGTTAACCACGGAGAGCACCGTTCCCTCGACATTTACAGAGGCAGTATTCTCAGCGCCCCCGGCCGCAGTGATGCCCTTGTTAATCTGAGCTCCGACAGGAGCTGCCGCCAAACTCATCGTTATAGCAACAGCAGGTACAACCAGTGCTACGGCAATCTTTTTTGATAAGTTTTTCATGTATTGATTCATTCCTTTCGTTATTTGGATACCTTGTATAGGTAGTATAGTACTATATCTACGGAGAATAGTCCAGGTCCCCACCAAAACCCGTTACTTTTTCACCTCATCCGGTCCCTTAAGAGTTGTCTCGTTTCCTGTCGTAGTGAATAAATCTACAACAAAGTTAACGACAAAGAATGCAAGTACCGCAACCGCCAGACCGATGACGGCATACAGTATAGTATTCTTGGCTGCTGTTACCTTGTTGCTATCGCCAGCAGACGTCGCAAACTTGATGCCACCCCAAACAATCATAATCACAGCAATAGCACCGATAGCAAACAGTAGCCAGTTGACGATAGAACCCACCGTACTCTTCACTTTTACGCCACCTTTCACTTCTTTGCCACTGTTGGCCGATTTCAGTCCATCTTTAATTTGAGCCCCTTGAGCGCCAACAGTCACCGTAGTCAGTCCCACACCCAGTACAATAGCCGGTACTATAAGAAGTGCTGTGAGCTTTTTTGATAGGTTTTTCATGTATTGGTTCGTTCCTTTCATTATTTATTGATACTACTCGTGCACACCCGCTCTATACCGGTGTTTGGCTCGTTGGTCCACCACCACCTGTCGGTGGATTTGTTGCCGGAGGGTCGGATATCTGAGACATCACAAAATTGACTATCCCAAACGACAGCAAGGCAACAACGAGTCCGATAATAGAGTAAAGCAGTGTGTTTTTGGCCGACGTTAATTTGTTACTATCGCCCCCAGCCGTAGCATATCTGATACTACTCCAGATAATCATAATCACCGCCAAAATCCCTACCACCCAAAAGAGAAAATCAACAATGTTTTTGAGCGTTTTGTCGACTGTATCATTCCTCGTGTCCTTGTCACACACCTTGTCTGAGCTGCCCGCAGTGTCGCATGCATCACCAACCAGCGACCCGAATGATGCTGGCGTAGCCAGGGCCGGAATTGGCGCCAACACAAGCGCCATCATAGCTACAGCCCAGATGGTGATTTTTTTCATGACTTCGTTGCCTCCACAAGTATAAAGTCTGTTATGAAAAAGGCGAGAGCGACAAATACCAAGCCGATGGCAGCATATATGATGGTATTTTTGGCCTTCGTCACCTTGCCACTGTCGCCAGTAGACGTGATATAGCTTATCCCGCCAATCACCATCATCAGCACAGCAATGAACCCAGCGACAAAATATACACCATCGAGAAATGTTGTCAGATTCGTACTGCCGAGTGCCTGGTCCGGTATGCCAAGCTCGTCCTGTGTGCCCAGCTTGTTGCCGATACTGTCGGCGATGTAATAGATGTGGTGCAAACGCATCATAGCCCGAGTGCCCCTCCAATAAAGTTCACCAGAGCGACCGACGCAGTCGCAATCACCATACCTATCAATGCGTTGGTAATCGTTTTTCTCCCTTTGGCCGCCGCGTCAGGCGAACCAGCGCTAGTCATATACTTAAACCCACCAAAGATAACGAAACCGATTGTCAGTATCGCCACGAGTCGCAGCATGGCGTCGATGACGTTGAGGATGACTCGACCAAAAAACTTTCGCTGTTTCTCTGGGGTGTCACCAGGAGATTTGATGGTACAATCTTTCTTGCTGTCGAGGAGCTTGTAGTACCATGGATTTATCCCGAGTATCGTAAAGTATTTGTCATTACAATCAGGTGCGGCCATCGCTGTCGGAACGGCTGACACAGTAATAAGTGTCGCGCTACTCATGACGAGCAGTAGGGTGGAGAGGGCTTTCTTCATCATCACCACACTCCTCCAGGAATGATAAAATTGAGTATCGCCGACATGAAAGCGAACAATACGAGACCGATGACGACATTTGTCCATATCTCTCTGGCTTTTTTGATGTTTTCAGGGCTGTCGCCTGCGCTGCCGTAGAGAATCGCCCCGTAGATGACTGCCGCAAGTGCCACTAGGCCGATGAGCCCGGTAAGAATCTTGATGATATCGCCAAGGACTTTAAATATCGCGTCTTCGCCTTTTTCATTTCCACAGTCGATAATCGACGTTTGCGCGCCGCCACACGTTGCGGCAAGGGCAGGCTGCGTCAACACAAAGCCTCCGAACAGGGAAGCGATGGTAAATGCGAGAGTCAGAAGGGTATTTCTTTTTGTCATATCGTTACTCTTACGTTAAATTGTAAAATACAACCTCGCGAAATGCAAACTTTTCCCGGCAATCCCTTGTAAATAGTGGTGCAATTTGCTACTATTCATACAGTTACGTCGCATGCGCCCGTAGTGAAGTTGGCCTATCACGCCTCCCTGTCACGGAGGAGATCGCCGGTTCGAATCCGGTCGGGCGCGCCAAAATAAATCACTCACCCAAAGGGTGGGTTATTTATTTTGATGCCTCCGGCGGATCTGAACCGGCGATAGGAGCTTTAGCTCCGTAATCGCCGGTTCGGTAAAGCGCAGCGCCGACGGAAAAGCACCCTTTAGGTATTTTTCCGTCAAGCAAGCGAAAGAGGCCACCCGTGGCCGATATCCACCCCGCCAATCATCTCATTACATTTTCAATTCTACATTAGACTATTGCATTTCCATTACCTTTGTGCTATATTTAATGTATGAATACAATCAACATTACATCCCAAGGACAAGTCACCATCCCGGCAAAGGTCAGGAGACTCTGGGGTATCACCACACCTCAAGGGCTGAACTGGTCATTTGACCCACAGTCACAGCGCCTAATCATCGAAAAGCCGCTTTCAACGAGCGAATTTCTCTCCCTCGCTCACAAACTAACAGAAGCGGCGACCACAGACATAACACCACTTCGAGCCGACGAAGTCCACGAATTTTACGCACACGAGCGCACAAAAGATATCGTCGCGCGCATGAAGGATGTACTATGAGCGGCTCACTTGACACAAACATCGTCCTGCGACTCATGCGCCACGACATACCCGAGCAAACTCGACAAGCCGCCGAACTGCTGGATAGCGTCGACGAGCCGTTTGAGGTCGCAGACATCGTTTTCGTCGAAGTGGCGCATGTGTTGGAGCGATACTATGGCGTCAGTCGGCCAACCATCCAAACGCTTCTGTTGGAGTTTGCGAGACTCGACTCGGTCAACTGTAACGCATCACTCCTCAAGCAAGCCCTCCCGACGTATGTCAATCACCCCGCCCTCAGTTTCGAAGACTGCTGCCTTGCTGCCTACGCCGAGATACAAAAAGCTCTACCCCTGTACACTTTTGACCGGAAGCTTGCCCGTCAAGTCAACGGCGTCCAATATGTTTGCTAAGTGACCACACCTCTGTTCATTTCTTTACATTTTTATTGACTTTTTTACCACAAAATGCTACCATAAAGGTAATGGAGTGGTTTCGTATGCGAGGTCGATTTACCTCTGGTAAATCGCACACTTTAGTCATGCTACTAGCCGGCTTGCTAGTAAGCGTGTTTGCTGGCATACTCACTTTTTCTACTACCGTTTTGGCCGATGCCGCGTGGGACGCCAATGGCAACGTGACAGTTGACGGCACAACTCATGCGTCGGTCATGAACAAGCAAGTCATCAAAAACATGGGCTTCGCCGACGGAACACTAGTGTTTGCTTCGAGCTACAACTCAGACTCAAGCGCCGGACAACAAACCATCTCTGTGGTTAGTTTTGCGCCGGGCTCAGATTTACAGAGTGCCTCGTCAGCCACATTGAGTCAGTTTACCTTCACTCCACCAAACGATTGGCGCCGAACAGCCTACGAGCAAACGGCGATTAACAGTGCAGCCTATCCACAAAACACAGGAGGGCAAGGGTGCAATATCGACCAAATCGGCTGGATGATATGCGGGCCGTCCATGTGGATTGCCAAAGGTGTTGACACGATTTACGGCTGGATAGAGGACTTTTTGACAGTACGCGAGCTCGAGGTGAGCAATACGTCATCATCACTCTACCAAGCATGGGATATCATGCGTGGTATCGCAAAC
>CALMCP010000038.1 GCA_937863095.1 uncultured Candidatus Saccharibacteria bacterium | reverse complement strand
TCGATAGATTTAATGGAGTAGCTGGGCTCGCCCACCCGAACGGACTCGCGCACTACTGCATAAAGGTCCACCAGCTTGCCCTGCCGCAGGAGGTCATCCACCTGCGCCTCACGGGTTCCATGCAACGACATCAGGCGCTTGAGCGCTGTCGTTTCATATGGCGCGTAGTGGTAGACATAGGCTTCTGGATACTGGCGCAGGTGGGAACTGACGAAGTCGATAAATGCTTCAAAAGCGACCCGTTCCTCCTTTCGGCTGTGTGCCCAAAATGGCTTGAAGACCGACTTTCCCTCTTCAAAGAAGTAAAGGCCAAAGAGGTACTCCAGCCCTCCGTCCTCCATGGGGTCGCCCTCCATGTCAAAGAATAGGTCATCGGGGTTTGGTCTTGGCAAGCGCGAGAACCTCTTGTTATCGCTCTGGGGCAGCAACTCGTAGATGGGCTGACCGCTGTCGGCGGAAGCAATCTGCAATTCAGCTTGATGCCTCAGGCGGTCCAGCGTTTCAGGCTGGATACGGGGTACAGATTGCCCAGGCGGAAGCTCCGCGAGAGCGCGCATGCTGACAATGCCGGAAGTTTGCAGCTTTACGATTTGCGTTTGCGCAATGTTGGCCAGACGGTTCAGGTGGTCGTCCTTCTCCCATCGCTGGGCGCACAGTTCGCGCCAGCGGCACTGACCGCAGCGCTCGACTTTTTGCGGATAGCTCTGGCACTCTGCGGCACTGACCCAATCCAGGTATCTGGCTTTCAGTCGCCGGAAGTACCGTAAGTAATCGCCTACCAGAAAGGTCTCCTGGCGCCCATCGCCAAGCACCACG
This sequence comes from uncultured Candidatus Saccharibacteria bacterium, assembly GCA_937863095.1. GTDB lineage: Bacteria > Patescibacteriota > Saccharimonadia > Saccharimonadales > Saccharimonadaceae > Nanosynbacter. The sequence goes on along the minus strand of CALMCP010000038.1, from coordinate 1,214 downwards.
TGCATGTGCTCTGGCATTACGCCCTGGACCTCGGCCAACATGTCGGAGTACAGGCACAGCTGCAGCAGAAACTTCGCCCGGCTGCTACGAGCCAGCTTGGTGTCGGTTACTTCATAGCTGAAGCTACCCAACCTTGACGGCTTTTCCACGCGAACCAAGAAATCCGCATGACCCACCCAGGGGTCACTCAGTAGCGTGGCTTGGAACACTACCTCCGCGCCACTGGTCAAAGCCTGTCGTGTCGCGTCATGGCGGTGCTCATCTGCCGGCCCGAAATTCGACAGGTCAACCACTCGGCCACGCTCTGCTTTCAGATGCTCCCAGTAGAGTGCCTCATGGGCAAAGCCTTTTTGCTGAATCAGCACCATCTCCTCGGTGTCCTCCGCCTTAGGCAGCGGTTGTGCCAAGTTGGAAAGGTCTAGATGCGTGAGGTGGGAGCACGCGGAAAAATTGACCAAATCCGAGGCTGAGTGACGAAGTTTTCCGCTTAACTTCTGCAATTGCTGCCCTTCGTATCCATGTTTTGGACGGTGTTGTTGTGAGTTGGAGCGCCGCCCCCACGAGTGCGCGGCCTCCCGGTTCAAGTCGACCCTGATGAGGGGTGCAAGCAAATGTAATGGAGGCCTTTCTTTTGACCATTCCCCTGCAGCACATGCTCTTTTGAGACGAGCTCTAATTCCGGCCTCTACAGCCGGGAGTTCGCGTCAGGTCGGGCTCGAAAAGACGAAATACTCCTATCCCGCAGAACCCGTCGAAAGCGGTGCCCAGTCGTAATCACAGTTCCGTTCACGCTGACGACTGCGTAGAGGGAACGCGCCTCAAGTGCTTTGACCCACAAACTCGCTGGCTCATTTCTCGACACTTCACGCAACGAAGCTCGGTCAAACCTGAGGATTTTTCCGCCGCGATGGTCGAACTCCCGTCGGCCGTACCGCAGAAGGCAGTCAAGGACGACGCGGTCGAGCCCGCGCTGTTGCACACGCGCTTGGGCGTGCTGCGTCAGACAAATTTGTCTCGCGACAGGCTCGATAGAGTTCAAAACACTCATCCACGTCCTCCTGGGCTTTGTTGATGAGGGGAGTATTTGCATAGCAGTGGCTCATAGAATGAGCCACCGATGAAATTTTCTCGACCACATGGACAGGACGGAACGCTTTTGCAAAATTGACGCACTGCTGCATGCAAATCGGGTGGTGCCGATTGACCGCATGCTG
>CALMCP010000037.1 GCA_937863095.1 uncultured Candidatus Saccharibacteria bacterium | reverse complement strand
ACCTGGGGCAATAAATATCCACAGTACTCCGATAAACGCCTAAGGGAATGCAATTACGGCGATTTAAACGGCGAGGATTCGGATATCGTAGAGCCCATGCAAGAAAAGTGTATCGCTACACCTATGCCGAATGGAGAAAGTTACGAAGACGTTAAAGCAAGGGTTAATGACTTTATTAATTTCATCAAAAAGGAATACGAAGGTAAACACATCGCAATCGTTGCTCACAAGGCCCCACAGCTTGCACTCGATGTTTTACTAAAAGACATGACCTGGGAAGAAGCGTTTGAAAATGATTGGCGCAAAAATAAGGCATGGCAGCCAGGGTGGGAGTACGAAGCATGACAACACGGGACTTATATCAAATCGTAGACGATCAAGACAACCTCATAGGTGCAAAGCCACGTAATGAGATTGATTTTATTAATGACTATTTTCGTAGCTCAGGTTTATGGTTAACAAACAACAAAAACCGAGTGCTTATCGCCCAGCGACTATTAACAAAAGACAAAGACCCCGGTAAGTGGGGTCCAGCTGCGGCGGGCACGCTTGAGGTTGGCGAAACCTACGAATCAAACGCCTATAAAGAAGCGGAGGAAGAAATCGGACTGACTGGTGTTGAATTTATATTAGGGCCAAAAATGAAATTCACCACCCCTCGTCATTCATTTTGCCAATGGTTTACCGCGACGTGCGATTGGTCTGAAGAACAATTCGTGTTACAGCCCACAGAAGTTGAGCAAGTTAAATGGGTAGACAAAGATGAGTTTTTTGAGGACGTGCGTAATAACCCAGATAAATATCTGCCAACAATGTCACTGATAATCGAAGCCCTGTATCCCAATTCTGACTCTCGACTCAATGGGAGTAGCGTATAATCGAGACATGAAACTATACTTTGTACGTCATGGCGAGACGGATGTTAACTCCGGCTTACAACAAGCCCAGACTGCCCAATTTGACGAACCGCTTAATGCTGCTGGCATAGCGCAAGCCGAGCAGCTTGCCGAACGGCTGAGAGATGTTACCTTCGATGCTATAGTTAGCTCTCCTTTACAACGGACTGTACAAACTTCAAGAATCATCAATAAATTTCACCACCTCGATATACTACTAGACGATGCCTGGAAGGAATTATCAACTACCACTTACCTCGACGCCATTGCATGGCATGAGGCATTCAATTTTGACAGAAGTGAGGTGATTGAAGGTATCGAGCCGATACGTGATTTTTTTGAGCGCATCTACATGGCTTTAGATAGTCTCAAAGCTACCTACGGCAAAGCTGATTCCGTGCTAGTCGTTTCAAGCGGTGGCGTACATCAGGCTGTACATGCCTACGTAAACGGTCTGCCTCTCGCTGGAAATATGCGCCTCAGCCCAATGAAGAACTGTGAAATTCGGGAATATGAGATTGTGTAGTTTTTGCTATAATTAGTCTATGAACAAGATACTCCTGATTTCAAGTGGACTGGAAGCCATTAAGGATTTTGTTGGGCGGCCACCCGAAACGCTCCACATGGTCTTTATACCCACGGCAGGAAATCCCGACAAAGACGTGTGGTGGATAGACAAAGATCGGGACGTATTAACACGCATGGGATTCCGCTACACCGAACTCGACCTCGCCAGCACTCCAACAGAACGACTAACTGAGAGTCTAAACGATGTCGATCTCATTTACATCGCCGGGGGCTATACGTACTATCTGCTGGAGCAAATACGGAACACGGGATTTGACACAGTACTCGCAAAGTTTATGGAGCGTGGCCGACTTTATGTGGGGGCGAGCGCCGGCGCCTTAATTGCTGGTCCCGATATCGAACCATGTTCAAGTCTTGATGATCCCAAATACGGCCCAAGCCTGACGTCCACAAAAGGCATAGGTCTTATCGATATTGTGCCGATGCCGCATTATGATATGTCCGAGCGCAGTAGTGCCATTGAGGCTATTATCGCGAAATACAAGGATGCGTATAAAGTTGTGCCGATTACGGACGACGAAGCGATCGTATCTGATGGTATCGATTGGCACAAAGTCACATCAAAGCGCAGTAAACTTGAGCACGCTTGGTTCGAAAAGGCACATTAGATTCGGGCTTAGTGTTGAGCCTTTTACCGTCTTGCTCGGGACGCATCAGGCTCACTCCTGATTCATTTTGACAATCTCGTACCAGTCCACTCTATCGAGCGCTATGCCGATGATATCTGACCAAAAGGTCGGATAGTCGTACATATCTTCAAGCTGGTCTTGGAACTGCGTCTCAAGCGCTTCAGCTTTCTCCCATACCTCGCAATCCTTGCGGCAGATCTCCTGTAGTTGCTCGTAACTACCCATGTCAATGTTCAGCCATAGGTTCGTGAGCCACGTCTCGCGATTCGTCCACCCATTGTACTCGACGGTTAGAGTTTGTGTTTTTTCTGCTATGCTGCGCATGGCTTCCTCCTTTACTTTACGTAACGGCTTGCCGGCACGGAGTCGCATGGCAAAGGTGTCACAGGTGGAGATTCCCCTTGAAAATAGCCATTAAAAGATAAGATATTTTGGCTTAATATTCAAATACCGTTGCTCCCCTCATCTGTTCCATCAGAGAAGAAACTACGCAGGATTGTAAACTTTCGCTGTTTTGAGCAACCACGATGGGCTCTGAGCTTGGTTTTCCAGACACCAAATCTGCCGTCTAGGGCATTGGTATTGTTGGATAGTTGAGTGCAACAAAAAAGAGAACGCGGCCCAAGCTGTCCAGCAAGAGCGACGTCCTCTACTCATCAATATAGCACACTATTCCTCAATTCTTGCTTTGCAATTTGCAGGTATTCACACTACTCATCAACCCTAAAATTGAGTTGCTCAACGGGGATGCCCAAGCTTTCACCGTACGTAATCGCATCCTTCCACGTTTCTTGGATAGAATGCTTTATCTCAAATTTCCTGCCTGGGAACACAACAATCACATCATCACCGTGCCAAAAGTGCGTATACCAGCCGGTTGGCTTCAGCTGTGTGACTAATTCGTCAATTTGCGTCTGCGTAGCTTCAACTTCATACACATGCCAGCGATTCTCCGGTTTTTCAGCATTCGAAATGTGAAATTTCTTGATCTTAAAACTATTAATCAGCCTATTATCCAGTAGGCTTTCTTCGACGATTGTTCCCTTGTAATTCATAGTCCTATTTTACTCCCTTTTCCCGTCAGAAAACACTAATTATACTAACAATAGATTCGGCAGCCATCCGTAAGACAGGATGAATCTCGTTCATATATGGAATGCCCCCGACCGCCACAAGGACGGCCGGGGGTGTCGCTCCTAGTAGCCCTGGCACTTCCAGGAGTACGGGTCGCTCACGACGGGCGCAGCAGCCCAGACGCCCCAGATCTGCATGCAGTACTGGTTGACGCTGACGCTCTTCTGATTGGAGAAGTTGTTGTTGTAGACGCACTTCCAATCGTAGGCAGTGCTGCCCATCAAGTGCGCAACCCAGCCAGCCTGACCGTATTGCGTCTTGCAGGCTTGGGTGAAATCACCCTTGTCGAGCTTGGCGGGATTGCCGGTGGCGTTCGCAGTGACCGGTGCCATAAAGGCTGCACTGACCGTGATTGTCGCCACCGCGAGGGCGGACACAATCTTCTTCTTCAGGGTCTTCATGTTAAGACTCTCTCTACTAGAAACGCCGAGGAGTTTCCTCGGGCAATTAAGAGTATATCATGAACTTCAGCAATATTTAAGCATCGATATTCGTTTGGCATCTATTCTGTTATACTAGCCACAGGAGCATTCAGTCGTATGATAGGCAAAAGTGGGCATGGCAAATATTCAAGACTATGAAATAAAAGCATTTTTATCTCTATTTGATGGGGACATTTCAGTAGCGCATGCTGCGTTAACGCGGTATCAACAACAGCTACTGGCCAATGGTGATACTAATTCCACAATTGCTCCACATCCTTTTTCGAATACTAACGAGGTTATTTTGCTGCAAAACGTATCCAAGCGTTATAAGCTTGGTGGCCAGACAGTGGAAGCTCTGCGCGACGTATCGCTGTCAATTGATAAAGGGGAGTTTGTGGCTATCACTGGTGCCAGTGGGAGTGGTAAGAGTACACTTCTGCACATGATTGGCTGTCTTGATAGGCCCACCTCGGGCAATGTGATAATTGAGAGCAAAAATACAGCCAATCTTGGCGACAATGCGCTAAGTGAGCTGCGCCAACACTCTGTCGGCTTTATCTTTCAGTCATTCTACCTACAGCCGTTCCTACGCTTGAAAGATAATCTCGCTGTACCCGCCATGTTTACGAACAAACAAAAGAACTTCATTGATACTAAGGCAGAAGAACTGCTTCGACGCACTGGACTAGCCGAGCGCGCCAAACACTTTCCCAGAGAACTATCGGGAGGGCAGGTTCAGCGCGCTGCTATCGCTCGTGCTTTGATGAATAGTCCACGCATTATCTTGGCAGATGAGCCGACCGGCAATCTCGATTCGGTAAATAGTGAGTCCATCATCAGCTTGTTTCGAAACATTTGCGACACGCTCGGTACGACTATCGTCGTCGTGACGCACGATGCCAACATCGCCCGTCAAGCTGACCGCACCCTCGAACTAAAAGACGGAGCTATTGTATGATTCGACCATCTTACGCATTGAAACTAGCGCACACAAAGCTGAAAACAAAGAGACTGCTACTTATTGTGACGGTTTCCGTATCTGCTCTTGTTTTTGGTATCGTTATTGCCGGTATACTTATACTAACAGGTGCGTCACGAAGCGCCGACTCGTACTTAAGAACCGCACTTAATGAAAAATATCTTGTGTCAGTGAGTCCGGTCGTGCCTAATGAAGTGATGGGCTTTGGGTCTATGATGGAGACCCCGTCCGATACATTAAGGGCACATCTACTCGATTTACAAAAACGATACACAGATAGTCAGAAGAAGCTTGCAGCGCAGTACGGAGTTACTTTTGATGAAAGTACAGTTGACCCTATCCTAAAACCAAGCCCCTTCGGAGACAAAGACGCTCTCGGTAACGCAAAGGAGGTCATCAATCGCCAATCGCCAGCTTATCAGCTGTATGTTACTGAACTTCAATATGCATGGCTCGCTTCGACGAACGCAACGACCGCCGAGCTACGCAAGATAGCCGATGCTCGAGGTGCCACGGCGTACTACCACAATCGCTACGCTTCAATCTCCTATGCAGATACTGCCTATCTATCCGGTGGCAAAGAGGATTTAAGCAAAGTCGTAGACCCCGACATACCAGGCTCTGATGCGATACAAAACTCTAGTTACACTTTTACCGACCAATCTCTGATAAAGAGGTATATTTTGCCAGAAAATCAAGCGCGCCGTGAAAATAAGACTGCTATTCCTGTTGTTATCACCAAAGAGGAAGCTGTTAAATTTTTCGGTGAAAAGTTACATCTTGCAGATGAGCCAAGTGGCTCGGCAGAGAAGATTGCATGGATGAAAACACTACAGGAAAAAATCAATGGCTTTACGTATCAGGCATGTTATCGCAATGGTGCAGAGCGAAGTCTGATACAGGAGGCAATGCGGCAAAATCAGACAACAAGCAATGATGACACCGCACAGAAGCCTGTTACTACCTTTAACTTACCTACAGACACATGTGCTCCCGTTACGGTAAACGAGGATACTCGCACTTCAGCACAGAAAGTAGTCGATGCAAAGCTTGAGGAATACCAGAAGGCTGCAGGCATACATACTCAGCCAACGACGCAGCTCCTCACGTTCCAGATTGTCGGCATGATGCCGGCCAGCTCCATGATTGCTACTAATCTAGACGACCTTCCTTCTCTTGTTGATTCACTTCTTAGTGCTCAATATCAAGGTGGGGTATTTATTCCCAGCCAGCTCTATGAGAGACTTCTCGAGGCAAATCAGCACAAAGACATCCTTCAATCTTCAGTCGATAGCTTTGGCCTGAGTAGTGAAAAGTTTACTGCAGCGGGCGTAGTGCCTGCTATCATCGCGTTCTCTTCTGTCGCCGACGCCAAATCCTTCATGGACACCTACACTTGTCCGGGCTATGATACCGACGGTTGCGACAAGGCTTGGACAAGCCAAGTGTATGGTGCCGCCAATTACCTTCTTATAGATGACATCAACGAGAGGATGAGCGGGGTTGCTTGGCTTGCATTGCTCATTGCAGTAGCAATTGCTGCGATTGTGATGAGCTTCACGATGGCCCGCGTTATTATTGATAGCCGCCACGAGACGGCAATATTTCGCGCATTAGGAGCTAAGCGCCACGACATTGTCGGCATCTACATGACATATAGCATCCTAATAGCATCGCTTATCGTGCTATTTTCGTGCTTACTTGGAGTGGCGGGAGCGACAGTCATAGAATTACTCTATAGAGATGCAGTCGCCAGCTATGTAGCTGTCGCCTATGGCATCTTCGATGGTCTCGATACTTTTAGCCTCATCGGTTTTGACAGTGTGCTTGTCGGGTCTGTTGTTGTGATAATTTTCGGAGTTGGCATGAGTGCCGTGATTGTGCCGCTCATCCGTAACGTGCGTCGCAATCCTATTCGAGATATGAGAGATAGCGGTTAGGTTTCCTTGCTATGTAGAGTACGCAGGCCTATCCTTTCATTATATCACAAACTACTCATATTTGTCAAGTTTTGTTGCCGCCACAATCTGTAGTATAATACGCCTATGAAGTCGTTGAGTTTGACTGTACCGCACGTGATTGCGATGATTGGGCTGCCGGGAACAGGGAAGACATATTTCGCAGAAGCATTCTCCGAGAGCCTCAAGGTACCCCTGGTGGATGAGGAATATTTCCGTCGGCTCGCTCACACTCCCGACGCTGGCACCGAGATGGCGGCGGACGTGCTCCATCAAATCATGAAGACGCGACAGGTGATACTGTTCGAAGGCCACCTCGACACGCAAGAAGAGCGAGAATCACTCATCAATTTTTGCAAGAAGGAGGGCTACGAAGTTCTGTTCGTCTGGGTGCAGACCGAGCCAGAAACTGCCAAGAAGCGGGCTCTCAAGATGATATCGAGCGGTGAATACAAAGCTCGCATGCAAGCGTTCATGCCTCCAACCAAAAAAGAGCGGCACGCGGTCATCAGTGGTAAACACACTCAGGCTACCCAGGCTCGGACTGTCCTCAAACGACTGGTCGAAGCCAGTGCTCGTCCAGCCGCGCCCGTCGCACCGCCAGCTCGACCAGCAACGCCAACTCGTAACAGGGTAGGATAGCTCCATGGCGCACATCACCGACCCAGAGTTCGGTACCATCACTATCCGCACGAGTCCCGGCGCATCAAAAATCGCCGTTCGCTTAGCGCCGAACGGTAGTCTCCGCGTCTCAGCACCACGTTTTACGCCAAAATTTGCCATCACTTCGCTCATCAACCGCTCACGTAGCGACATCCGCGCTCTGCTCAGCGAACAACAGACCCTCTACACCGACGACCAGCAGATAGGCAAAAGTCACTCGTTGGTCATCCATACCGTCCCCGGGCCTTCAAGCGTAACCGCTAGCGGCACGTCAATCATTGTCCGAGCGCCTGAAAAGCAGCAGCTCGAAAGCCCTGCCTTGCAGCAGGACATCCGTGCACACATCATCAAAGCCCTACGCAAAGAGGCCAAGAGTTATCTACCGCGACGCCTGAGCTACATCGCTCGCGAGCACGGGTTCGCCTACACGTCGACAAAACTCACGCACGCCAGCAGCCGATGGGGAAGTTGCTCATCCAGCGGGACTATCAGTTTAAATATCTCCCTGATGACACTACCGTTTGAGCTTATCGACTATGTGCTTATACACGAGCTCTGCCACACCTCGCACATGAATCACTCAACTGAGTTCTGGAGCCTCGTCCAGCAGTACGACCCCGACTACAAGCAGCACCGCCGTGAACTGAAACAACACACGCCACACATCTAGTGCAAAGCGAGGTTTTTGCTGTATAATCAAGCATAACAAGTGTAATAGGAGATAGCTACCATGCAGCCAAACAACCAACCCCAGCCACCCGTGTATCCAGGACCGGCAGTGCCCCCTCCTCAGGTATACGCACAGCCAACTGCTGACCCAGGCAAAGGCCTTGGCATCGCTGGTATCGTACTAGCGTTCTTCGCGCCACTTATCGGCCTCATCTTGTCAATTGTTTCGAAGTCCCGATCAAAGAGAGCTGGTCAACCAGGCGGTCTTGGCCTCACTGGTATCATCCTCAACAGTATCATGATGGTCATCGGTACGGTTGTTGCTATTGTGATTTCCATTGTTGTATTCAATAGCCTCGAGAGGAACGCGCAGCAGCAACTCAACACAACAGGCAGTTCCTCGCTGGAGCAGAGCGCAGGAACAGACGGCCTCACCGTTCTCAATAGCCTCGGCACGGTCGCTGATGCCCAACTGCAGGACACACTTGTAAAGAAACTACACGACGTACACACCGTCACGACTGGTGCGGTCGGCAATCTCGAAATTCTCTCGATTCACAGCCAACAAACCGGAGCCGGGTCGTATACCGAAGAGTGGACAGTCAGCATCGGCGACCAGCAGGCCACCTATACGATAGACCTCCAGCAAGCTGCCGACGGCGGCACTAACTACAGCATACATCTGCAGTAAAACTATGGGTGGCAAGGTGGGAAGCGCAGTGAAGCTCGTTCAACAAACATCTACACAACGAGACACCCGTCTAGCACGACAGGTGCTCCGTTATGGGGCGCTTGCTGCTCCCGTGTCAATGCTCCTCTACTCACTCTTGCTCGGGTTTTCGGTCATTACGCCGGCTCACACGAGCTTGCCGCCAAACGCCGTCACTCTCACCATCTTGTCGGTCGCATGGGTAGCACTTGGAGTGCTCACCTTTACCGCCACACCGTCTCGTACCAACACGACCAGTGCTATCGAAATCACCCTCTACTACACACTCGCCGCGCTACAAATCTGGCTAGTCGGCGGCATGGCAACACCATTTGCCGCGTATATCGTACTTCTGCTGGTCGCGACCTACGCCATGCTTGGCAATCGAGGAATGACCTATGGCATCGCCAGTCTGATGCTCATCACCATCGTCGATACCGTCGTGCTCGAGCCGGGAAATGTCGAGTGGGCCATCCATGGCATGCTCACGATGGTAGCAATCGCCACAACCGCACTAGTTATTGTGCTTATCTACGCTCAGCAGCAGACATCACACCTCGAGCTAGAACGGAGTCGTGCTCGCGAAGAGGCCGAGCGCGAACGAGCGCAGATGCTTATCAATAATTTCATCGACGCCGTGTTCAGTATCGACCGCAAAGGCACTGTCAAAACATATAACGCTGCCGCGCTCAACATCCTCGACACCAACGACAACATCGATGGCAAGAAGATTGCCACGCTCCTCACGCTTGAGACCATCGATGGCGAGCCGCTCGATGTCTTTAAAGAGCTTGCCAAAGACAGCTCCATCCGCAAGCGCGATGACATCATCATGCGTATAGGCCAGGATGATTTGCTGCGCCTTGAAGCAACTTTTGCACCAGTGCAGAGCAGTAGCGGTACATCAGCCAAAGCTGATAGCTACGTCCTCATCATCCGCGATATCACTCGTATGAAAAGCCTCGAGGAGGAGCGCGACGAGTTTATCAGCGTCGTCAGTCACGAGCTGCGTACGCCAGTCACTATCGCTGAGGGCTCACTCGACAATGCCGAGCTGTTTGCCGAACGCGGCTCAACCAAACAGTCTCGACAAGCGGTTGTGGAGGCCCACAAGCAAGTTCTCTTTCTTGCAAAGATGATTAACGACCTCAGCACACTTTCACGCGCCGAGCGTGGCGCATCGGACACGCCGGAAGACATCGATACACGAGAACTCGCGCACGCACTCCACGGCGACTACGCATCGCAGGCCGAAGCCAAAGGCCTCGTCCTCAATCTCGACATCGTCGGCCACCCGGGCACCGTCAAGGCATCACGGCTCTACCTCCACGAACTGCTACAAAACTTCATCACCAACGCTATCAAATACACCCAAGAAGGCTCTGTGACTCTTCACGTCAAAAGCACAAAAGACACTGTAACATTCAGCATATCCGACACGGGCATCGGCATACGCAAGGCTGACCTCGAAAACATCTTCAAACGCTTCTACCGCGCCGAGGACTTCCGCACTCGTGAAACAAGCGGTACTGGACTTGGGCTGTATGTTTCGGCCAAACTAGCCAAAAAAATCGGCTGTAAAATCAACGTCGAAAGCCGCATCAACCACGGCTCTACCTTTAGCTTTAGTTTACCCCGAGAACGTTAGTCAACCACTGTTCGCTGCTTTGGCGGTCGACCGACAGGACGGCCCTTCCAAGTTATCGTCCCCATGCGATAGCCGATAGCGCTTGCGATGAGTAGCCACAGTTCTTGCCAGGCAATCCATGGTGTCAGCAGCACGCCAATGACACGCCGGCTGCGCCAGACCAGTCCAAAGTAGGCCGCTGATACGCCCGCCAGAAATACCGCTAGTACAAACTCAGCCGCAAACAACAGCCAATTCCCCTCGAGCACCGCCACTATCCACGCCACTTGCGGCAAGATGATAGCCAACAGCATGCCCACGCCGACTAACACGCCGAGTGTGGAATTATAAAACCCAGGCAGCAACATCCGCCGCGCTGACTCCACCTGCGATGACCACTTTTTTGCAAAACTCACACCAAGCGCGGGTGTACTCACCAGCAGCGTGTAGCCATGTCGGCGCAAACACTCACGAGCGATGTACAGCTCCGGCTGTATCTGGTCGCGCCAGGACTCAAACCCTCGTAGCTCATCGCTCAAGAAGTGACGATTGACCATCCACAGCGCCGCCGATGAGCCAGGACGGCGCGGCGAATCGAGCAGCAGCTCCCAGAAAAACCGCAGCGTTCCCATCCATGCGCTCGGACGATAGGTATCATACCGCTGCGGGATGACCGACACCATGTCACGGTCGCGAGCGATAACGTGTGCGACCAGCTGACTAATCGTCGTCGTCGACAGACGCGTGTCGACGTCCATAAACAGCACGTAGCGCCCACTCGCTTCTTCGAGCAATGTATGGAGCGCGTAGTTCTTGCCCAGCCAGCCCTCGGGCAGCACTGCGCCCTGCACAAATCGCACGCCAGAGTGAGCAAATGCCTTGATCAGATTTGACGTATTGTCGCTCGAGTCGTCGTCCAGTACGATAATTTCCAGTTTCGGATAGTCGCTCGCCAGCACACTTTCCAGACAATCGGTCATCGAACCGTTTTCGTTGCGCGCAGGCAAGCAGACGCTGACTGCTGGCAGCTCATCAGCCGACAGCTTGGGAAATTCAATCACCCTGTAGCGATAGTGCCGGTACGCTCGCAGAAGTTTGCGCGCTGTAAACACCAACGCTGCAAAAGCCAGGATGTTGAGCTGAATCATAAGCACGACTATCATTGTGTCTTATCATAGCAAACAAGAGGGCACGCTTGCAATTCTTGCACCGCTCCGCTATAGTGGTACTTGACAGTCTGTGAGAACAGACTTTTTAATTTGGGAGATAGCATGGCCAAAAAACCGTCCACGACATCTGAGAAAACAAACATTCGCCGGATAACGGCGACCGATGACGCACCAAAAAAGGCCGTCAAGAGTTCACCGGTAGCCACCAAAACGACAAAACCAGCGGTAAAAAAGACCAATAAAAAGAAGTTAGCACCAGTTGCTCGCGACATCAACGTCGCAACGAAAAACCCATTTGTCGCCCTCGGCAACTACTTCCGTGGTGCATGGCGTGAGCTCAAGCAAGTTCGCTGGCCAACCCGCGGCGCGACGTGGAGCATGACACTTGCTGTACTGCTGTTCTCAGCGGTATTTGTAGTATTTATTTTGCTACTCGACATGGGATTTACCAAACTATTTGAACTAATGTTAGGATAAGGAGTTTTATATGTCTAAACATCGCTATGACGACAGTCGCCAATGGTACGCTATCCACACCTATAGTGGCTATGAAGAAAAAGTTGCCGAGAGCATCAAGCAGCGCATCAACGCAGTGGATATGGCCGACAAGATTTTTGATTGTATCGTCCCGAAAGAAAAACAGATTCAGATAAAAAACGGCAAACGTAAAGTTATCGATGCGAAAATCTTCCAGGGTTACGTACTCGTCGAGATGAAACTGACCGATGAGACATGGTACATCGTCCGCAACACTCCTGGTGTGACTGGCTTTGTCGGTGCCGACACAACGCCAACCCCCGTCTCCGAGCATGAGATGCGCAAGATTAAGAAGCGCATGGGCGTTGAAGAGCCGAAACACCAGATAGACCTCTCAGAGGGCGAGGTTGTCTCTATCACCGATGGTCCATTCAAGGGCTTTGATGGCTCAGTCGCCGAAATAGATGCCGTAAAAGGCAAAATCAAAGTCATGGTCAGTATGTTTGGCCGTGACACATCTGTCGAGCTGGACGCACTGCAAGTCAAGAAAGTGTAACCTGAGTATCAAAACCTCTCCGTCATTACCCGGTTTATCCGGGTAATCCTGTAAACATACATTAGTTACATTGTTTTTTAACTAGATACCCCCGAACGAGTCGGGGTATGACACGGTGGGGAGGCGGGAGGCTATGAGGGTTTTAAGACAGTATACCTACCATATCTCTTTCGCTTCCAGCCCGTTCATCCGTGCAAGATAGTGCTGGAGGAGAAAGAGTACCAACGTCAGCAGTACTAGCCCTGCGACAAACAACAGTGTAGCGATACCGCTGATATTTTCGGCGACGATAAGCAATATCGGAACCGCGACGATACCATTGGCGATGATTTTTCCAAGCAGTAGTGCCGCCGGTGTCAGCGGTTCAACAACAAGTCGGATGAGTCGTTTCAGCATGTATGAGCCGCTTCGCCCTAGCCAGTAGGGCAGCGTCACCGTCACGAACAGCACCACCAACAGCATAACGATAGTCACGGCATAGGCAAAGATACTCAAGATGAGCGATGGCTCTCCAGCGTCCGTCAGCTCCTCGATGACCGGTGTTTCCTGAGCGGGCGGTATGCCGAGCACGTCTCCATGTCCGCTTTGAATCAACCACCACAGCACGATAGCTGCCACCAGCGCATAGTTTACCAGCAGCACGCTATAGCCAACCGCACCAAACATATTTGTGATACGCTGCGAGGTAAGCAACATGCGCGCCTTCATGCCTTGCATTATACCACTATCTGCGCTATAATTTCTACGTTACGCACGGAAAAGTTAGCTAGGTAGCTAGATAACTCGTTAGCAAGTAGAGAATGATGGCCGTGAACTAGCCAACACGAAACTTGCAAACGTTATAAACTTGACAACTAATCGGAGTATATTATGGCAAAAAAAGTTATTGGTAACTTGAAACTACGCATCCCTGCCGGCCGCGCGACCGCAGGACCTCCTGTTGGCTCGACGCTGGGTCAGTGGGGTCTCAACATGATGGATTTTATCAATCCATTTAACGACGCAACCAAAGACCTGATGGGCAAGGACGTCATCGTTCACATCCAAGTCTTCGAAGACCGCACATTTGAGTGGAAATCGCTCGGGCAGCCAGTTGACGACATGATTCGTGAAAAAGCTGGCATCCAAAAGGGAAGTGGCAAACCACACAGTGAAAAAGTTGGCAAAATCACTCGCAAACAGCTCGAGGAAATCGCCGAAGCCAAGCGCGACCAGCTCAACGCCATCGACATCGAAGGTGCTATGAAAGTCGTCGCTGGCTCAGCTCGTTCAATGGGTGTCGAAATCGCTGAGTAACGTCTCTCGATGATAACCACCGACTCAACCAAAGCAAGTATCGCCCTCCAGCAGGGCGATTTGGTTGTGCTCAAAACCGATACCATATATGGTATCTTGGCGTCAGCCAAGATACAGCGTGCAGTCGACAAACTCTACGCAGCCAAGCAGCGCGACCCGCGCAAAAGCTGCATCTTGCTCGTTGCCAATATCCATGACATCCCAAACCTAACCGACGAGCACCGCACAACCTACCTTGAACTCTGCAAGAAACGGCCAACCACCATCGTCGCTCCTGTGCCGCGTGACTATTTGCCGCATCTCAAGCGCCAAGATAACACGCTGGCTTTTCGTCTCGTCAAACAGCCTGAGCTCATGAGTGTTCTCGATGCGACCGGCCCACTCCTCGCACCCAGCGCCAACATCGAAGGTCACGAGCCCGCCGAGAACATCGAGCAGGCTGTTAGCTATTTCGGCGATACTGTCGCCGTCTATGTCGATAGCGGTCCTATCACAAACAGCCTCCCATCAAAAATCATCGCCATCAACGATGACGATGAGATTGAGATTATTCGAGACTAAAGCTCGACCGTTTCCTCGGAAACTCGATGGCCATCACCGCCAATGTCATATACCATTGCGCAATTATGGCCAAACTCAAACGAGCTAATGTCATCATCGGAGATGCCGTCAATATATTTGACCATTGCTCGCAGAGAGTTACCGTGGCCCACAATCAACACATTTTTTCCTTGCAACAGTTGCGGCACAACTTCTTCTAAGTAGAAGGGAAGTACACGCGTGTAGACATCCTTGAGAGACTCGCCGTCTTCAATCGGCCGGTCCCAGCCACGACGCAGCGCCAGGTAGGCTTCCTCGCCGATTTCCGCTCGAACTTCTTCCTTGAGCATCCCCGTGTACACGCCATAATCGCGCTCATTTACCGCACCCGACACTCGTCGCTCTGGTGTTTGACCCACGCCCTCGAGCACGGCGTCGAGTGTTTCTTTGGTTCGTTTCAGCTCAGAATTGTACGCCACGTCAATGTGCACGTCACCCAGCTTCTCGCCAAGCTCGCGTGACAAACGCGTACCTTCGTCCGTGATACTGACATCGGTCCAGCCGGTCCATTTGCCAAGCGCGTTCCACTCTGACTCGCCGTGACGGATGAGAATCAATTTCCCCGACATTACGCCACTCCAAACGGTCGCGCCAGCGCCAGCCCTGGGTTTGCCTCGGCGATACGCATGATTTCGTTGTACTTGGCTATGCGCTCTGAGCGCGACAGGGAACCGGTTTTGATTTGCCCCGTGCCGAGTCCGACCGCTAGGTGGGCAATCGTCGTATCTTCCGTCTCGCCCGAGCGGTGGCTCATCACCGTGCGCCAGCCAGCACTTTTCGCCATCTTGACCGCCTGAATCGTCTCGCTCAAGCTGCCGATTTGATTTGGCTTGATAAGGATAGCGTTCGCCGCCCGCTCGTTGATAGCACGCTCCAGCCGCTCCGTATTTGTCACCAGCAAATCATCGCCGACCAGCTGCACATCCTGACCGATACGACCATTCAGCGCCTGCCAGTTTGCCCAATCTTCCTCGTCCAGCCCGTCTTCGATAGACAACAGCGGATAGTCGGCAATCATCTTCTCATACAGCGCGATGAGCTCATCTGCCGACATCGTCCGATTCTCCGTCGCCAGTGTGTAGACGCCATCTTTGTAGAACTCACTTGCTGCTACGTCGAGCGCCAACGCGACATCGGCTCCCGGCGTATAGCCTGCTCGCTCAATTGCTTTGAGAACCAGGCTAATTGGCTCCAAATTACCACCCTTTACTCGAGGAGCATAGCCACCCTCGTCGCCCACGGTTGTCGGGTATCCCTCTTCGTCA
The DNA here is from genome assembly GCA_937863095.1 of uncultured Candidatus Saccharibacteria bacterium. Classification (GTDB taxonomy): domain Bacteria; phylum Patescibacteriota; class Saccharimonadia; order Saccharimonadales; family Saccharimonadaceae; genus Nanosynbacter. The sequence continues at coordinate 783 of CALMCP010000037.1, read as the reverse complement.
AGTACCTTCGCCAACGCGTGAAATACCTCAGCGCCCATGCGAATAGCCTCAGCAAAATTCTGCGCGCCGATAGGCACTATCATGTATTCCTGGATATCCGTCGCGCCCTTCGCGTGCTCGCCACCGTTCATGACATTCATCATCGGCATCGGCAGACTCATCGCGCTCGCCTCAGTACCCGACAGTTCTGCAACATACTGATACAGCGGGAGCCTCCTCGACGCAGCCGCCGCTTTAGCGACCGCCAAGCTGACTGCCAAGATGGCGTTCGCACCAAGCTTGGATTTGTCCTTTGTGCCATCCAGACCGAGCATCATGTCGTCGATAGCTGTTTGGTCAAATGGTGATTGACCCACCAGTGTTTCACGAATAGGCCCCTGGATGTTCGCCGCTGCCTGAAGTACTCCCTTGCCGCCGTACTCAGTTGCGCCGTCTCGCAGCTCAAGCGCCTCGTGCGCCCCAGTACTCGCTCCAGAGGGCACCGCCGCTCGTCCAACCGTACCGTCAGACAGTACTACGTCCGCTTCTACTGTAGGGTTGCCCCGAGAGTCTAAAATTTGTCGTGCTTTGATGTTTGAGATAGTTAGTTCCATATCTCTTATACTAACAAAAAAAAGCCCCATAGGAAAGAGGGCTATGATTGCATTATAGCAAATATTGTTTATTTTGTCAATACCCGAATCTCAAAGCATTGTTATTACCCGGTTTATCCGGGTAATCCAGTAAAGTATGGGGTGATTATTCTGAACTGGATTGCCCGAACGAGTCGGGCAATGACAAGGG
>CALMCP010000036.1 GCA_937863095.1 uncultured Candidatus Saccharibacteria bacterium | reverse complement strand
TCAGCAACAAGCCCATCAAGTGACCAATCTCCTCCTCTGATCGCTTCCAATTTTCCGTACTAAAAACGTAGGCGCTGGCGTACTTCACGCCGCGAGCAAGCGTCTCGAGCAGAACGTCTTTCAGGCCATTATACCCCGCCAGATGCCCCTCATAGGTCGGCAACCCGTGCTCCTTCGCCCACCGGCGATTGCCATCGATGATAAAGCCGATATGCTGTGGAATATCGTCGTTCATGCTTTTGACTCCCGGTACGCATCTATCAACGCTATATCACTCACGTCCTTGTCACGACCGCACCACTGCTTCCATGCACGAACGTACTCGAGCGTTACAAACCGTACGCCATGCAAAACAACGGTATGTGGTAGCAGCTCGTCAAAGTCCACACGAGACCCCCCTTTGTCAGGAGCCGCCCAATCAAGCCACGCTTCAACTTTCAAATCATCGTTGATATACACTGGAGACTCATGCTTTTCGACACAGTGCCACCCATCACGTCCCGCTAGTGACTCAAACACCGACTGCGTCACCACCAAATCAACATCATCCGCCTGACGGATATTCAGTTCGCCCAAGACGCCACTCCCGATGACGATTATCCCGTCAAGCGGTAACCCTAAGGCTTTGACGCGGTCTGAAAAACGCACAGTCATCAAACCGTCAAGACGTCCTTTTCCTTCGCCTTGAATATCTCGTCAATCTGTCCTTGTGTCTTCGCCACGATGTCATCAACTTCCTTTTCGATACGCTTGTAGTCGTCTTCGCCGATGTCTTTAGCATCTTTCATCCGCTTGGCTTCTTTGAGCGCATCTTGGCGGATAGTGCGCATCGCGATACGCGCTTCCTCGACTTTTTCACCGACCTGTTTGACCAGCTGGTGACGACGCTCCTCTGTCAGGCTCGGGACTGGCACGCGAACGACGCGACCGTCATCCGAAGGGTTGAACCCTAGACCCTGGTTATCACGAATCGCCGCAGAGATAGCTACGACATTGCTTGGGTCAAATGGCGTCACAACAATCATCTGCGCTTCCGGCGCGGTGATATTCGCCACTTGATTAAGCGGCATCTTGGTGCCGTACGCCTCAACAAACACGCTCTCCAACATGCCAGCGTGCGCTCGTCCAGTACGAATCTTCCTCAGCTCGCTCTCAAAGTGCGCGATTGCTTGGGTAATCTTCTCTTCATATGGTTTCGTGTCAAACATGGGGCCTCCGATTTATTCTTCTTCCTATCATACCAAAGTACACCCCTCTTGTGCTACCATAAAGAGTGTTATTATGCGAGTTTCCGGGATAAAACTACACAATTTTCGCTCGTACGAACTCTACGAAGCGACATTTAGCGAGCGCGGCACGGTCATCGTCGGGCCAAACGGTACTGGCAAAACCAACCTCCTCGAGGCCGTATACGTTGCCCTTCGGGGTAATAGCTTCCGCGGCAGTCTGGCTGACTGCATGCGCCACGACCACGACCAGACAACCATCTTGCTCGACATGCCAGCCCAAACTCGTCGCACGCAACTGCTTCGTGACGGCCAGCGTATCAGCAAAACCTTTACCATCAATGACCATAAAAGCAAGATTCTGACCGCCAAACATCGTCTGCCCGTCGTGCTATTTGAGCCAAATGAGCTGCGGCTCATCAGTAGTTCACCGACGAGGCGACGCGAGTTCCTAGACGGGCTTATCGCCCGAGTCGATAACGAGTATGACCGAGCGCTTCGAGCATTTCACCGGACACTCCTCCAGCGCAACGAACTGCTCAAAAAACACGCCGAAAACCAGTCGATTTGGCGCGACCACCTCTTTGCATGGGACATCAAATTTGTGCAACTGGCCAGCCTCATCGCGGCCTCACGAGCAGCATTTTTATACACTCATGAAGCTCGACTGGGCAATATCTATAGCTCACTGGCTGGCAAGCAGACCGATTTTCGCGTGGAATATCTGCCGTCCGTGACTATGGACAACTACGAGCAACTTCTCCTCGACCGGCTTCAGCGCTCACGCGACCACGAAGTTATAACTGGCCACACCTCGTGCGGACCGCAGCGAGAAGATTTTCTCATCTCCCTGCACAATCAGCCAGCCATCAAAGTCGCCTCTCGAGGTGAGATGCGCACCATCATGCTAGCTTTTAAATTACTTGAGCTGGAGCTTCAGACGTCGAAACATCAAACCGAACCAATCATCCTCATGGACGACGTCTTCTCAGAACTCGACGCCACGCGCGAAAAACTCCTCCAAGAAACCATAGAGAAGCACCAATTTATCGTTACGACAACAGATGCCAGACACAAGGATGTGCCTGGCAGTGTGATTATCAAAACTGCCTGATGTTACGAGCCGTATATCCAAGAGTCGGGATGATTAGAGTCGCCCCGCTCCTGCAGACCCTTATGATAGGTACTAGATTTAGTAGAACCTTCGTCTACTACCCTATTTCCAAGTGCATGTTTAGCTAAAGTGTCCAGAAATTTCCTCTGCCACGCCTCAGAGCCCACCTCGGCTACCGAGGCCTGCTCGGCTACCGAGGCCTGCTCGGCCTGTGCTGTAGCTATTTCTTCTTCACGCAATTTAGCATTACCTACATCAAGCGTGGGGTCGCCGGTTACGGCTATCTCGTGGTCTTGTGGGTTAAATAATTCTACAGTCATACTTCTATTATATCACACTCACTCA
>CALMCP010000035.1 GCA_937863095.1 uncultured Candidatus Saccharibacteria bacterium | reverse complement strand
CGTTTGGAAGTCGTCCGAGGCGGAGGCCCGCAGCTTTGCAAACAGGTTTCGGGCTGCTGGATACTCCGTCGACGTGTGGGAGCACACCGAGACCGGCGCACGTAAAACCAACATCTAACCCCGCCTGACGATGGCCGCTGGCGACGGCCGAAACGCCCAAAAGGGCGTCGCGGGAGCCAAACCGCAAAGGAGTGTCAACTATGAAAACGAAGTCCTACAAGGCAACTTTCTTCCGCCACAATCCCCAGTTCAAGAATGGCGGTTACGTCACCGAGCGTAAGATTGAGGCCGTCTCGCTGCCCTCTGCTCGCAAAAGAGCCCGCGAGATTTCCGAGCACTGTGTATACGGCAGCATGGAGCTGCTCGACATCGAAATGGAGGCATAAGAGATATGACCGTTCTTGAGCGTTTGAAAGCTGCCGGGTATGACCCGGCCGTGTCCCTGTTCCCTGACAGTATCGGGAATGCCGGTTCCATGGAGTGTGAGCGCATCCAGATTCGCACGTTCTTCTGCCGTCCCCGTGAGAACGAGGCCGCCATCGGGGTGACCGCAACAGCGATGACCCACTTCTCTGACGGCTCGACCCGTCCGTACCCGGACGGCTGGCCGCGCAGCCTCGATGCCAGTGTCACGCTCTACTTCGCTGGCGACGCAGAATTTCATTATTTCGGCAACGTCGCCACCGACCTTGTCGGCTCCGATGCCGAGTTCCGATACAGGCTCTTGAGCCGCTGTATTCAGGACTGCAAGTATTTCCTCGGCTGCGGCTCGCGTTTCAGCAAGTACCTCTGGGGCTGCTGCGTTGAGAATCATATTCAGGCCATGCGCATCCTGTGGGACAGCTTTTCCGACGACGAGAAGCCGGAGTGGACCTCTCTCGAGGAGATTGAGCGGTTCAGCAAAAAGATGCTTGAGGAGGAGATTTACTGATGGCTGCCCAGAATTTCAAGTTGTTCCTTGGCTGTCTCGGAAACGGCGTAACGGTCTGTAACTCCGCCGTGATGGAGGACGGCGATTTCAAGATGGTCGCCCACATCTCCAACGAGGGAAAAATCACTTGGTACGTCGGCGAGGATTACCCGCCTGCGGATGCTCTCGCAAGCATCCGGGCCTGCGCAGAGCAGGAGCGGGTAAAGTACGAGACATGGCTCAACGGCCTGTCTCCGGCCGCGCGCCGGGAGTATCAGCTCGAGCGGCTGCCGCTCCCTGAGTTTCTTGAGGAGCTCCGCAAGGCAAAGGAAGAAAGGGAGGGAGCCTAATGGCCCGCGATATCCACGATTACGACAGCCTCAAGAAGGCATACAGTGTCCTGCTCATGTTCGAGCGGTTTCCTGGTCCGGTGCGCAGTGAGCGCGTCGAGGAGTTTGTCACTCAGCTCAAGCGCGACATCCGAGAATACGTCAATCGGGTTTCCGATTGCCACATCGTCCGCGACGAGCTCGATTCTTTCGTCGAGCTCGTTAAGCTTCCAGAGAAGCTCTCTCCCCTCTCAAAAGAGAGCGTTCTCGAATGGTTCTATATGCACCGGGCCTACCGCGACGACCGTTATGACGGCATGGGGTGCTCCGGTCAGTTCTTTACCACCCGCGTCAGGCTCTTTCGCCGTCGCGGTTGCTGGTACGCCTATCATTTTGTTTCGGTCGATATGTAAGGAGGTTCGCATGGAAATCAATATCACATACAAAAGCCCGGAGCACGAGGCCGCGTTCCTGTCTGAGCTTCAGCGGATTCCTCACATCGTAAATCCCGAATCCGGGCGCATCAATCCGTATTGGGGCGCGTCCCTGTATCTGCTCTCCGCGCTCACGCGCTGGCCGGAGCTCCGCATTGCCGTCATTGGTGAGGACTACATGATGTTTACGGCTGCAGAAGAGGCGTTCAATTTGAGCCAGAATGAGCGCATCGTCGTCGAGCTGGCTGCCAATTTCTATAATGCCGGTCTATGGGAGATGCCCGGTTTCGAGATGGTCTACGCCACCTGCGACACGGCTTTCGCGCTCATTCTTGAGGCGTTCCGCCTGCGTCGTGCAAATCTCTTTTACAAAGACGGGGAGGTGTCCGCAGAATGGGAAGAAAGAAAATGAGCCTCCGGCGCGCCGTCGCCATCCTGCGCCTTGTCGCTGCGGATGACCTGTCCTCCGGGCGGGCAATCGACGGGCAGAATGAGGCTGCTGCCGTCGTGCTGGAAGATTACGAGGAGACAAAGAAAGAGCTCGCAGATTGGGTGAATGCTTCTCCCGAGGAGCTCGCCGATGTTATAGCCGGGATGTAAGGAGGCCTGTACCGTGGCTGCTGTCTATCGGACGTTGTATGAGAAGTATGAGCAAAACGACGTTTTGCACGTTGGGATTCAGGAGGTCGTGGAGGCCGAAAAGGAGATTGACACGTTCCTCAAGTCTCTCGACCGGAACCAGCGCGACCAGCTCGACACGCTGCTGGGACGTCTGTCCCGTGCCTACGAGATGCAGGGCTTTCTTTTCGGCGGTCTCGCATCCGGCGCAAAGTGGAACGGCAAGACGGCTCCCGAACCGGGCGACGGATACGGCCGGAGCGTCCGGGCCTATCACGGCTCAACGCTCGCTCCGGTCTGCCAGATTGACCGCAAGACAAATCAGGTCATACATGAGTATCCGAGTATCGCTGCTGCCTCCCGTGCTACCGGTCTGGATGACAGCGCAATCGGAAAGGTATGCAAGGGAAAGTTACCCCATGCGGGCGGTTTTCTCTTTCGGTACATCGAGCAGTAAATCTTTCACAGGTACGCAAAAATATTTCAAGAAATTGCCATTTTGCTCTTGCTTTCCACGCGCTCGCGTGGTATAATATAGTCAGTTGAGGGGGCTGCTCCTCAATGAGTAAGGTGGCAAGGCCAGAAAGGAAACGACATGGACGACGAAATGAATACCGCCGAGGTGCTTCGCGACGAGGCAAAGGAGAACCGGACCCGTGAAATTCTTGAGCTTATGCGTAACAGCAAAACGCTCGAGGAGGCCGTGGAAAAAGTAAAAGCCCTGCTCAACAAGTAAGCAGGGCTCTCCGATGAAGAACAAAGGCCGATGACGGCGGCCAGAGTTCTGAAACGCCGGGGGAGTGAGAAACAGCTTGCAGATGCCTCACTTCTCCGGCATTTCTATTATAGCAGATTCAAGGGAGATTTCAAGATGGTGTCTATGCCACTTACAGCTCGCATAATCTACCTGCGAGAGTCTCGCGGGCTGAACCGCACCCGGTTGGCGCAGCTCTCCGGCGTCTCGCTGCGGACGCTTGAGGACTGGGAGGCTGGTCGCCGCGTTCCGCGTGACGTCTACCAGATTCATGCCGTCGCCGCTGCGCTTGGCATGAGCATTGAGGATTATCTTGGGCTGTAAAGAATCAGGAGACCCGACGTCGTGCCGGGTCTCCCTTTTTGTTATTCTGGCATAAAGCCGTAACCGGCCTCAAATGCCGCTACTTCTCGGAGGTAGGCAACGCGGCCTGCTGCGCGGTCGATGGCGTCGCGCAATTCGCGGTTTTCCACCAGCTTGAGCAGCGCGGTGAGCGTGTCCTCTGCCTGCATGATTTCGCGGGTGTCCTGCGGGTTGACCTGCTCCATGTAGAGCTCATAAATAGACTGTTCCATGCTTGCCTCCTATGCCCGCCAGCGGTCGAGCCGCTGCCGCGCATACAGGATTTGCGCCGCGTGGTTCTTCCTGCTGCGGGTATTTCGGAGCAGCCAGTGTGACGGGAGGGCTGTTC
>CALMCP010000034.1 GCA_937863095.1 uncultured Candidatus Saccharibacteria bacterium | reverse complement strand
ACACCCGCCACAGCCGTCACCAAGATGACGATACTCGAGAAGAGTTGGCTAGCAGGTTGTGTGATAGCGTTGCCAGTGAGGACGTCGAAGTTCGACTCGTTGTGGTGATTGGCACGGAGCAGCTCACCGGCTTGTTTGGCGGTTGCCTTGAGGGTGGTTTTGTCTGGAGCGGCGATGGCGATTTGCTGTATCTGCGCGACATTTTCGGTGAATTGTTTGAGAGACGACAGGCTCATAAATGCTGCGCCATCGAGGTTGATGCCGAGGAAATTAACAGGTTGACCGGTTGGTTTGAGTACGCCGGCAACGGTGAAGTGCTGGTCGCGGATGGTCAGCACGTTACCGAGTGCTTGGTCAGTGCCGAAGAGGTCTATTGCCAGTTGGTTGCCGAGGACGATACCTGCCTCGGTCTGGTCGGTGATGAAATCTCCTTCGAGGAGCGTGAGGTCGGCGATGGTGGCCAGGTGCTGGTTGGTGCCGACGATGGTCGAAGCGTTTGCGCCAACGGTCGTCCCTTTTGAGGTGATGGCGGCGTGTAACACGGCGACTGGAGCGACGGGAGCATCGAGTTTGGCGGTCAGTGTTGCGACGTCAGTAGCGGTGAGCGTGTTGGTCAGGTGGATGGTGGTCGAGTCCGACAACAGCGAGTCGCTGGTTCTTGGCGTGGTGGTGCGGATGAGGGCGACAGTGTCGCGGATTTTGGTGGTTTGGCCTGACAGATATGAGTTAGCGCCACTTGCTAGTGATAGCACGCTGACGATACTGGCAACGCCAACGGTAACACCGGTGATGGTCAGGAGAGTGCGCAAGCGATTTGACCGGAGTGACTCAACGGCATTTTCAAGGTGACTAAGGAAGGCGAAGCTCATTTTTTCGCCTTTCTTTTTGACTTTTTCGATGATTTCTTGGCGGTTTTTTTCGGTTGGGCAGTACTAACGGGGACACGTACCGGCTCTTTGTGGTCTGCCTTCACCTCGAGACGCTTCTTGAACGGTGACGTGATGTCTTTTTTCGAGTCGGTGTCTATCTTGCCGTCGAGCATGGTGATGACGCGACTAGCGTAGGACGTTAGGTCGGGGTTGTGCGTGACCATGATGATAGTGTTGCCGCGACGGTGGATGTCGGCCAGCTCTTCCATGATGATGTGGCTGGTTTTGGAGTCGAGGTTACCCGTTGGCTCGTCAGCGAGGATGATGGATGGATTGTTGACGAGGGCTCGAGCGATGGCGACACGCTGCGTTTGACCGCCTGAGAGTTGGTGGGGCAGATAGTATTCGCGTTCGCCGAGGTGAAATGTTTTGAGGATGCGGCTGGCTTCCTGGAGGCGACGGGTTTTGCGTACGCCAGTGTAGGTGAGCGGCAAGGCGACATTGTCGATGACGGTCAGGCGCGGGATGAGATTGAAGTTTTGAAAAATGAAGCCAATTTGCCGTGAGCGAATCTTGGCGTGGCGACGCGAACTGAGATTGTCGACGGCTTTTTCATCGAGGTAATACTCGCCATCCGTGGCTTGGTCGAGCAGGCCGATGACGTTCAGCAGAGTTGTCTTGCCGCAGCCCGAGGGTCCCATGATGGCGATGAATTCGCCTTTCTGCACCGTCAAATCCACCCTGTTGAGGGCGTAGTGCTCGGTGTCGCCAAATCCAAACTGTTTGGTGACGCCGCGCAGTTGGATGCGGGGTGCGGTCATGCTCATTAGTTACAATTATAGGCGTAGCGATGAGCTTTAATCAACCTTAAGAAGAGAGAATATGTTGTTATATTGTCACATCGCAGGAGATGGGTCGATGGTCAGATGCACCGCCTACTGTCGGATGGACGGTGTAATTGCTCATGGAGACACCGCGGCCAAAGGCGTGGTCGACGCGAAAAAAGCGCGCGTATGGATAGACTGCGGTCGGGCGATTGTTGGTCGCGGCAGTATCAAAACCTTCTTGTCTGAGGAGGGTGAGCGCCTCGCGCCGCTCGAGGTCGTGGAGAATATTGCCATAAGGGTGCCCAAGGGCCTTAAATGGTAGCGACCCCATTCTGACAAACAGCGAACGAAGCTTTTCGGAGTTGCTGACATATTTTAGGTCTTCTTGGGCGTTTAGGTCGCCAGTGATGATGGTCGGGGTGTCATCTTTAGACAGGTGACTGATAAGTGCGCGTAGTTGAGCAATTCGTTTATCCTCTATGGCATGATTGAGATAGACACCATACAGACGTAGACCGTGTGCGCCGATATTGAGAGTCATCATGATACCCTGTCGTTCGCCTAGGTCAACAGCTTGAGGGGTGTCGTGTGAGACCTTGGTACCGAGTACCACGCCGATGTCGCGCATATGAGCCCCCTCTTGTTTCTCTAGCCATGTATCGTTGAGGGGCTGAAAATAGGTGTGTGAGAAGCCGGGAAGGCTATTTTTTCGAAGTGCGTCGTTTTGCCAGCCAAAGGCGTCAGAGATGACGATGGTGTCGGCTTGAAGATTTTGAACGGTTTCGGCGATACGGGAGGTTTTTTTGGGGGGGG
>CALMCP010000033.1 GCA_937863095.1 uncultured Candidatus Saccharibacteria bacterium | reverse complement strand
TCTCAACAGAGAAGAACGGGAATCTTGGCGAAGTTCATCACCACGCTGTGCGAAATAATATGATTCGTGCCGATACTCTAGCAGTTGACCTGGGCAAGCTTCAATATATACAAAATCCCATGGTGCAAGAATGGCTCAAAATGAGAGGCGTTTATATGTCAGACAAAGAAGCCTTGTATTTTATGATTATTCGCACTGTTGCGCACGAGGCGGCACATGTGGTGCAGGGCTCTATTGGCAGAATGGCTGGCATAGGCGGTGGTGAAGCGGCTGATTTCATGACGAGCCCTTTTGCAGCATCTCGCGGGGTTGACACAGATGTAGTGAATGAGGGTTTTGCAGAAGGGTATGCGGAAGTTGTCCTAAGGAAAGTGTTGATTGACCGAGGATATGATGAGATAACGATCGAGAATATCATGCACGCGATGAGCCACCGAAGTAGCCCTGATGCGATTGAACGGGGATACCTGGCTATAGAAGAGCCTAGTGTAGTAGGAATGCTTGAGTCTGCGAGTCACGCGATTCGACAGAAAAACCAAGCGGACTGGTAAGAACAACGCCCCAACTTATATGTTGGGGTGTTGTTGAATCGGCATGGAGACGCTATACGACGCTGACTTGTGTGCGGCGCTCGGTTTTGCCGGTGAATTTGCGCTTTTTGACGCTGCTAAAGGTAACGACGCCGGGTTTTTGAGCGTGGATGGTGAAGTTTTTGCTCATGTATGCACCGTCACCAGCTATTTTTGTTGCACCTGTCTGACGAACGAGTACTTCGCCGGCAGAAACTTTTTGGCCACCAAATCGCTTGACGCCAAGTCGTTGACCTGGACTGTCATGGACGTTTTTGCTTGAGCCACCAGCTTTGACTTTTGACATTTCTTACTCCTTAAAATTACTAAAAACAATCTGTAGTAGTATACACGTCTTGGGGTAGTGTTGTCAAGGGCTTCGTGACTTCGTACGCTAAATAGTCCATGAATGAAGAGCCTCAGCCTAAAAAGTAACAAATTCATGACGGCCGTTCACTATTTGTTACTAATATTCTCTTCTGTCATTACCCGGTCCCCTGAACGAGTCATAGGACAAGCTTATCCGGGTAATCCAGTAAGATATGCATTAGTTATCTATTTTTAACTGGATACCCCGAACGAGTCGGGGTATGACACGGTGGGGGAATGGTTGCTGGAGGTTTGAGGATTTAGGCCCTTGAAATATTTTATCGAACTGTGAGCACAAGAAGCTCGCGTGCGACGACTTGGTCGGGGCGAGAGTAGACGAGGGGTGGGCGTGTGAGGGTGTAGCCGAGTTTGGCGAGGTCGCGAGTGAGCGGTAGGTGGGTGGGGCGACCGTCGTTGTCTCGCCAGGCAGGGACGGCGATGCAGAGGGGTGTGCCGGGCCTGAGTTGAGGATGGATGTTTTTGAGAAAGCTGGAGATGATGTGATTGCAGTTGCCGACGACTTCTTTGAGTTTGGCGGGTGAGGGTGGGGCAGAAAAGGGTTGGCCGAGATAGGTTTCGCAGACGACGGCATCAACGGCACTGGCGTGTGGCCATGTGTGGGTCGTGGCGTCGGCTTGGCTGATGTCGAGGATGGTGCCGGTGTGGCGATGTGAGCGGACTATCCAGTCAAGGTTTTGCTGGGTGTAGTCGATCATTTTGTCGCTGAGGTCGCTAGCGAGGACGTCGTAGCCTTGTAGGAGGGCTTCTTGAAGGACGGTGCCGGTGCCGCAGAAGGGGTCGAGGATGGTTGGTGTATATGCGGTAGTATCCTCGTTGCCGAAATTACCCGAAACGGCTTCCGCGTCTTCATCGGACACCGCCCCCATCCTCCCCACACATTCTCCTCGGAGCACACTCTTCTTCTCAAGTGCCACTGGCACTTTCGTCAAGCGTTCGGCTGAAATCCTCGATTCCTCGGATTTCACAGTCTCCTCGGAGAAGTGTGGGTCGGCTGGGTGCTCTACTGCTGCAGTACCGAGCGCGAGATTAATCATAATCTGGGCGAGTTTTGGTGGGAGCATGCCGACGAAGGCGTCCCGTTTGGGCTTGCCGTGGTCGCGGCGGGCGTAGGCGGTGATGTTTTGGGCGCCACGGCTCTCGGCGATGATGATATCTGTGCCTGTTTTGACGACCATCAGTTCGACTTTGTTGTCACTGAGGCCAAGCTTGTTATTGTGAGAGACGGCGGTTGAGAGGGCGGTGTCGTCGTTTGGCACGAGGCGGAGGCTGACGCTGTGCTTTTTGAGGGCTGATTTGAGGATGAGGCCGGTTTTTTGGACGAGTCGCGGTGGAACGTCGAGGCTGTAGGCGCTGATGCCAAGGGTGATTTTGTGATTGACGCCACGCCAGGCGTCGATGTAGTGATGAACGATATCTTTCGAGACATCTGTAAATAGGTCAGCATCGCGCAGTCGCTTGAGCGGGAGTGTGGTGATAACTTTGCCTATCTTGGTTGTGCCTCCGAGAATGGAGAGGTCGATAGTATCGGTCGCAACAGTGGCGACTTGGGCTGAGACTTGTCGAACCTGCGCCACACCATATACTGCTTCGAGCTCGGCGAGGGAGATGTCGGGTTGGCGACCTAAGATGGCGATAAACATAGTAGTACTATTGTATCACTGATGGGCCGGAGGTGATACAATGGAGAGATGTTGAAACGGGCAACGAAGGTGCTGAAATCGCCACGCAATATCATGAGCGTGCTGACGATTGCTGTGCTTGTGCTTATCGTCTATCTGACGCGCGATGAGTTGCTGAAGGCGTGGGAACTGCTTGGCAAGGCGGACTTGTGGCTGTTGGCGCTCCTGATACCGTTTCAGATAATGGTGTACTACGCTGGGGGTGAGATGATTTTTTCGTATCTGCGCCGCAAGAAGCTTATCGGGCACATCTCGTGGTTTGAGCAGACACGCATCGCACTTGAGCTCAATCTTGTCAATCATGTGTTTCCGTCGGGCGGGGTGAGTGGCATCTCTTACACGACATGGCGCTTGCATAAGCTCGGGGTGAGTTCGGCGAAATCAACCTTTGCCCAGATGATTCGCTATGTGGCGGGGTTTGTGTCGTTGATGATTTTGCTTATCATCGCGGTCGTGGTGTTGGCGATTGATGGTGAAGTGAACCGCTATATCGTCGCGTGGAGCTTTGTGCTCGTGCTGGTGGTGATGATGCTTGTCGTGGCGCTATTCTACATGTTTTCTTCTGAGGCGCGGATGGATAGGGTGGCGCGGCAGATTGCGCGGTTGATACAGCGTGTGATGCGAGTTATCACGCTGGGCCGTAAGCCTCAACTCGTCAGCGAGCAGAGCGTTGTGCGATTTTTTGCTGAGATGCATAGTGATTTTGATGAGCTTATGGAGGACAAGAAGTTACTCGTTCGTCCGCTCATCTGGGGCGCGGTGTATGCGCTGTTTGACATCGCGATGTTTATGGTGGCGTTTTGGTCGCTCGGCGAAAGTGTCAATCCAGCCATCTTGTTGGTGGGCTATGGTGTGGCGGGACTGGCCAGTTTGGTGGCGTTTACACCGGGGGGAGCAGGGGTGTACGAGCTGATTATGATTTTCTTCTTGACGATGGCTGGGGTGAGCAATGAGGTGGCTATCGCTGGCATTCTCCTGACGCGGACGATACTGCTGGCCGGGACGATTATCTTTGGCTACATCTTCTATCAGCACGCACTGTTTAAGTACGGGAAAACCGAGCGTGACCCCACTGTTTAGCGTTAGTGACTTCTTGGCGGTGGTCAATCAGTCGCTTGAGGTGGCGTTCGGTGCGGTGGAAGTCGAGGGCGAGATAGCAAGCTTTACGGTAAATCACCAAAAATATGTCTTCTTTGACTTGAAAGATGCCAGCGGCTCGGTAGGCTGCTTTATGACGGTTTGGCAGCTGCGTACACCACTCGAGGACGGCATGAAGGTGGTGGTGCGAGCGATGCCAAAAGTGACACCGTGGGGGAAGTTTAGCCTGACGGTTACTGAGGTGCGACTGGTTGGCGAGGGGAGTCTGAAAAAAAGTTTTGAGTTGTTAAAAACCAAACTCGACGAGGAGGGACTGTTTGACCCGGGGCGTAAACGTGCGCTTCCTGGCATGCCGACACGCGTTGGGGTAGTGTCGAGCACAGCAGCGGCGGGGTATGCTGACTTTATGAAGATTGCTAGTGATCGGTTTAGTGGTGTAACCTTTCTAGTGGCGAATGTCCAAGTGCAGGGGAGTGTGGCGGCCGAGCAGATTATCCGAGCGATCGAGCACTTTAACCAGTTGCAGGAGCCGCCTGAAGTACTTGTGATGGTTCGAGGCGGCGGGAGCGCCGATGATTTGGCGGTATTTAATGACGAGCCATTGGTACGCGCTATCGCAGCGAGTCGAGTACCGGTGCTCACAGGGATAGGTCATGAGACGGACGAGAGCTTGTGTGACTTAGTGGCCGACGTTGCCGCGGTGACACCGAGCAATGCCGCACAGATGTTGCTCCCTGACAAGCATGTGCTCATCGCTCGCTTTCACGAGGAGGCTCGTCAGGCGGCACTCACGTATGGTCGAGCGGTTGGTGCGGCACGAGAGTCGATTGAGACGGTGTGTCGAGCCGCTCTGCACAGCTGGTCGGAGCGGTTGGAGCAGACAGTGCAACAACTAACAGCGACGCGTGCTCTGGTGCGTGAGTATGACCCGGAAGCGGTGCTGAGTCGTGGCTACGCCATCCTCTCAGGAACTCGGCGGGTGGGCGAGATGCTTGGTATCGTTACAAAAGAAGCAACAATAACAGCGAGGATAGAGACCTATGAAGAGCGATAAAACAATTTCACAGCAGATGAAGGAGCTTGAGCAAAAGCTCGACTGGTTTAACGGTGACGAGTTCACGCTCGACGAAGCGGCTGAGCACTATGACGAAGTCGAAAAGCTAGCAGCAGATGTGGAGAAGAGGTTGCTCGAGATGCAAAACACCGTCGAAGTGATAAAGAAGAAATTTGATTAATCCGCTTCGAGTCAGTATAATCATAATCATCATGAACACAACATCACACATATTTCGACGAGGAAGCGCTACAGGCTGGATGATAATGGCTATCTGTGGCATAACATTGTTTTTGGTCGCATCGGCACTCGGTGTCTGGGTGCTGCTGGCGTACACTGAGCAAAAGGCCGATGTTGACGGCAAAATCAGCCTCGCAGTTGCTGCTGGGGTGAAGAAGCAGGCCGAAGAAGATGAAGCAAAGTTTCAAGAATCGTATAAAAATCCACGCATAGAGTTTGTTGGTCCGAGCGAGTACGGACGCTTGAGTTTTATGTACCCAAAAACGTGGAGTGTCTATGTAGAGAAAGACGGTACTGACCGAGGTGACTACAAAGCATACCTGCACCCAGTGTCGGTTCCTTCTATCAGTGGCAAAGACAGTCGCTATGCCTTGCGAGTGGAGATATTGAACAAAAACTTCGATGACACGCTGAAGCAGTATGAGTCGCAGCTCAAAAAGGGTGAGCTAAAGTCGAGCAATGTCGAGTACAATGGCAATGCGGCAACGCGTTTAGATGGGGCATTTTCGAAGGAACTACGCGGTGCGGTAGTGCTGATGAAAGTGCGCGACAAGACGATTCGCCTTTCGACCGATGCCGACTCATTTAAGCCGGACTTTGATACGCTGCTTGGTACCGTGAAATTTGTTGAGTAGGGCGCGGTTCTCTGCTACACTAGGAGGAGATGTCTAGGGGTAATTGGAGTGAGCAAGATTTTGCCGGGCTGCCCAGCTTGTCGGTAGCTGCCCATGAACTCAAGTCTCCGATAACGCTTATGCGACAGCTGGCTTTGGCTCTCCAAGGAGGCACGCTGTCAGTAGCTGAAACGCAAGAGTACAGTGCTCGGCTGGTGCTGATGGCGGATAAATCACTCACACTGGCGCGTGATTTATCTCAGGTGGCAAACCTACAGCCGGCGTTGTTTCCGCTCGAACCAACCAATCCCCTGGCGATTTGCCGTTCTTTGCACAGCAGCGTGTCACCGATGGCGAAACTGTATGGTCGCGAGGTGATATGGCCAAAGAATCGCACGGTTGAGCTCGTGTCGGCCAATGGTCGTTTACTGAGGAGTGTGGTGTCAAACTTTATCGACAACGCGCTCAAGTATAGTCAGGACGACCTACCGATTCGGGTGGGGGTGACGCGGCGTCGCGGCGTCGTGAGGATTGGTGTGCGGGACTTTGGTCCGCGAATTACCCAGCGTGAGTATCGGCGATTGACCGATGAGATGGAGCGACTGAAAACCGTCAAAACGCGGCCGGAGAGTAGCGGGCTTGGGGTGTATATCGCTGCACAGTTTGCCCGGGCGATGGGCGCACGGATTGGCTTGATTCGTCACAGGGACGGCGTGACGTTCTATATTGATTTGGCTGCGTCAGGACAGCTGAGTTTGCTATGAAGCGGGTACTTATCGTTGAAGATGACCCAACGTGGATACTGCTGCTGGAACAGTATGCGGGGCGACTGGGGTGGGAGAGCGTAGTTGCTCATTCGCCGCAGTTGGCGATGGATGCGCTGGATGAACAACTGGTCGATGTCATCGTACTGGACATGCTGCTCGCGGTTGAGACGGGCATGGCGCTTCTCAATGAGCTGCGGGGGTACGATGACCTCGCAGCGATTCCCGTCGTTGTGTTTACGAGTATGAGCGATTTGACACTTGAGGTGCTTAGTAGTTACGGCGTGCGAGCAGTGCTCGAAAAGGCAACAGCAACGCCAGAAGACGTTGTGCAGGCGCTAAGAGAGGTGACGAATGGCTGACGGCGAGCGACTCAGGGCTATCGTGCTGCGCCGTACTAACTATGGTGAGGCGGACCGAGTACTGCAACTGCTCACACCACATGGCCGGCGGAGCGTTATGGCCAAGGGTGTGCGGCGCGAGCGCAGTAAGCTTGCGGGAGGGATTGAGCTGTTTGCGCTCTGTGATGTTGTGGTGCGTTCGGGTCGTGGCGATCTTGGCATGTTGACGTCGGCACGGCTTGTGGCGTTTTATCGGCATATCCTCGAGGACTACGACCGGATGCAGTTTGCCTATGCGGCGATGAAGCTGGTAGCGCGAGCGAGTGAAGGCATCGACTCGCCAGAGTGGTACCACGTGCTGGCTACTGTCCTGGAGCATCTCGACAAACCGAGCATCGACCAGCAGCTTATTGAAACGTGGTTCTACGTGCACTATGCCGGGCTCCTGGGTGATGAAATCAATTTACGGCTCGATGTTGCC
This sequence comes from uncultured Candidatus Saccharibacteria bacterium, assembly GCA_937863095.1. GTDB lineage: Bacteria > Patescibacteriota > Saccharimonadia > Saccharimonadales > Saccharimonadaceae > Nanosynbacter. Next base: position 875 of record CALMCP010000033.1, on the reverse strand, counting down.
GGCAATCCGCTTGATTCGTCGAAATACTATATGTATGACGAGGCGGAAAAGTCACTGCGGATGGCAGGGCAGGGAAGCATCGGTGCGGACCACATCAAACTTTTGCGGCTCATTGACGCAAAGTCGTTAGAACACATCGTACAGATAGGCAGTATTGACGAAGTGTTGCCGGACTGTTGGCTGCTGGCTAGGCAGCACGCGGCAGTGTAGCGGAGGCGGTAGCGTGTTCGCCGACGCGCCGCTGATTGAGCGCTCTGAGTTCACCTTCGTAGCAGTGGATAAAGTAGTCAATTTTCTCGCGAAGCTGGTATAGCCCACTCATGTTGCGCTGAACATTGCTTTTATCGCCAGTACTGCGGGCAAGTCGCTCACGAATCGCTCGGTTGACTGACGATGAGGCGGTTGCTTTTGATAAGTCGACTGGGCTCACCTCTCCTAGTATATCGAGTGCAGTCACGATACAGTCTCGCTCCATGCCGGTGTCGTTCGATAACTTTCCGATATCGTGCAGGCCTTGGGCGCTGAGGCGCAGGACGATTGCTCGGGCAATGGGGAGGTGCTGTTCGCCGAGCTTCTTTTCGATGTCATCCAATTGGCTGAGGACCTGTTGAAGAGCTTCTTTCTTTTCCTCGGTATCGAGCAGCTCGTGTGCTCCATAAAACGCGTCTTGGGCATTGATAATATTGACGATAACATGGGGCTCAATAATAAGCCCCTCTTTGATGTTGTCGACAAAATCGGCAAGATTCGGCACACTGGTTGCGGCCACCTGCTCTTCAAGAAGTGTCGCCGATAGAGCGGTGGAGTTGTCTTTGTAGAGCTCAGGGTGAGGATTGTGCGGGGTGCTGGACAGCGAGCGAGCGTCCTCGGCGGTG
>CALMCP010000032.1 GCA_937863095.1 uncultured Candidatus Saccharibacteria bacterium | reverse complement strand
GCAGTTCACGAACACTGTCATGGCGTAGGCCACCCCATTGAATATAGTTCACTGGTTGGTGGGGCGGAGTGACTGTTATGAGCATCACAACCGCCCCACCACCTGAGCTTCTCTATCTGACCGCAGCTTGTCATATTTCCTTGAATTATGGCCAAACACCCATTTGTGGGTGTTTTTTGCTACACTAAGTATATGCCGAAAACATTTTTCTTCTACGACCTCGAAACCTCTGGTTTGAACGCGCGCGAGGACCGTGTCATGCAGTTTGCGGGGCAGCGGACGGATATGAATCTGCAGCCTATCGGTGAGCCGGTAAATGTGCTGGTGGCGCTGAATGACGACACGATTCCGATTCCAGAGGCGCTATTGGTGACGGGCATCACGCCGCAGAAGACGCTCGATGAGGGGTACTCGGAGGCGGATTTTGCAAAGTTGTTAGTTGAAGAGTGGTTTACGCCCGACACCATTGTCGTTGGGTTTAATAATGTGCGTTTTGACGACGAGTTTATCCGCCATCTGCTGTGGCGGAACTTTCATGACCCGTACGAGTGGTCGTGGAAAGAGGGTCGCAGTCGCTGGGACATGTTGGACGTCGTGCGGATGACGCGAGCGCTTAGACCAGAAGGGATTAACTGGCCGGTAGACGACAAGGGTGAGCCGATAAACCGGCTGGAGCTCATCACCAAGCTAAATGGCATTGAACATGGCAATGCGCACGATGCGCTGAGCGACGTAACGGCGCTCATAGACGTGGCGCGGCTGATTCACAACAAGCAGCCGCAGCTGTTTGACTACTTGCTGAAAGTTCGTGACAAGAAAGAACTTCAGGCGTTCATCAACCTCGACAACAAGCAGCCATTTGTCTACACAAGTGGGCGCTATGACAAGCAGCACGCCAAGACGACGGTGGCGTTTCCACTGACCAGTGCGCCGCATGGCAATGTACTGGTGTATGACCTGCGCTATGACCCAACGGCAGTGATAGGGCTGACGCAAGATGAGCTGAAAAAGCGGCTATTCGCCTCGTGGCAGGAACGACAAGAAGACGGGTTTGTGTCAGTGCCCGTTAAGCAGTTGCAGTACAATCGCTGTCCGGCCGTAGCGCCGCTGGGTGTGTTGTCGCAGGCAGACGGTTGGCAGAAAATTGATTTGAGTCAAGAGATTGTTGAAAAACATTTGCAAATCTTACTGGCGCATCCGGAGTTTGCTGAAAATATCCGCTCGGTGTTTGAGTCGCGCGAACCTTTGCAGAAAGCAGCTGACCCAGAAGCGCAACTGTACGACGGTTTTGTGGCGGATGGTGACAAGATTCGCATCGAAGCAGTGCGAAACGCCGATGTGGCAAAATTGGCGGATTTTCAACCAGAATTTGTCGACGAGCGGCTACCGGGGTTGCTCGTGCACTACAAGGCGCGAAATTTTCCACGTAGTTTGACCGAGACCGAACGAACCGAGTGGGAAGTGTGGCGGGCGCAGCATATCGAGCGGCAGTTGGTGCAGTTTGGAGCGGCACTTGAGCGGGTGGCGAAGCGCCAGCTGACTGATGATGACAAATTTGTCCTTGATGAACTGCGCCTGTGGGTCGAAAGCATCGTACCGGAAGAGCACTAGGCTGGCAGGGCGATAAATCGACGGCGGAAGTACAGCTCGGGATTTTCGGTCGAGCTGTCGGGGAGTTGTTCGGCGACGTGGAGGAGGGCTACTGCATAGAGTCTCACCGAGTGTGAGCGGCGTATGCGTAGTTGCTGGTGCCAGCGGATGTTGAGGCGGCGCTGGTGGATAGTACCGATGTGTTCGACGATGCGCCATACTACGGCGCTGATGGTCCGCCGCGTCAAGAGGGTGAGTGGCACGACAAGTACCCAAAAAGCCAGCATGGCCATGGCCGGGAGTATGAGGTTCGTGAACGGCACGCGTCCAATCAGCACGAACATGACCAACTGTTCGGCCAGGCCGCCGTAGAGCGCGACCGAAACGAGCAATAGCCCACAGAGTATGACCACCGTTTTCTTCATGGGTTCAGTGTAGCAAACAGGGGTATCTATTGCAATCATAAGCAAGATGTGATATAATGAAAGGATAGGCCTCTGTAATACGTGTCCGCAATCATCGCCAGTATACATTTTTCTCAGAGTACACTTTTCTCAAAATAGTGCATTTTGGCACTATTTCTCAAGCGTTCGGCTGAAAGTCCTCGATTCCTCGGATTTCACAGCCTCTTCGAAAAAGTATACTGACGCTGATTGCTAGACTTACGCTGGACTAGAAAAATCTGTCCAAATCCTGTATACTATTTCAGTTATGGCAGAGGTGATTCGAGTCAAGGGCGCGCGTGAGCACAACCTGAAGGATGTGGATGTTGAGATTCCACGAAATAAGCTGGTGGTTATCACCGGTCTTTCGGGTTCGGGTAAATCCAGTCTGGCGTTTGATACGATTTACGCAGAGGGACAGCGTCGTTATGTTGAGAGTTTGTCGAGTTATGCCCGACAGTTTTTGGGGGTGATGGACAAGCCCGATGTTGATAGTATCGAAGGCTTGAGCCCGGCAATTTCCATCGACCAGAAGTCAACCAGCCGCAATCCTCGTTCGACCGTCGCTACCGTTACAGAAATTTATGACTATTTGCGTTTGTTGTTTGCGCGTGTCGGTGTGCCGCACTGTCCAGTTTGTGGTAAGCCAGTGACGCGCCGTACCCAAGACGCTATTGTGGCAGAAGTTGAGAAATTGTACCAAGGCAAGCGTATCCTTATCTTAGCACCGATTGTCAGCGGCAAAAAAGGCGAGTTCGCACACATCCCTGAGCAATACCGTCGACTAGGGTACGCTCGTGTGCGGGTTGATGGCGTCGTCTATGCACTAGACGAATTCCCTGAGCTGCAAAAGAGCTATAAGCATGACATCGAACTCGTGGTTGACCGCGTTATGTTGGTAGAGGGTATAACATCGCGCCTCAGCCAAAGTATTGAGCAATCGCTGGATATCGGTCAGGGCGTGGTACAGATTCTCGACGCTGACACCGACGAAATGAAACTATTTTCGCAGCGCTACGCCTGTGTTGACCACCCGGAAGAGGAAATCCCCGAGCTAGAGCCGCGGCTGTTTAGCTTTAACGCGCCACAAGGTGCTTGCCCAGTATGTACAGGGCTGGGAAGTCGGCTAGAAGTCGACCCGGACCTGGTATTTAACCCAAACCTCACCTTGGCTGAGGGGGCGATTCGTCCGTACAACCGCGTTAATGCTGACGCCTGGTATCTCAAGCGGCTGGTTGCCGTGGGCGAGCAACACGGTTTTGACGTCCGCACACCGGTGAAGGATGTTGGCGAAGAAGCACGACAAAAGATACTGTATGGCACGGGCAGTGACCAATACGAAGTCGAACTTGGCAGTGGTCGCAGTTACAAAACGACCTATGAGGGTGTCATCCCGAACCTCGAACGTCGTTGGAAAGAGACCGATAGTGAATTTATGCGCAAAGACATCGAGCGATTCATGCGGCAGCGTCACTGTTTTGCGTGTAAGGGCGCTCGGCTTAAACCATCAGTGTTGGCGGTGACGGTCAGTGGGCTGAATATCATGGATATCACCGACCTCGATGTCGAGAACGCACTGGATTTATTTACGAACAAACTGAAATTGAACGAGCGTGAGGCAGAGATTTCCAAGCTTATTATCAAAGAAATCAATGCGCGCTTGGGTTTTATGAACAATGTTGGGCTGAACTATCTTGAACTGGGTCGAGCGGCCAATACCTTGAGCGGTGGTGAAGCGCAGCGCATCCGTCTGGCGACGCAAATTGGCTCGGGTTTACAGGGTGTGCTGTATGTGCTGGACGAGCCGTCGATTGGCTTGCACCAGCGGGATAATGACCGACTGATTGGTACGCTCAAGCGCTTGCGTGACCTTGGCAATAGCGTTATTGTTGTTGAGCACGACGAAGATACCATCCGCCAAAGTGACTATTTGGTTGACATGGGCCCTGGTGCTGGTGCAGCGGGTGGGATGATTGTCGCACATGGCACGCCAGATGAAGTTGCCAAGCAGCCAGCGAGCATCACCGGGCAGTTTTTGAGTGGTGCTGACAAGATTGACGTGCCGGAAAAACGCCGTCAGGTCAGCAAAGACAAACAGTTGGTGGTGCGTGGCGCTCGTGAAAATAACTTGAAAAATATAGATGTTACGTTTCCGCTTGGTCTGATGACCGTTGTCAGTGGCGTATCAGGTTCGGGTAAGTCAACACTGATAAACGACATTGTCGCCAAAGAACTATCGAACCGCTTGAACCGTTCGACGGCTGTGCCGGGTACGCATGACAACATCGAGGGTATCAAACACCTCGACAAAGCTATCGTCATCGACCAGTCGCCGATTGGGCGAACGCCACGCTCCAACCCAGCGACGTACACGGGCATATTTACGCCCATTCGTGAGCTGTTTGCGTCAACGCCAGAGGCAAGCGTGCGGGGCTACAAAGCCGGGCGGTTTAGCTTTAACGTCAAAGGCGGTCGTTGTGAACATTGTCAGGGCGACGGCATGATTAAGATAGAGATGCACTTTTTGCCCGATGTCTACGTGGTGTGCGACGAATGTCATGGTAAGCGCTATAACCGTGAAGCGCTGGAGATTAAATACAAAGACCAGACAATTAGCGATGTGCTCGAGATGACGGTCGACGAAGCGGCAACGTTTTTTGAGAGCGTGCCGACGATTTCACGAAAACTGAAGACGCTAGTCGATGTTGGACTTGGTTACATCCGCCTCGGTCAACCGGCCACGACATTCTCCGGTGGCGAAGCGCAGCGCATCAAGCTGGCGACGGAACTATCGCGTCGCTCGACGGGCAAAACTATGTATATCCTCGACGAGCCGACTACAGGGCTGCACTCGGCTGATGTCAAACGACTTTTGAAGATTCTTCATCAACTGGTCGAAGGGGGCAACTCGATGATTGTCATCGAGCACAATCTTGATGTTATCAAGTGTGCCGACTACATCATCGACATGGGCCCCGAGGGCGGCATGGGTGGCGGTATGGTTGTGGCGACTGGTACGCCAGAGGAGATTACGAAAACGCCAAAATCATTCACTGGGAAATACTTGAAGTCGCTTCTGAAGTAGTGTGCTACAATTAGCTACAAATGTACGCGCTACTTACCATATGGATTGTCATTGAGTGGCTACTCAGAATCGTGGCGTTATTTGTTGTGCCACGCAATCGTAAGCCGACGTCGGGTATGGCGTGGCTGATGCTGATTTTCTTCTTTCCGGAGATTGGTTGGATAATTTTCCTAGTGCTCGGCTCGCCAAAACTACCGAAAAATCGTCGTGATGCCCAAAAGACACTTGACCAGTACATCGCAAGTGTCAAACAGGCTATTGAGCGAACAAAATCTACGACAGTGGCAAGGCCACCTCAGAAGTATGTAGGCGCGGTGAGTTTGAGCGACAACCTCACGCATTTACCATTGTTTGCCGGCAATGCCATCGAACCGCTACCGGACTATACTGACATTATTGCACGAATTACCGAAGATGTGCGCCGGGCGAAACACTACATCCAGCTGGAGTACTACATCTTGGCGCTTGACGATGCCACCGAGCCGTTGTTCGAAGCGCTCGAGCAGGCATCTGGCCGCGGAGTTGAAGTGAGAGTGCTCTACGATGCTATCGGTGTGCGCAAGTTTCCTCGCAAGAAAGAGATGGTGACGCGCATGGTAGAGGCGGGTATCGACGCGCACGCTATGTTGCCGCTTCACCTACCGGGCAAAAAGTACACTCGCCCTGACTTGCGTAACCACCGCAAGTTGGTGGTGGTCGATGGTGTGGTGGGCTACACTGGTTCGCTCAATATGATTCAGCGAGATTACCACCGCAAAGATGACATCGTCTACGATGAGCTGGTGGTTCGCATAGAAGGGCCGGTGGTATTACAACTTGAAGCAGTCTTTTTAAATGATTGGCTGGCGGAGACAGGCCAGGTACTTAAGCAGCCGAATCGAAACTTCGGGAAACAACTGAAGCCAAAGGGTGACTCGCCAGCACATATTGTGCCGAGTGGTCCGGGCTATGAGTATGAAAACAATCGGAAATTATTTGCCAGCCTGTTCTACGCCGCCGAAAAAGACATCACCATTGTCAACCCGTACTTTGTGCCCGACCAGTCGCTCATCACGGCACTGACCAGTGCGGCTCGGCGTGGCGTACGAGTGCGGCTGCTCAATTCTGAAGCCATCGACCAAGTGTTTGTGGCACATGCCCAGCGCTCGTACTATGAAGAGATGTTGCAGGCCGGTGTGGAGATTTATCTGTACAAGAAACCGACGTTGCTCCACTCAAAATACGCCATCATCGACGATGACGCCTGTTTTGTTGGTTCAAGCAACATGGACATCCGGTCGTTCGAGCTGAATCAAGAACTGACACTGACCGTGTATGACAAGAAATTTGTGGCTGCGATGCAGCGTATCACGGACGGCTATCTCAAGAAATCTACGAGAGTGAGTAAAAAGGCTTGGCTCAGCCGCCCACCACGCAAACAACTGCTCGACAACATCGCTCGTCTGACATCGTCGCTGCAATAACTACCCACGTCATACCTACCAAACCTCCAAACCCTCCCACTCAACAGACCACTCCCGGTGTGGTCACAGAAAGTGTACCACACCTCGCGTTCGCTTTTAGTCTGTTTTGGGGAGGATTTGGAGGTTTGAGTTACACGCAGTGCCGCCCTACGCTATATATGGTGGCTACGTTATATCTAGCGTAGCCTGAAAAGTCGTGAAAAACTTTAGGATTTCTTTTTTCGTGGAGTAAAGATAGACTTTGCTTCGCTTTTCAGGCCGGCCCAGAGCGCTTGTCGACGTTTCTTATCTTTCAGAATATGGATAGCGGGTGGAGCGACAGACAGGAGGATGATGCAGGCGATGATAGGTAGTAAGACATGGTCGATGTCCATACCAGCGGCCTCGAACGCTGCGCCGACGAAGTAGCCGAGCGACGTAACGCCAACCGTCCAGACAAATCCACCGATGACATTGAATGCCAAAAAGCGATTGTAGCGCATTTTACTGGCGCCAGCAACGATAGGCGCAAATGTACGGACAATCGGCACGAAGCGAGCGATGATGATAGTTTTGCCGCCATGTTTCTCGTAAAATTCTTGGGCTTTTTGGATGTGACTTTGCTTGAATATGCGCGCATCGGGCTTTTTGAAGATGTGCGGTCCGGTTTTACGTCCGAACCAGTAGCCAACAGTATCGCCGGCAACCGCAGCGATGAAGAGCAAGATGAGGAAAAGCCAAAATGGTATGGGCATATTACCCGGCAGGATGTCTGCGTGGTAGAGCACGCCAGCGGTAAAGAGCAGGCTGTCACCTGGCAGGAAAAAGCCGATAAGCAAGCCCGACTCGGCAAAAATAACAAAAATAATTGCGAAGATGCCGAGCCCGATAATCAGGTCGACGAGGTCAAGACCTGGGATGGCGGCGAATGTTGTGAGTTGTGAGAAGAGTGTAGTAATCATCTGTATCATTGTACCACAAAGCACGTGGTATACTAGATAGGTAATATCAATTTTACCTCCGAACAGGTATCCAAACGAAAGGGAGAAGTATGGGAGATAAAATCACACTAACGATTCAGGAGCGCGAGCTACACGGCAAGAAGTTGGCGGGGCTGCGCAAACAGGGACTAGTGCCGGGTGTTGTCTATGGCGCCGACATGGAGGCGATGAGCGTACAAGCGGTTGAGGGCGAGCTCGTCAAAGTTGTCAAGGCGGCGGGACGGCACACGCCGGTGCAACTGGCAGGCAAAAAGCGACGTATCGCCATGATTAAAGATGTTGACCGCGACCCGGTCAAACACACGATTCGCCATATCTCGTTTCACGCAGTGCGCGCTGACGAGCCGGTAACGGCAGAAGTGCCAATTCGTCTGGTGGGCGAGGGTGAGTCGGTCGCTGAAAAGAACGGTTTGGTGATTTTGCAGGCACTTGAGCAGATTGAAGTCAAGGCGCTGCCGATGGAACTGCCAGAAGCACTGGAAGTTTCTATCGTCGAACTCGCTGAAGCGGGTGACCGCGTTACCGTTGGGGACATCACGGTGCCGGCTGGCGTCGAAATCGTTGATAATGACGATGGTCGCGCTGATGATGACGATGAAGAGGAGCGCCAGACGGTGATGGATCTGGTCATCGCAAACGTCTATGAGCCAAGCGCGCTTCAGGCCGCGAATGACGCTGCGGGTGGCGATGCTGAAGAGGCAGATGCCGACGCAGTTGCGTCCGAGAATGGTAGCGAGGAAGCTGCTGCTGAGAGTAAGGACGAGAAGAAAGCAGAGTAAATCCCATAGTTTTACAGAAAAATACCCCAGCGTTGTGCCGGGGTATTTCTTATTCCTCGATGAACCCGCCCGATTGGTGTTTCCAGAGTTTGGCGTAGATGCCGTTCTGGGCCAGGAGCGCGTCGTGCGGGCCATCTTCGACGATGCGGCCATTGTCCAGTACGATAATACGGTCAAGTTTAGCTATGGTTGACAGGCGGTGAGCGATGACGATTGACGTTCGGCCTTTCATGAGTGTAGCGAGTGCTTTTTGGATATACACTTCACTCTCACTATCAAGCGCGCTGGTTGCTTCGTCCAAAATTAGAATTGGCGCGTCTTTCAGTATTGCCCGCGCAATTGCAATGCGTTGGCGTTGTCCGCCCGACAACTTTACGCCACGTTCGCCCACAATCGTATCAAGCCCACTCGGCAGCTTGTCAATAAATTCCATCGCATGAGCCTTGCGAGCTGCTTCAAAGATTTCCTCGTCACTCGCTTCTGGGCGACCGTACGCGATATTTTCACGCAAGCTACGGTGAAATAAAAACGGGTCTTGTGGCACGTAGGAGATATGGGAGCGGAGGCTGTCTTGTGTTACCTTGGCGATGTCTTGGCCATCTATTAAAATCTCACCAGACTGAATATCCATATAACGCAACAATAACTGCGTGAGGGTCGATTTGCCGCCACCACTCTTGCCCACTAGCCCAATGCTTTGCCCGCTGGGTACAGTCAGATTAAGGCTGCGAAACACCGACCGTTCGCTAGCGTCGGCGTAGGCAAATGATACGTTGCACACGTCAATATCGGCGCGCTTGACAGTGAGGGTTTTGGCATCTTTTACATCCAAAACCTCGGGTGTTTCACTCAAGATGTCGGTGACTTTAGAGGCGTCGAGAAGGGCCTGTTCGGTGTTGCGTACGATGCCGTTGATGGCAAACATCGAACCAGTTACACGACCCAGGTAGGTGACGATAAACACCAGCGCAGCAATCGACACCATGTCGCGCGAAACTAAAAACAAACACAGCAGCAGTGTGAATATTTGAAACACAAACAGCACAGCCATGCGCGTTTCGGCACCACGCTGCAAAATAGCAACTTCTTTTTTGGCGATTGTCTCGATGCGCTTGCGCTGGCTGACAATACGAGAGATTTCGGTTTTGCCGCGGCCAAACATTCGCACTAATGTCTGGTTGCCGAGCACATCGGCGAAGTTACCAAATAGGCGCGACTGCAATTCTTTTCGTTTGTTGCGATGCTCGGCGCGCTGGCTATACGAACGCAGCGCGTCATAGACGATGAAGCCGGTGAGCAGCAGGAGTGCGGGCAGCACAATTGGTGCGATAATCGCCACAATAACAAGGCTCACCGTAAAGTTAACCGCAATGCTTGATGCTTGCAGTGCCATTGTGTCCATGACGCCCATGTACGACCTACTAAAGGTATTGACGTCACCCGCCAGCGACCCGACTTTGCTGTTGGCAAAGAACGAGTGACTATGCGCCAGTAGCCCGCGCAGTGAGCGTTCGGTCAGTTTGGTTGTCATACGTTCTTCGTGATTGAACAGCGCAATAAAGCCGATATGACCGGCGATGATTGCTGCAATAGAAACGACAACCATGATGCCAATATAGACAAGCGGCGTCGTGACGTTGTGTGGCTCGGCAATGAGTGACTGGATGAAAAAGCTAATCAACAAGGGTAAAAGCACGATGTAAAGAAGGTTCTGCAGCGGGATAAAAATGCAGGCGAGTAAAAATGGTTTTTTCTCACCGCGCAGCTCCTCGCGATAAATCGCGATGGTTCTCTTGGTTATGTCGGCGTCTGTTTGAGTGAAAATCTTCATAAATTATTCCTCAATAAACCCGCCGCTTTGGTGGCTCCAGAGTACGGCGTAGGCACCTTTCTTTTGTAATAATTCTGCGTGCGAACCATCTTCGATAATTGTACCATTGTCCAGCACGATGATACGGTCGAGTTTGGCGATGGTTGACAGGCGGTGGGCAATGACAATGGAGGTGCGGCCTTTCATGAGCGTTTCGAGCGAATTTTGAATGAGCTTCTCCGACTCCGAGTCGAGCGCAGATGTGGCTTCATCCAAAATTAAAATTGGCGCGTCTTTCAGAATTGCCCGCGCAATGGCGATGCGCTGTCGCTGTCCGCCCGAGAGTTTCACGCCACGCTCGCCAACCAACGTGTCAAAGCCGTCTTTGAGCTCGTTGATGAATTGCAACGCGCCGGCTTTTTTGGCTGCTTGCTCGATGTCTTTGTCTGACGCATCTGGCTTGCCGTAAGCGATATTTTCCCGAATACTACGGTGAAACAGCAGTGGTTCTTGCGGTACGTAGGCGATGGCCTCGCGCAGGCTTTCCTGGGTGACGTCGGCGATATTTTGTCCGTCTATCATAATCTTGCCGCTGTCGATATCTGCCAGACGTAGTAATAGTTTTGTCAGCGTTGTCTTGCCTGAGCCCGACGAGCCGACCAGTCCAACTTTTTCGCCGGGACGAACGGTCATCGAGAAATTGTCAAATAGTGTTGCGCCCTCGCCCTCGTCATGGGTAAAGGTCATGGCATCGAGCTCGATGGCACCGCCCTTGACGGACAGTGAATCATTGCTATGGTCTGCGATGCGGATGTCGCTCGCCAGGATGTCCGTCATCTCTTTGGCGTCGCCCATTATGCGGTTGTACGTGCGCATGATGCCGTTCATGTTCCACAAATTGTGTGCTACGGTGGCGGTGTAGGTGACGATGAGATAGATGGCCGCCACGGAGATGACGTCGTATTGCGAAGCGTACACGGCGAAAACGAGTGCGCCGATGCGAATCGCTGCGCTGATGGCTGAGTAGACGGTGCTAGCTTTGAGGAAGCTGCGCATGGTTGCGAGCGTCGCACTGCGCCAGTCACCGACTTTACCAGAGAAATGCGCTAGCTCACGCTGCTCGGCAGCGGACGTTTTGACGGCGAGCATGTTTGACACAGTATCGGCGAGCCGGCCACTGACTTTGTTGCTCGCCTCGGCCTCGGCTTCATTGAGCTTGACCATGTGGCGCGAGCCGAAGTAGACGGCTACGGCAAAAGCCATTGACAAAATTGCCATAAATAGCGCGTACTGCCAGAAGATGAACCAGAGGATGATGACCGAACCGACGATTGAGATAACCACGGGCAGTACCGACCAGATGATAGTGTCCCAAAACCGTTCGACCGACCCGGTGAGTTTGTTGCTTTGACTGACAAGCGAGCCGCCAAATTTGTTCGAGTGAAAGAACATCGTCTCATTGGTGAGTTTTTGGAATATCCGCTGGTAAAGGTCGCGTTGCATGGCCGACTCAAACGTCCACATCAGAAATATCACCACGCGCCAACCGATGACTTCTGACCAGAGTTGTGCGAGTGTGTAGCCACCAATGAGCCACCAAACGGTGTCGCCCTGTAGTCCGCCATGCTGGACAAGGTCGAGAAATCCAGCGATGATGAGCGGGATGACGAACATGCCTACGGCAAAGTTGAGTGATGCGCCGATGAGCGCAAAGTTGCGTCGCCATGCGTACGGTCGCGAGACGTCCCAGAACAGCCGGATGATTGCTTTGTTGTTTTTTGGTGTCGTGTTTGTTGCCATATACCTCCTTGTGGATATGAAATAATGTCGGTGCAGTGGTTCGGGCGTTTTTTGCGCCGTGAACGTGAGAAGAAAAGAGGATTTTTACGGTTTTTGATAAAAATCTTAGTCGCTGTTGCTAGTCTAACAAAGAGAAGGCTCAGTGTAAATAGCCCTATCTTTTCATAGTAGCACACTTTGCGGAAAAAGTCAAATTTCTACTTGATGGTTTCTGGTTTTGGGAGGGGGACGTTTAGGTCTTTGGCGACCAATACTACTGCTTTATAGATGGCAGGCAAGTGCTCAACGATGGTTTGTTTGGCGAACTTTTTCTCTGTGGCGGAGCCTTTTTCGAGCTTTTCGATGAGTGTGTAGATGAAACGGATATCTGCATCGATGTTGTCAAAGATATTTTGGTTTTTTGTTGCAAGATGGTCGATTCGTGCTTCGAGCGTCGAGAGGCGTGTACGAACCTCACTTTTGAAATCACGAAGCTCGTGTTCAAGATTGTCCATCCGTCCTTCCAAGCCCTCCATTCGTCCCTCAACTCCGCTAATTCGCTCGCCGAGGGTCTCGAACATTGGCGACGTAACTTCTACGACGATTTCACCAATTTGCCTGATGTCATCTTTGGTCAGTGCCATATCCTATATTATACGCTATAATAATGAGTATGCAAAAGATACTACTCTATTATAAATTTGCGCCACTGTCGGACCCTGAGGCGGTGAAATTGTGGCAGAAAGCGCTGTGCGACAGTCTGAATTTGAGGGGGCGGATATTGGTGAGTCGGCATGGGTTGAATGGCACGGTGGGTGGGGAGATGGATGATTTAAAGGCGTATATCAAGGCCACCAAACAGTATCCGACGTTTAAGGATACGGTGTTCAAGTGGTCGGACGGTTCACGTGAGGATTTTCCACGGATGAGTGTTAAACATCGGCGTGAGTTGGTTGGGTTTAAGAACTCGGACGATGAGTTTGATGTTGATGCGGACGGCGTGATTGGCGGTGGCGAACACATTAAACCGCATGAAGTGAATAAAATGGTCGAAAAGTATGGTGATGATGTGGTGTTTTTTGACGGAAGGAACGAACACGAGGCAAAGATTGGCAAATTCAAAAACGCCGTTGTGCCAAATACGAACACCTCGCGCGACTTTATCGCCGAACTCGAAAGTAACAAATACGATGACATTAAAGACAAAAAAGTCATCACCTACTGTACTGGCGGTATCCGTTGCGAGGTCATATCCGCCATGATGAAAAAGCGCGGGTTTACAGATGTCTACCAAATCGACGGCGGTATCGTGAAATACGGCGAGGCGTACGGCGACGATGGGCTGTGGGAGGGTTCGTTGCGAGTGTTTGACAACCGCATGACGGTAAATTTTTCTGACAAGGCAAAGACTATTGGCGAGTGTACGCACTGCGCCGGCAAAACATCGAATTTTGAGAATTGCGCACATATGGAATGCAATGACCTCGTACTGATTTGTGAGGATTGCAAAGAGAATCCCGACCTACTATTCCATACAACCGATTGCAAAGAAAAGCACGAGGCGAAAATCGGAGCGGCTGTGTGAGCGATTTTGATAGAGAGGTGGTACGATTGGCGAAAGAGGTGAAAAGTGGAGAGAATAATATCGTAGATGAGGCTATTAGCCTGGAACTTCGTGAATATCTGGACAAAGAATTCTTCGAGAAGCTCGATAATATCAATGAGAAAAATCCTAAAATTCTAGTAGTGTTCGCTGGCGGAAATGCCGTTGGTAAGTCTACGCTGTCGGCGAAAATTGTCAAGGAATTCCACGGGTTGCGACTTAATAACGACGATATTCGGCGGGCAATTGTACGGAAGTTTCCGGAGCTTTCACACACACAACGAGTCAACGAACTGCTGTGGCAATACTCGGTGGATATGTATAGTCGGCTTGAGGGCATGACGCCAAATGGTTTGATTATACGAGATGCAATTATCACGGGCTCGTATGAAAAAGTTTTGCCAAAGTTTGAAGCACGTAGGTATAGGTTGTTTGTGGTTGGTTATAATTTGTCGGATGAGAAGATACAACAGCTTATTATTGACCGCGGCGATGTGGATATAACGACCGTTCCAAGAATGCTTAGCCAGATGGAGTTTCATAAGCAGAATCGTCAGCGATTTTTCAGGGAATATGACGCCGATATCATGCTGGACGACGAGTCTGTGTTTGAGCATGATAGAGTGATAGATGCTTTGCGGGAGACGATAAATGCGGCAGATTAATAATAATGAGATGATTGTAGGGAGATTGTCATGACGGAAATTTTTATTGCTCGCCACGGTCAGAACGAAGATAATGCCAGTGGGATTTTGAATGGTCATCGAGATTTGCCGTTGACCGGGCTTGGTCGCAAGCAGGCAAAGGAATTGGGTGAGGGAATTAAGGCGGCTGGATTGCAGTTTGATGCAGTGTATAGCTCGCCACTTTCACGAGCGCATGAAACCGCGGTAGTTGCGGCAAGAATTGCGAGTCTGCCAGAGCCAGTGAAGTACGATGGCATTATTGAACGAGACTTTGGCGTGATGACAGGTCAGCCAGCGAGTAGAGTAGAAGAGCTGTGTACGCCAGACATTATCAAGACGGAGACAATCACGTATTTTCTATCGCCTGAGGGTGCGGAAACGTTTGATGATTTGGTAGTCCGTGGACATGCAGTACTAGATGATATGCGGGCTCGGCATACCAGCCAGAAGGTGCTTCTCGTGTGTCATGGCGACATCGGCAAAATGATTTACGCGGCGGCAACAGGGAAAAATTGGCGTGATGTGTTGGTTGACTTTCACTTTGGCAATGGTGATTTGATTGAAACGTCTGGCGATGGCGAAGCGCATACAATAAAATTGCAGCAATTTAATCATTAAGGAATAAAGAATCATGCGAAGAATTGAGGGCAAAGACACCGAAGAGATAAAAAGTTTTTTTGAAGAAGCTGCGCATGTAGCGAGTGAAGCGACGTGCTTGCGCGCCAAGTGTGGTTCGGTGATCGTGACGGCTAATGGTGTGGTGATTGGGCGCGGTTATAATGCGCCGCCGCTTGGGGATGAATCGCAGCGATACTGTGGGGCGGAGCTTGACCTGGTGAGCAAGCCGAAGTACGACAAAACCTGTTGTGTGCATGCCGAGTGGAGCGCAGTGATTGATGCGTGTAAGACTGCGCCGGAAAAACTGGCGGATAGCACACTGTACTTCATGCGAGTTGATGATGAGGGTAATTTTACCGATGCCGGCGAGCCGTACTGTACGGCATGCAGTCGTTTTACAATGGCGGCCGGCGTGGCAGAATTTGCCCTGTGGAATGATGGCGGGGCAGATATCTATACACTAGTAGAATACAATGATGCGAGCTATCAGTATTACGAAAGGTCATAAAGGAGAGTAATATGTCGAGTCAAGTGAAGAACGAGCAGACTGGAAAGATTCAATTCGAAGATGTGATTGATAGAGTCATGACTCATGTGCGGGCGCGCAAGTGGGACGAGACGAATACGGGTCGAGGGTTGGCAATCTCGATAGCACTTGAGGCGAGTGAGTTGCTCGAGTATTATCAATGGAACGAAGAAAACTTTGGCAGCAAGGATGATTTAGCGAGCGAAGTTGCGGATATTCTGATTTATTTGATTCAATTTGCGGACAAAAATAAGATAGATATATTGCCAGAAGTACTCAAGAAACTCGAAAAAACGGCAAAGAAATATCCACTAGAGATTTTTGACATTGAAGACGAAGCAGAGCGCGACCGAGCGTGGCTTGAGGCGAAGCGAAAGTATAAAAAGGATACGACATTGTGAGTGAACTTATCGTCGTTCACCGTATTGACAACATAACACCACTCGACCGGCATATTCCGCTACATATGACGGCGCTTCATTGGTTTGAGACGGATGCGCCCGATGCAAAAGTAGCTGAGCAGCTCGAAGCATTTGCGCGCCAGCAAGCTGTTGTGACAACACGCGCAACTGAGGAGGCGTTGTTTGGACCTGAGCACGACGTGCCTGTGATGCGATTGGAGCGGACGCAGGAGCTGCTCGATATGCACTTTGGGCTGTTAGCGCTTGCGAAATATTTGGGCGCACGGCTTGATGAGCGCTGGGTTGGTGAAGGCGGGCGGAATCCGCACGTTACGCATCAGTCTGAAGGGCGGCTGCAAGTTGGGGATACAGTGGAGATTGATAGCTTGGACCTTATCGTTAGGGAAGATGACGGCATGCGTAGATTGGTGACAAGAGTGGAGCTTGGAGGACGAGATGACTGAAGTGGACATGGTAGGCAAATATCCCCAACACCTTCTACCGCGTATCGGCAAAAGACATAGTTGATGTGCAGCGGCTGCCTGACGATGTGCTTGAGGAATTGTACAGATGCAATTGGTTGAAAGCACGCTATATGTAACGCGTATACCC
This sequence comes from uncultured Candidatus Saccharibacteria bacterium, assembly GCA_937863095.1. GTDB lineage: Bacteria > Patescibacteriota > Saccharimonadia > Saccharimonadales > Saccharimonadaceae > Nanosynbacter. The sequence continues at coordinate 4,217 of CALMCP010000032.1, read as the reverse complement.
CAGATGTAGCGCTTTATACCGCGGCTCACGTGATTGTAGTATAATGAGCCAATGAAACATTTTTATCAGGTGCTCGTCAATACACTCATCGCCAACGTCACGACGAGTTTTTTGTGGTTTGCGCTGGTCTTTTGGATATATCTCGAGACGAAGTCGGTGCTGGCGACGGGTATCATCGGCGGGGCATATATGCTGTTGGTGGCGATATTTAGTATGGTGTTTGGCACGGTTGTCGACCGCCACAAGAAGAAGAGTGTATTTCTGTTTTCGAGCATTGTAACGCTGTTGTCGTTTGCGTCGGCGGGCATGTTGTACTTGACGTTGCCAGCAGAGAGTTTACTAGATATCGCCAGTCCACTTTTCTGGTTGTTTATCGGGGTGATTCTCATAGGCGCGGTGGTGGAGAATATGCGCAATATCGCGCTTTCGACAACGGTGACGCTTCTGGTGCCCAAAGACAAGCGAGCCAATGCCAATGGACTGGTCGGAACAGTGTCGGGAATCGGTTTTATCATCACGAGCGTGTTTAGTGGGCTGGCTATCGGGCTGCTTGGGATGGGCTGGACGCTGGCGATTGCGATTACCCTGACGGCGCTTGGTCTTCTCCATATGTTCTTTGTGGTTATCCCAGAGAAAGGCATCGCACATGACCCGGAGCTGGCGAACAAAAAAGTCGATATCAAAGGCAGTATCGCGACCATCCTTGCCGTTCCCGGTCTCTTCGCACTACTTATTTTTTCGACGTTCAACAATTTCATCGGCGGTGTCTACATGGCACTGATGGACCCGTATGGTCTGACGCTCTTTTCGGTTGAGATGTGGGGCATCCTCTTCGGCGTGGCGGGAACTGGCTTTGTCGTGGGTGGTATCGCAGTGGCCAAGTTTGGTCTCGGTAAAAATCCACTGAAAACTTTGTTGCGACTCGCGGTGGTCATGGGACTCCTTGGTGCGCTCTTTACAATTCGCGAGTGGCCTTGGCTGTTTGCGCTCGGTATCTGGCTCTACATGCTGCTTATCCCGGCCATAGAGGCAGCCGAACAAACTGTCATCCAGAAAGTCGTGCCCTACGAACGGCAAGGACGCGTGTTTGGCTTTGCACAGGCATTCGAGTCGGCGGCTGCGCCGATTACGGCGTTTCTCATCGCGCCAATTGCCGAGTTTTGGATTATCCCGTATGCAAGCTCAGAGCAGGGACAAGCCTCGCTTGCATGGCTGCTCGGCACGGGTGAGGCGCGCGGGATTGCGCTGGTATTTCTCATCGCTGGGCTCATCATGATGATTGCCGCTCTTCTGTCGTTTATGACGAAATCATACACGAAACTGTCGAAGTATTATCAAGACGCGGCGTAGCGCAGCAAAAGTGGTACAATATATCTATGAATAAATTATCTCCACAACGACTCATCATAGGACTACTCATCATGCTCGCAGGCGTGGCGCTGCTATTTGACAATCTCGGCATGTCGCTATTTGGTGAGCTACTGCAAAAACTTTGGCCAGCTGCGATTATCGTGCTTGGAGTGATGATGTTGTTTAGTAATCGGCACCACTACTTGTGGGCGATTTTGGTGATAGCCATAGGCAATGTGCTGCAACTCAATGCGCTCGGCCTGCTAGACGTGAATATCTGGCAGCTTGTCTGGCCGATTATCATCATAGTAGTGGGCCTGTCGATTTTGGTAAATCGTGTCGCATCGGGACAAGGCGGCGCAGCCAAGAGGACGTCTAAAGAGGAACGAGACGACGTGACGGCAATTCTGAGTGGTAGCGAGCAACACAATCACTCGGATGACTTTAAAGCGAGCAAAGTAGTCGCCGTACTAGGTGGTGTGGCGTATGACCTGCGCAAGGCGACCATCAAAAAAGAGGCGACCATCGAGGTATTCTCATTTTGGGGAGGCGTAGAACTACGGGTGCCAGAGTCGGTAGAAGTTCGCTGTTCAACGCTCAATATTCTTGGCGGAGTGGAGGATAAAACAGTGAAGCCTGCTGCGAAGAGCGCGCCGGTGCTGCATGTGATTGGCGATGTCGTCATGGCGGGCATCGAGATAAAGAATTAGACGTGAATGAGGCGCTGCAAGAAAAACTAAAACAATTGCCGGCGAGCCCGGGCGTCTACTTTCATAAGTCGGCGTCGGGCGAAATCATCTACGTTGGCAAAGCGGCTGTACTGAAAAATCGTGTGCGACAGTACTTTCAAGATTCGCGCGGGCGGGACAATAAAACCATGGCGCTGGTGGCGGAAATTGTCGATACTGACTGGGTAGAGACAGAGAGCGAAGTCGATGCATTGTTCCTCGAGAGCGAGATGGTCAAGCGCTACATGCCCCGCTACAACATCTTGCTGCGCGACGACAAATCACAGAGCTTCGTGCGGATTGACATGAAGAACGAGTGGCCAACTGTGACGCTGACGCGCAATCCGCTTGATGACGGAGCGGAGTACATCGGACCATTTTACAATGGTTTGGCACTACGACGAGCACTGCGCTATCTGCGACGAATCTTTCCACATCTGACCAAAGAGCGCCGGCCCGGTCACTCACGCCTTGACGAAGACTTGGGTATTAGCCCGCGTGTGAGTGACGGACCTGAAACATACAAGGCTGACCTGCGCCAGCTCATGCAGTACATCAAGGGGAGGCGAACCGACCTGGCAAAAGAGCTTGAGCGCGACATGAAGCGAGCTGCGAAGGAACACGACTTTGAGCGAGCGGCGGCGATTCGCAACAAGCTGACTGCGCTCGCTGAGCTGAAGCGCCGCGTTATGTTTGGCGACAGTGAGTTCTTGAATATCTCAAAAGACCAGGCGCTGAAAGATGTGGCGGATATGTTTGGGCTGGAACGCGAGCCAGCGCGCATCGAGTGCTTTGATATATCGCACTTGTCGGGCACGGGCGTGGTGGCGAGCATGGTGGTATTTGCCAATGGTGTGTCGGCGCGGTCGGAGTACCGTAAGTTCAAGCTCTCTCGAGAGCGAAATGACGACACGGCGAACATGTTCGAGGTGGTGTCGCGACGATTTTCCCAGAAAAATCAAAAGTCGTGGGGTATGCCAGACGTAGTGCTGGTCGATGGTGGTGCACCACAGCTCGATGCGGCACTTCGGGCCGCCGAAGAACAGGGTGTACGTGTGCCGATGGTGGCCATCGCAAAGCGAAATGATGAGTTGGTGGTCCATATGCATCGGTCGAACGTCATCGTGTCATTCGTCGAGGCGCCAGACCCAACTGTTGGGTTGACACGCCATGGTGACTACCTGCACATCAACCTCCATCCGGGCGCTGTCAAGTCAAGCGGGCATGCGCGCAATCTTCACTCGGCTGGCGCGGTGAGCCGGTATGACGATGTGGTGAAGCTCGTGCAGCGAATCCGCGATGAATCACACCGATTTGCCATCAGTTATCACCAAATCATCCGCAAAAATCGCCAACACACCAGTGTACTTGACACTCTACCGGGAATTGGTCCAAAAACACGTGCATTGCTCCTGAAGAAATTTGGTAGCGTGAAAGGGCTGACAGTAGCGAGCGAGGGAGAGATTGCGGCTGTTGTCGGTCCGGTGAAAGCGCACCTCATCGTTCGTGCATTACGCGAGCCTGTGAAGGAGTGATACAATGGGAACGGTGAGCATACGACGACAATTTTCAATCTTTCTCCTTCGGTGGGCACTAAACACCCTTGGACTCTGGGTGGCAGTACGGCTGCTCGGTTCGGGCCTAGCGGGCGTGGAACCAGTCATGACAGTCGGTGTATTTTTGCTTGCGGGGTTGATATTTTCCCTCATCAACAGCGTCATCCGACCGGTTGTGGTCATCTTGTCGCTCCCAGCAATTGTCCTGACGCTCGGGTTGTTTACACTCATCATTAACGGTCTGATGGTCTACCTGTCACTGAAGCTGGCGCCGGGCCTCGCGATGTCGTTTGGCAATTCTATTGTTGCCGGAATCATCCTGAGTCTGGTAAACTATATAGTAAGCAGTGCGCTTGACCTCAAAGAATTGCAACGCACGCATAAGGAGTAGAGACATGTCACTAGAATTACTTTTACCGTACATTACGCTTGGGTCCGCCGTCTTGATGGTGGTTGCTATCCTGTTGCAGCAGCGGGGCGCGAGCTTGGGTGCGGGCTTTGGCTCATCGGGCGAGCTATTTACAACGCGCCGTGGATTTGACAAGAACTTGTTTGATGTGACGATTATCTTTGCGGTTATTTT
>CALMCP010000031.1 GCA_937863095.1 uncultured Candidatus Saccharibacteria bacterium | reverse complement strand
GACACTTGCTCTTCGGTCAGGCCGGAGTCAGCGATGGCATCTTTCATGGCTGTGGGCTCTGCCAACGGTGCCGGTATGTGCGCCAGCATGCGATACACTACAATAATTCCAACGACTATCAACAGTCGTTTTTGCATATCTTTACTCTTCAGCGACCGTAGTATGGTCTTCCAGCTCATCATGATGTGTAACCCCTTCTCTGCTATTTCTGTCTAAAATACTCCTCCAAGTATACACTATCGACACGAGAAATACTACGGCAAACAACGTAATAACTCTCCGCAAGACGGAGAGTTATTATGTAGATGCACAAGGCTTATTTTGTCTCTTCAGCTTGCTTCTGGCTTTCGCGAATCGGTGTGGCCACCTTTTCGAACGTACCACCAGCTTTTTGGATAGCTTCGATGACTGACTTTGAGGCAGCTTGTACTTTCAGGTCAACCTTAACGGTGAGCTCACCGCGACCGATAACCTTGACGGCGTGAAATGGCGTAGCGACGTAGCCTTCTTCGAACAGAACAGCATTGTCAACCATCTTGCCGGCAAATGCGTTCAAGTGGTCGAGATAGACGACTTGAGCTGGCATCTTGAGAGATTTGAAACCACGGTTTTTTGGTACTGCCTGTGCGAGCGGGCGCTGACCACCCTGGAACATCGGACGAAGTTTTTTACCAGTACGTGAGTTCTGACCCTTCGTACCGCGACCAGCAGTTTTACCGCCACCAGCGGCGATACCGCGACCGACGCGCTTGCGGTCTTTGTTTGAGCTAACTTGGAGCTGATTGTATTTCATAGCGTTTCTTTCAGAAACGGAATGATGAATGATGAATGATGAATACAGCATCAGTCACGGACATCACTACCTATTTCTTACTCACTCCTTTCTTTACCTCATTCTTGATTACCTTCTTACCCTCTGGCGCATTGAGCCACTGGTCGCGAGGAACAAGCTGACGAAGCGCTTCGACAGTCGCATAGGCGATGTTGACTTTGTTGGTCGAGCCGAGTGACTTTGAAAGTAGATTGCGGATGCCAGTTACACCGATGATTTGTCGAACAACACCACCAGCGATGATACCGGTACCAGGAGCTGCTGGTTTGATGAGCACGCGTGCACCAGAGAATTTGACTTCGCTGTCGTGTGGAATCGTCTCGCCATTGAGTGGGATTGTCACCAGGTGCTTCTTGGCGACGTCGGTTGCTTTGGCAACGGCTGCTTGCACGTCAGCGCCTTTGGCAACGCCTACGCCGACTTTGTCCTTGTGGTTACCAACAACAACTAGCGCTTTGAAGCGGAAGCGTCGGCCACCCTTTACGACACGAGCCACGCGGTCGATGTTTACTACTACTTCTTCAAACTCTTTCGGCGCTTCTGGCGCTGTATTTCGTCGGTCATCGCGACGACCACCACGCTGCTGTCCGCGACCACGAGGGGCGCTGTCAGAGCGAGGGGTAGTATTTGCTGCTTGTTCAGCCATACTAGAACTCCAATCCTTCTTTGCGTGCAGCATCTGCCAGTGCTTTGAGTCGGCCAGCGTACTGGCGACCATTGCGGTCAAATACCACAGCGCTAATCTTTAATTTCTTTGCCTTTTTGGCGATGTCTGCGCCGACAACAGCAGCTTGCTCGGTCATCGTGCTGGTCTGCTTGGTGCCGACAGTCGTTGCTGCAGCAACAGTGTGTTGCTTCACGTCATCAATCAACTGAGCTGAAACGTGTGTGTTGCTGATAGCGACGCTGAGGCGTGGGCGTTCGGCCGTACCGCTAATCTTCGCACGGACACGGCTTTTTCGAAGACCGCGGTTGAGAAGTTTTTTCGATTGCTCAGCCATGATTACTTACCTGTCTTTCCTGCCTTGCGGAGGATGACCTCGTCGGCATATTTAATACCCTTGCCCTTGTATGGCTCAGGCTTTTTCAGGGCACGGATTTCCGCTGCGACCTGGCCAACCTGCTGCTTGCTGATGCCATTGACGATGATGGTCATCTTGTCATTAGTCACAGTCACGCCCTCAGGAGCTTTGTATTTGACTGGGTGGCTAAAGCCAAGGCTCATGTCAAGCTCGTTGTTGTTTGAGGCAACGCGAAAGCCAACACCGTTGACTTCCAGGCGTTTTTCGTAGCCCTGGGTGACACCAATCACCATGTTGTTGATAAGCGAACGCATCAGACCATGCTGCGAACGCGCTGTTTTTGACTCGTCTTTTGGCGAGACAGTGAGAACGCCGTCATTGATGTCCACGTTGACAGCTGGTGTGATGAACTGCTTCAGCTCACCTTTCGGACCTTTGACAGTCACATCACCAGAGTCAATCGTGATTGTCACACCTGACGGAATCTCGATTGGTAGTTTTCCGATTCGACTCAGA
>CALMCP010000030.1 GCA_937863095.1 uncultured Candidatus Saccharibacteria bacterium | reverse complement strand
CCAAAACCCCTGCGGAGCAGTTCGGCGGGTCGGGTCGGGGACGACCCGCCGAAAAATCTCATTTCTGGCATTTGGTGCTAAAATGGGTTCTAGCGTGGGCGTAAAAACTCACCAATATCAGGCGAGCTTCAAGGAGCTCGTTTTATATTGTATCGTCTGGGATTCGATTAAGTGTACTCCACGCATGCTATGCTATACTCGGTGTATGCAAAAGCATCCTTGGCTTCGAAGGCGCATTGTATTATCGAAGCCTTCAGCACAGAGAGCGCTACTGCTCGTCGTTATCTATTTCACGCTAGCGGTGAGTTTGGTAGCGATGGTTGCGCAGGATTCAAACTGGGCGCGCTGGCATATTAGCTATCTTGGTGAAGGAGATAGGTTTTCTGCGCATCTATTCAATGCGCTCATGATGACTGGTGGAGCACTCATGGCGGGCTTTAGCGCATTGCTTTATCGACAGCTGAGGCGGCTGAGTCCGCGCTACGCTTCGAGATTCATTTTAGCTGGTTTTCTGGCTATCTCACTTTGCGTCTATCTCATCGGTCTGTTTCCGCGCAGTGTTGGCGTGTTGCCGCACGATATCTTTGGCCATGCCATCTACTTCCTATTTTTGCTGCTTTGTCTGAGTGTGCCATGGACGCTACCTGGCATGAAGCGCTGGTTTTACCTCGGGTCATGCCTGCTACACGTGGCCATACTCGTGCTATTTGTGCTGTATTGGACAGGAGTGAGCGAGAGTTTATATGTGGCCGAAGTCGCGACGTTCGTGCTTTTTATCGGCTGGACAAGCCTCTTACTTGGGCGAAAGGGACGTCGATGAACGATACGCGCAATGTCACGGACGAGTTCAAGGGGGTGCCCGAAGAAGACATCGTTTCGACTCTCGATGCGCGCAGTCATAATTTGGTGATTGCTCTCGAAAATACCGAACGCGACTTTAGTATGGGAACTATCGTCCGTAGTGCCAATGCGTTCGGTGTGCGACACGTCTATATCATCGGCCGGCGGCAGTGGAACAAGCGTGGGGCGATGATGACGGACACATACCTACACGTGCACTATCTGTCGACGACGAGCGAGTTTGTTGAAGAAATGAAACGGCAGGAGCGGGTGATTGTTGCAGTGGACAATATCGCGGGCAGTATGCCTCTGAGCCAAACGCAATTTCCTGAGCGAGCGGTGCTGGTGTTTGGGCAAGAGGGGCCGGGAATCTCTGAGGAGATGGCTGGGGCGGCCGACCGCATCGTCGCGATTGAGCAGTTCGGCTCGACTCGTTCGCTCAACGTTGCAACGGCCGCAACGGTAGTGATGTACGAGTGGCTACGGCAGTACGTATTGACAAAATAGCAAATCTGTGCTACTATGAAGAGATAAGGCCGTATATATTGGCCGTTATTGACAATACACTCAGTAA
>CALMCP010000029.1 GCA_937863095.1 uncultured Candidatus Saccharibacteria bacterium | reverse complement strand
CCTGCGCGTAACAGGGGTCGCTCCTCGGTTTTTCTACATTCTAGATTCTAAAATCTAAATTCTATCCCATCCTACTCGCTTACACCAAGCTCAATTCGCCTAAACTGACGAACCACGATGTTCTCACCAAGCTTCGCGATGGACTCTTTCACGTGAGCCTCAACTGTCTTACCGTCATCCAAGATGTACGCCTGGCTCAGCAATACCTTGTCGGCAAAGTGCTTTTTCAGCTGGCCCTCGACGATTTTGTCCTGCATGTCGGCTGGTTTTGACTTCAGCGCGTCAGACTCGAGCAGCTCTTGCTTGACACGAGCATATTCATCCTCGGGGATGTCCGCTTCCGAAACAAACTGCGGGCTCATCGCGGCAACTTGCATAGCAATTTCATGGACCAATGTCTTAAAATCATCCAGCCGCGCCACAAAATCCGTCTCGCAGTTCACTTCAACGACCACACCGATACGATTGTCATGAACATAGCTATCCACCAAGCCCATCCGCGCTTCGCGGTCGCCCTTCTTTTCTGCGCGGGTCAGACCTTTCTTGCGCATCTCTTCAAGCGCCTTGTCAAAGTCGCCCTCGGACTCTTCAAGCGCTTTTTTGGCATCAGTCAGACCAACACCAGTTAAGTCACGCAACTTCTTCACCTCTTCAATCGAAACACCCATTCTTCTCCTCCTTCGGAAATGAGACAAACCTACGGTTTTTCTCATCGCGCCGTGCACCGGAGTAAATCCGGATGCGCGGGCTGCTCTTTTCCCTTTATATTAAATTCTTTACGCTGCTGGTTTTGTATCAGCCTTCTTCACGCTCCCTGCACCCTCGGCAACTGCTGCCGCAAAGTAGTCGAGCAATAGCTGCAGGCCCTTGATAGCATCGTCATTACCAGGGATAACATAGTCAACGTCACTTGGATTGACATTGGTGTCCACTACAGCAAACACTGGAACACCCAGTACCTTTGCCTCACGAACGGCGTTTGCATCGACCGCTGCATCCACGACAACAACTGCACCTGGCTTGCCCATCAGGTCCTTGATACCGCCATAGCGAGTATTGAGAACATCGATTTCCTCTTGAAATCGTTGCACTTCAAGCTTCGAGTACCGCTTTTCGAGGTCGCCCGACGTCATGCGCTTTTCGAGGTTCTTTAGCTTCTTGATTTGCTGGGTGATAGTCTGTGAGTTGGTCAACATACCACCAATCCAGCGCTCCGTCACGTACGGCTGGCCGATTTTCTCAGCTGCCTCACGAACAATGTCCTTGGCCTGCTTCTTAGTGCCAACAAACAGCACTTTCTTGCCGCTCGCGGCTATCTTCGTCAGCTCTGGTAGTGCTTTGTTAAGCGCTTCGACCGTCTTCGTCAGGTCGATGATATGCGATTCTTGTCGCTTGCTATGGATATATGGCGCCATCTTTGGGTGCCAACGGCTGGTTTTGTGTCCAAAGTGAACACCGGCTTCCAGCAGAGCCTTGATGTCTACATCTACAGACATATCACTCCTCTTTCCTCACCCGCCGCACTGGAGTCGCGGTCGGGTTGTGTCGTTAAAAATTGTTACTCTTTCAGTATACCTCATTCGTACCCCTTTGACAATACCGTCCGCTTGCTGTACAATTGTCCGAGTTATGAAAAGCAGTATTCACCCACAGAACTACCGCCCTGTCGTATTTAGCGACGAGCAGGCGGGGTTTGCGTTCTTGACTCAGTCAACGGCGCAGACCACAGACACTATCACATGGGAAGATGGCAACGAGTACCCACTTGTCAAAGTGCATATCTCGAGTGCCTCTCACCCATTCTTTACCGGCGAGAAGCGCGTCATCGACATCGAAGGTCGCGTTGACAAGTTCGAAGCTCGTCGCCGCGCCGCCGAAGAGCGCAAAGCCGCCCTGGCAAACAAGGCCAAAAAAGCCAAAGCCAACAAGTCGGCTAAAAGCGAAAAATAAGCCTAAAAAAGACCAAATTCACCCGCCGCTAGCAATAATCGGCGGGCGCTTTGTGCTACAATGTTAGAATGTACCCCCAACCACTAACACCAGAGCAAATCACGCTCATCCGGCGCAATAGCAAACGAAAACTCATATGGGGGATTGTGTGCCTCGTTGGACCTAGCGTACTGTTTGTTGCCTCCATAATACTTTATGCTACAGCAAACCTCGCCTATAGTATCGACGTCGATAGCGCAGTGCGCTCAATAATCAATGCCCTGCTGTTCTTTGTCGGGGCCATCACGATAATCACCTGGCTGCCAGGAATTATCGTAGGTATCATCCTGCTCGTAACACGAGATAGAACTCAGTAGCACCCCTGTCATCTTGTCACATATTCTGCTATAATCTCTAGAGATATGACACAAATTTCCCTCAATCTTCCTGACCTCGAAGCTGAACGCGCAAGTCTTGGTGAGTTTTTGGCGCGTCCCGATGCGTATAGTGCGTCGGATTTTACCACGAAAAACAAACGGTTTTCTGAGCTTGAGGTGCTCATTGAAAAAGCCAAAGAACGCGAGCAATTGACGCATAACTTGGCAGAGGCAAAAGAGCTAGCAAGTGGCGGTGATGAGTTGGCAGAGCTTGCAAAAATGGAAATCTCCGAGACCGAAGCACGCTTAGCTGAACTTGAGGAGGAGTTATTCATCTTATTGACGCCAAAAGACCCCAATGATGACAAAAACGTCATCGTCGAAGTCCGTGCTGGCGCTGGTGGCGACGAAGCCAGTTTGTTTGCTGCCGAACTCTATCGTATGTACTTGCGCTGGTGCGAAGCGCATGGTTTCAAGACCGAACTTTTGAGCGAATCGGCCAACGACACGGGCGGCTACAAAGAGGTGGTATTCGCCGTCAAGGGCGATGCACCATACGCTCAGCTGAAGTTCGAAGGCGGCGTCCACCGTGTTCAGCGCATCCCATCGACCGAGTCGCAGGGCCGCATCCACACCTCAACTGTCACCGTGGCCATACTCCCCGAAGCCGAAGAGACCGACGTTGAGATTCATGCAAATGACCTCCGTATCGACGTCTACCGTTCCGGTGGACACGGTGGCCAGTCGGTCAACACTACCGACTCTGCCGTGCGCATCACTCACCTACCTTCCGGCATGGTCGTGACCAACCAAGATGAGAAATCACAGATAAAAAACAAAGAAAAAGCCATGAGCGTGCTTCGTTCGCGCCTGCTCCAGCTAAAAATCGACGAAGAAAACGCCAAACTGACTGCCGAACGGCGCTCACTCATCGGCTCAGGCGACCGCTCCGAAAAGATTCGCACCTACAACTTCCCGCAAGACCGCATCACCGACCACCGGATCCACTATTCACGCAGCAACATCCCCGCCGCCATGAACGGCGACATCGACGACCTCATCGAAAACCTCCAGAAGTACGAACGCGAGCTCAAAGCCCAAAACGCCGAAGGGTGACCCTTCACTTCATGCAAAATTCAGTACACTGGCGCAAGAAGTGGCGCAAGTTTGGCACAAGTTGTGAAAATATATGCTATACTGGAGGTATGACATATGCACCCAAATATACTATTGGCAACACCCTCCTCTCGCACATCACCGAGATAGAAGCGTTTCGCGCACGCATCGATGACAGCTACATTCTCCCCGAACGAGAGATTGCCATGCGCTACCGTGCCACCATCGAGGCAACACGCAGTTCCACTGGCATAGAAGGCAATCCGCTCAATATCAAGCAGGTCGAGGCAGTGCTCGCAAACAAACAGCCTCTCACTCGTCACCAATATGCCGAACTAGAGGTGCGAAATTACAAAAAAGCCCTCGACTTCATCGACAAGCGCAAACACACTAAGCAGCCCATTACACTGGATGACATTCTGCGTATTCACGGCGTCATCATGCATGGACTTCTCCCCGACAGTAAGCGTGGACAGCTGCGCACCCGTGATGTATATGTCGTCGACAAGGACGACAATGAGCTATATGCTGCGCCGAACGCTACTACTGTGTTGCACGAACTTACCAACCTGCTCGACTGGCTCGTCCAGACCGACTCAATCCACCCTGTTATCGCCTCAGCTATCCTTCACTTTCAGTTCGTCACCATTCACCCATTTACCGATGGTAATGGACGCACCACTCGCGCGCTGACATGGCTCTACTTAGGCCTACGAGACTATGATTTTCGCGACGCACTAGTGCTTGACTCGTACTATTTTGCCGATAAGCAAGCCTACTACGAAGCGCTCAACTCCAGAGGTAATACCTATGAAATCGCCGCGCAATCTGACTTGACGCCATGGATACAATATTTTGCCGAGGGATTCCTGTCGTGTGCTCGAGTACTATCTACCGAAATCACCCTCCTCGCCTCTGCCGTCGACGCACCTACATCACAAAGTAAACTCAGCCGTGACGATGCCGACTTACTCAACTACGCCAAGCAGTTCGGGTCGCTCACCCTCGCAGAAGCCGAGGACATATTGCCCTCAACTCCACGTCGCACCATCCAGCGCAGGCTAAAGCGGCTGGTTGATGAAAAATACCTAGAAATGTCCGGTCGGACCAATACAACTGCTTACCGATTGAGAGATGAGAGTTGAGCCTAGAGTACGAGCACTTGAATGCCTCCAGAAGTACGAGTGCGAACTGAAAGCCCAGAACGCTCATACCTGACATTCGTGGCTTAATTCGGAAACATCACATAACACCGCGTCTTACCAACCGAGTCGCCGTTAGAACGGTTAGCTGGGACGAAGTTGCTCGTGCCATCGTCCGTAACGCTGACCATGCCGCCTATCAAGCCAGCGCACATCTGATTTGTGCCGTCAAGGAAGAACATAACAAGCGCGGGGTTGGGCTGAGAGCTGAGGGTACGACTCGCGAGATAGTTGTAGACGATGCCATAGCGTCCACCTGACACAACAGTGTCGCCAGATTGCGCAGAAGGAGTGCCGAACTCTTTCAGTTCATTCATGAGGGCTGTGTTTGCAGCTCCATTGGTCACTCCAGCATAGTTGGTGCACACATTGTCGGTCGTCAAACAGAACTCACCTCCAGCTGTGCTACGAGGATAGGTACCCTCACCCGTTTTGTAAAGTTGTATGAGTTTTACTGCCTGCTGGACAGCACTAGCCTTCGTTGCATTCTTTGCCCGGGTTTGGATGTTGGTGTAGGCAACAACAGACAACGCGGCCAAGATAGCTATGACTACGATGACTATCAAGAGCTCTACTATGGTGAATCCTCGATGCCTCTTACTCACAAAGTCTTCCATCTTTCTTCCTTGCATGTATTAAATCGTAATTACCGTCACACTGTCATCCGCATCAACGAGCCCAGCTTGAGACTGCTGTACAATTGGCTTACCCGTCCAACCACCCTGAGCCACTACATTCCGTACCACAACGCGTGTGCTTGCGCCAGTTGCATACACAAATGGTACCGACTCTGCGACTCCTGTAGCTCGACGATATGTAGCACCATCTATCAGTAATGTACCGCCTTGTACATGGATAACACCAGCATCACTTCGACCAGTTGCAGCCGGATTGGTCATGGCGTAAGCAAAGCGGTTATCACGCAATATGAACTGACCGCCCGTCATGCGAATGAGCGAGCCCGGTGATGGCGACGCAGCATTGCGACCTTCAAACACACAATTTTTTATCCATACTGACTCATCACTTGAACCACCCGTCAGCAGAGCCGCCGTATGACCTTCAGCCGTACAATAGATATCCGAGACCCAAGCGTTGGACATTGCACTAAGGTTCATCAAATAACCAGTTGCAGGTAATAGCTCAGGCGGTGAATCAAGCAACATCATCGACGGACTGAAGTAAAAATCAGAGCCCCCTAGAGAAAAGGCACGCGACTGCACATTGTTAACATTCCACCAACCATCGACAGTACAAGCAGTTACTAGCAGTGACTGGCTAGGACTGCCTAGTACACCCAGCGCATTCTGCACAGAGATATCACGGAATACCGATGTCCACAACACGCCGCTCGCATTGCCCTCTACTAGATATGAGCTAGCGTCACCATCAATCGACATGTTAGTCATTGATACGCCAAATATATTACCGTTGGGCTGCCGAAACCATCCTTTCGCACCGCCAGTCATGCGCAAACGGATGCGGTTGCCAATAGGCATACTACCCCGCGCTTGGTCTTGCGGCCGGAATGGACCACGAATACTAAAACCGGTGTAGAGGATTTGCTGCTGTGTAAAAGTGTAATCCCTGACTTCATCTAATACGAGCGTGCGGCCTTTAAACGAACCACCAGACTGTGCCATCATGAATGCCGTCAATTTAGTATCATCGCTAGCTCCTGCGAGACTAGAGAAGAGTACTTCAGTGTCGATGGAACTTCCTCCTCCGCCTCCCCCACTCACCGTCACCCACTCCGTATCAAAATTCGTCCCAGAGTTCTTGGCCAGGACTTGTCCAGTGGTTCCTCCGGTCGGTACGCCTTGGCCTGGGGTTCCCGTTGCACCTGTGGCTCCTGTTGCACCTTGGGTGCCAGGAGCCCCCGTGGCACCAACTGAACCAGGTGTTCCGCTTGCACCTGTGGCGCCCACCTGTCCATTCGTCCCCGGAGTACCACTCGCTCCAGCTGTTCCCGGAACACCAGATGCTCCTGTTGCACCAGTAGCTCCTTGTCCTCCCGCTGTCCCTGCAGGTCCTGTTGGACCGCTTGGGCCTTGGGTGCCGGGAGTTCCTGATGCGCCGGTTGCCCCCGTGACTCCCTGCGAACCGTTGGCTCCGGGACTACCGCTAGCTCCTGTAGCGCCTTGAGGACCTGCTGGACCTGTGGCTCCTTGCTGTCCGGCTATGATTTCTAGTTTGGATTGTATCTGGGGGGAAAGAGCAGACTCTGGGACAGAGTTATCTTTGAGTGTTCCGTCTGGTTTATGAGAAGTTGACAGGTAGTCGTTGAGGATTTGTCCCCAGTTTCCCTGGTCTCCTCCTGGTTTTGGTAGGCGTGGCATTGATTTCCTCCTCTGCTATTACATCCTCTGCATACAACTACCATACGTGTTTATGGTTATCATGAGTATACCCCCCCCCCTGCAAGAAAGTCAACGTCTAGGATGAGCTAGCCCTCTTCGCCACCCCTAGGATGAAGAGAGAAAGTGTGGTATAATTAACAACATGAACATATCCGACTGGCTGAGGAGTGCCACAAAGCGACTGAAAGACATCGGTATCGAATCACCACGGTTGGATGCCGAACTGATATTGGCAGAAACGCTCAGAAAACCGCGCACCTATCTCCACGCACATCTAGACGAGGATATCGACCCGAGGCGCATCGACATCGCCGAAGCGCGGCTTGACCTGCGCAAGGACCGCGTACCTATCGCCTACATCATCGGTCACAAGGAGTTCTATGGGCGTGAGTTTCATGTTACACCGAGCGTCCTCATCCCCCGTCCAGAGTCAGAGGACATCGTCACGACATTTCTGGACATTGCCGCTGGCGATATCGCCGAAAACTTGAAACTCCTGGATGTCGGTACCGGCTCGGGGTGCCTTGGCATCACACTCAAACTTGAGCGCCCCGACATCTCCGTCACACTGTCCGACACCAGCCGCCAAGCCTTGCTCATTGCTGAGAAAAACGCCGACCAGCTCGGTGCTTCCGTCCAAACGAAGCAACAAAACCTCCTGCGCGGTCAAGTCGAACGGCTCAATTACATCATCGCTAATCTGCCCTACGTCGACCGCGCGTGGCAGGTCTCGCCAGAACTGCAGCACGAACCTCAAAGTGCACTGTTTGCCGACCATCACGGTCTCGCGCTTATCTATAAACTACTGGAGCAAGCGCCTCTCCACCTGATGAACAACGGCTGGCTACTGCTCGAAGCCGACCCCGAACAACACCAGGATATCACGCATAGGGCAGCCCAAAGCGGCTTTACCTGTGAGCGTACGCAGGGCTACTGTTTGGCGCTACGACTCAGTGTACGTGCCGAGCGTTAACGATATCTGTCGCTCCTTGCCGTCGCGAATGATTGTCAGCTCTATCTTCTCGCCCGGCATAAATTCTGCGACGAGGCTACCAAATCCGCCCTGCTCACCCACAACCTTGTCGTTCACTTTAGTGATGATATCGCCGTCTTTCACGCCGGCTTTGTCTGCTGGACTACCACTCACCACAGCGGAGCCACTGCCAGATGCACGAACCAGTGCACCTTGTTTGACTGACAAGTCATATTGCGTGCGGATATCTGGTGTGATGGCCACGTATTGCACGCCGACGTAGGCCTTTTCGACCTTGCCATGAGCAATCACGCCACGAATCAAACCCTTTGCTGCATTTATCGGAATAGCAAATCCTATCCCCTGCGCATCGGCCGCAATCGCCGTATTGATACCTATCACCTGCCCGGCCATATTGATGAGTGGGCCGCCAGAATTGCCAGGATTAATCGCCGCGTCAGTCTGCAACAGGTCGGTCAGCGACTCGACACGCGAACCCAGTTCACTCGACGCCGCCGTCACTGGTCGGCCAAGCCCCGAGATGATACCGCTTGTGACGGTATTTTGGTACTGCCCGAGTGAGTTGCCAATAGCGATGGCATTTTGCCCGACGCGCACCGTACCAGAATCACCAAGTGAGGCGACTGGTAAGTCTTTGACACCCTTCATCTTTAAAAACGCGATGTCGTTCAATGGATCCGCACCTATCACCGATACATCACTATGGCGCGTCCCATCGCTCATCACTACCTGTACAGTTCGCGCCCCGCTGACAACATGCTTATTCGTTACGATATAGCCGTCAGAGCTAATGACGATACCCGTCCCAGCCCCTTCGACTTCTTGCTGAAAATACCCCTGTCCAGACATCTGTGTCGTCACGACAGATACCACCGTCGGCGATACTTTCTTGACGAGGTCGGCAAGGTTTGCCTCTTCTTTGGTGATGGTTGTATTGCCATCAACCCCACGCTCCAGCGATGACGTCTGTGAACGCTGGTCATCCCACCAGCGCGCAAGCATCACCAGCCCCACACCAGACCATACCAAAACCACGAGAACCAGTACGGTCACCGCTACTCTTTTCTGTCGTCCTGTTGCCATATTCACACCCCCTTTCGTCTTCTAAATCACAACTGAATTGAAAAACAATAAAATCACCAGCGTCAATAGCACAGAAAATACCACCGGCAACATGACCTCCCCGACAACGATGCGCGTATTTCGCACCGACGAACGGTATACTCGCTCAGCCGCAAATGAAAGCAGCACCACGATGACAGTAATCTGCGGTATCTGTAGTGTCGACAAACCAGGCAACGTGTAGCCATACGACCAGTAGTACGCCAGCCACCCCAGTTCGGCAAACACCAGCCCCCAGATAGCACTCAAAAACACCATCTGCTGTTCTTCGTAACTGTACAAAAAGTGCCGCGCTGCGCTATAACCAATCACCAACATACCCAGCACAACAATCACCACTGGCCATTCATACGACGACGCGTAGAGCGCCGTCACCCCCAGCACCATCGCCGCAAGCGCCTGTATGGCCATATACCTACGGCCAGAGCGCGGCTTCAAAACAACCAGCCAAAGCGCGTACAGCACCGCCAACACCACCTGCACCACCACCGACAACTGCGGCACGTACATCAGGCTGACGATACTCACACCGACGATGATATCCACCATATTTGCTTGCAGATTTGTCCACCAGAACCGTGGTCGCACCGCTAGAACGCGCCACTTGCTCAACAGCACCAACACAATAGCAAGTACCGGTGATTGGATAGTTTGAGATAGCACAAAAATAACCATCGCCAGGCCGATGTTGAGCGTATAGTAGGTAATCTCACTGATGAGTGAGCGGTGTTTTGCAATCTTTAGAAAATCAACCATCTCTGGTATTATACCACTTTACTGCTGTGGTTGCGGCCCTATCACCACGATATAGTCAACTTCCTCGGCTATCTCTTGTGGAGGTTGCCCGTTCGTCTGTACCGACAAAAGTTCTTCAAGCTTCGCCCTCGCGAGCGGCATACTCTCTGTTGACCCGAGTCGGTAGATGGCATATCGTGCTGTGATATCTTGTGTCGCATTGCCAACATAGACAACGTTCAACCCCTTTTCGGCAAGCTCATCGGCCTTTGTTTGTGCCGCCCCTACCGGTCCGCCACCATTGAGTACTGCTACTTTTGCGCCTTCTTTGCTGAGCGGTGTGGCGTAGATGGTATCCTTGAGATACTTGCGAATCTGCGAGTAGTCATGCAGGCCAGCCACCGGCTGCACAACGCTCTGCGTCCCGACAGCACCCGTCGTCATCAACATATTGTCCTCGTCAACAAAACTGAGCTGATGGATATCAGTCTGCTCCATATCAGCCGCCAGTTTCATGATAGTCTGTATCTCTTTGGCATCGATGTTCGTGCGCAAGTTGTCGCCCATAGCGTCGATGAGTGACAGCACCTTTGAGAAATCCGTCAGCGTACCGCTCGATGTTGCCTTTTCTTTCAGTGCCATCAACACGAGCTGCTGATTTTTCTCGCGTGCAAAGTTCGACCCGGTCAAACCATAGTTGAGCGCGCCCATACCTCGCGCTTGAGAAAATGTCATCGCCTGGTCGCCGTTCATGTTGTTCGGACCGTTTTTGAACTGCATGAAGTGCCCGTTCGGACAGAGGTTTGGCGCATCTTTACACATGTCATCAAACGTCGAGTCAAGCACACCCCGCTCATCGTCACTCTCAACATTGACGGTAATCCCGCCAACCGCGTTCACACCATCGCGAATCACCACGGTATTGACATGTACCACATACTGGATGTCCATGCCAAAGATATCGCCAACCAGCTTCTTAGTCGCATCCATCCGCGCCGTCTCTGCTTCTTTACTCTCACCATCATCAGCACAGGTGTAAAACGCGTTAATCTTCCCTTCATAGCCAGTGAAGCACGCCTGACCGTACTTTACCCAAAGGTCCCTCGGTATGC
Organism: uncultured Candidatus Saccharibacteria bacterium; assembly: GCA_937863095.1. GTDB lineage: Bacteria > Patescibacteriota > Saccharimonadia > Saccharimonadales > Saccharimonadaceae > Nanosynbacter. Next base: position 7,233 of record CALMCP010000029.1, on the reverse strand, counting down.
TAAACATGTACGCGTCTTTCTTCTTCTGGTCAACACTTATCACCATCATCGAGTCAGTCAACGTCGCACCATCCCGTCCTGCCATGTCGTCCGTCGAGCCAAGTACTAGGACGTTGCTGCGGCCAAACTCGTCCATCTTCAGCTCTTGCTGCTGGAATATCCCGAGGAGATTGCCACCAAACATCTTGCCACCAGCCGCCCATGCCCTATAAAACAGCACGCCAAGTGCTGCCAGCAAAAGTAGTCCGATAACCAAAATGACCGTCTTTAGTTTTCCTCGCTTCTTGCGATGTTTTTTCGGCTTTTTCTGGTGCTTTGACGCGTCTTCATCAATCGCCCGTAGCGACCCGTTGATATCCTCCACCACGCTCGGCTGGCGCACTGGCGTTTCAGTCGCATCGGCATGAAGAGCTCGTGACGTCGTTACTTCTTTCTGTGAAGTCATCCCCGTGTGCAAGCCAACGCTTGACACACCCAGTCGTGTCCGCTGGGGCTGTCTCGCAACAAAACCATCGATAGAGTGTTTCCTATGATTCACGTTTATTAATTATACTACAGCTTAGGGCCCAGTCCAAACCTCACCGTTCTGACTATATGAAACAATTGAAATCCACCCTCAAGAAGTTGATGTCGCGCTTTTATTTTGAATATGCTTGTGTCATAGTAGGTAGGATGGAAGCAACCTTTTTCGACCGACATCCGCAGCTCAAAGACGGCTTGAGCTTGATTATCTTTATCGTTGGCGTGGTCATCGGCACCCTGCTCATCAATACATTTGTTTTCCGCAGCTTCAATGTTGAGGGCCCGAGCATGGAAACAACCATGTTCACCGGTGACCGACTCATCGTCAGCCGCCTGCCCGTGACCGTCGCGCAACTCCAAAACAAGCGCTACATACCAGAGCGCGGTCAGGTTATCGTCTTTAAAAACCCCAACTTCAATCCGTCAGTCGGCCGCGAAGAATACGTCGTCAAGCGCGTCATCGCTTACGCTGGCGAGCGTGTCACCGTCAAAAACGGCAAAGTCACTGTCTACACCGCCGACCAGCCAGCTGGATTCGACCCCGACACCACGTTCAATCACAACGAGCCAGGCCAGCCTACCTCTGGCGACGTTGACACTATCGTGCCCGAAGGCACCTTATTTGTCATGGGTGACCACCGCGAAGGCAATTTTTCGTGCGATTCACGCGACTGCATGGGCACTATCCCCCTCTTTGACGTCATTGGCCCCGTCGGCCTACGCATCTATCCGTTCGACAAGATACGACGATTCTAGCAACATAGCTCGAGCTATTGACATTATGCGATTTGTTTGCTATGATAATATTATATGACACACGAGAGGCCATCGACGCTCAATCACTCAGATACCCCCCCCCTATTGCAACTTCACGTCGCACACTATTTGCAGTTGGAGGTGGACTAGCCCTTGGAGCCGTAGCGGGCGTGGCTGGTCGTGATTTCCTCGATAAGCTCTCAACCGCTCAGCAAGTTAACACCGACAAAACTCCCGATGCCACACCTGCCCCCGAGGCTGCGCATGAAGTGTACGGAGTCGAACGACCGTACGAGCTATCCACAAAACCCTATCAGTCGCCCGAGGCAAACACGTTAGCAGAGCAGTTTAGCATCACTTCCCAAACATACTTTGAGGCAGACGAGCAGAAGCTACGTGAATTATTTAAGAAGATTGACGAAAGTGGTGTTCTTACTGAAGTAGAAAACAGCGGATTGTTGCCAATTTTTCCTCCATCGGTCATGTGGCATCGAGAGCTCATCGAGCAAACAGCAGCCGAACAACAGGTACCAGCTAACCTGCTCGCGATGATTATCACAGTTGAGTCCTGCGGCAACCCAGACGCCGTATCTGCCGACAGGGGTTACGGACTAACACAAATAACCATGCCTTATCAGTGGGATAAAGCACTCCAGACAGCTCAAGCAGCTGGACTCATGCAGCCCAATCAGAGTGGTCTGGGGCCGTCACTCGAGGAGCACGACATGTACTTTAAACGAACATATGAAGATAGGATGGATCCAGACTATGCTATCATTCCGAGCTGGGGAGCGTATAGCGACTATAGAGCGGCCTTCACCGACCCCTTTGTTAACGCAACCGTTGGAGCAAGCTACCTGTCTGAGTGTCTTCAGGCTGCTAGCAACATATACGGTGGCCCACTGAAAGCAGAGGCATTGTCTCGCGCAGCAGCCTGCTACAACGGTGGTATCGACGAGGCCGACAAGCCCGTTGAACAAATGCCTGGCTATACGATTGCCTACAAACGCTACGCAGAACGCTTTGTTATGGACATGGCTATTGCCGCAGGCTTACGCAGCCAGGGGTTGAGCGACAAAGACACACTACGAGCCATACAACCGACCGATGAAATGGACGCCATGATGTATGCCTACGAAAAAGTCTATGCCGATAACAAACAGACTGTCACATCTGGAGCACAACAGACTACAATGAACCAATTTGCCCAGGCGCACACTGTCCAAGAACTACCAGTAGGCGCACAGGTTGAATTTTGGCGCTATATGCGTGGCAGCAACAGCACAGATGAACACATCCCACCAGAGGGTAGCTCTGCCGAAAACTACACAACCCCTGCTCCTACATGGTTACGATTCTGGCTGCAAAATGGTGGCAAGGGTCTGTTCAATACTATGCCCGAGAACACCAATTGGCGACGGCACAACTAGACCAAATAATTACTCGAGATATCGTGGAGCGTGACGCGTCTACCCGAGCAGCTTCTGTATCCGCTGAAACTCTGCTTCATTCTTAAACGAGATGGTGATTTTACCAGCACCTTTGGCGTTGGTACTGACCGACACAGGTGACTTGAAACGACTCATCAGGTGGTCGATGGTTGACTGATGCGGGTGTTCCAGCGTAGTCGGCTGCGCAGACGTCTTGGCCGCTCGTTTATGGAGCGCTATCCACTGCTCTATCTTGCGCACGCTCCAATCTTCCTTGATAACTCGCGCCATTAGCTCCTCGGCCATCTCATCGGCCAGTCCAATCATCGGCCGCACTTGGCCTTCGGTCAGCTCTCCTTTAAACACCGCCTCTTTGACGGCTTGCGGGAGCTTGAGAAGCCGCAAGGTATTGCTCACGCCACTCACCGATTTACCGCCGACTCGTTCGCCTATCTGCTCGAGTGTCATATTGAATTGGTCACGCAGCTTGGCATACGCCGTCGCAGTTTCAATGGGGTTCAAGTCGCGTCGCTGGAGATTCTCGATGAGCGACAACTCCAAACGGTGCTGTGCACTTAGCGTTCGGACAATCGCCGGGATGGTCGCCAGTCCCGCCATCTGCGCTGCTCGATAGCGCCGCTCGCCAGCAACGATGGTATAGTTTTTACCCTCGGCCGTCACGACTATCGGCTGAACTACACCGTGCTCGCGCACCGAATCGGCCAACTCAGCCAGTGCCCTCTCGTCAAAGTAGCGCCGCGGCTGGTCGGGGTCAGCCGTCACTCGTTCAAGTGGCAACTCCTCCAACCGACTTAACTTGCCGTCTTGCGAAGCCGTCGGGTCGAATGTTTCGTCAATCAGCGTCGTCGGGATGAGCGAATCAAATCCCCTGCCAAGTCCTTTTTTCACTGCCCTATCCTCTCAATAATTTCCTTTACCAACGCCTTGTACGCTCGTGCGCCCTTTGAAAAGCGGTCATACACACCGATAGGTAGCCCATGACTCGGCGCCTCAGCTAGGCGGATATTGCGCGGGATGGTCGTCTCAAAAATCTTGTCTGGGAAGTGCTTCTTGACCTCCGCATGCACCTGCCCGGACAATGTCGTACGTGTGTCCATCATCGTCGCCAGCACGCCCAGCAGCTCAAGCCGTGGATTTAGCCCCTTGCGGATGAGCTTCATCGTCTCGAGTAGTTGCCCCAGCCCTTCAAGCGCATAAAACTCTGCCTGCACCGGCAACAGCACATAGTTCGCTGCGATGAGCCCATTGACCGTCAGCAAACTCAAACTCGGCGGGCTGTCGATGATGATATAGTCGTACTCATCGGCAACTGCCTGAACTGCTCGCTGTAAACGCACAAATTTACCTTCAACGTTCGCCAAGTCCACTTCGGTGTTCGCCAAGTGCGGCGTCGAAACTACCAATGACAAGTTCTTGTACTCCGTCCGTTGCACCGCCTCCGCGAGACTTGCCTGCCCCAGCACCACCTCTGACACCGTGACCGCTGCCTGCTGCTTGTCGACGCCAAGCCCACTTGTCGCGTTGCCTTGCGGGTCAAAGTCGATAAGCAACGTTCGCTTGCCCTCTTTGGCTAAAAAGTAGGCGACATTTACCGCAGTGGTGGTCTTGCCCACACCACCCTTTTGATTGGTCACCGCAATCGTCACTGCCACTGGCTTACACCCTCGCTTTCATTACTCTGATTATACCATAAGCGCATGAAAAACACCGACTCTTTGGCCGGCGTTTTTTCAAAAAAGTCGAGAACTATTTAATAGAAGCAACTTCTATCTTCGAGTACTTCTGGCGGTGGCCAGTCTCTTTGTGGACACGCTTCTTTGACTTGTAGCGGATGACGCGGATTTTATCACCTTTCACGAGGTCGTCTACGACCTTAGCTTTTACTACTACACCTTTGACAGTTGGCGTGCCGACAGTGGTTTTGTCACCGTCTACAACCAAAAGCGCGTCGAGGGTGAGCTCTTTTGTTCCTTCCGGGAGGAGGTCCACCAGGAGGGTCTCTTTTTCACTGACAATATACTGCTTGCCAGAGATTTTTACGACTGCTTTCATCTTATTCCTTTAAAATTAGTTTTGGCTAGGGGCTATTGTATCAGAGAGTGGAGGTATTTTCAAGCATTCGCCGAGTAGTAAGCAGCCTCACCTATCTGTCAACAGCCGCCCTCACGAGGTGCGGCATCACTATCTGTTATGCTGTAGAGCATATCTGGGTATTTTTTATGTTCTGCAACAACACAATATCCCGCTTCGGTGCCCGCAGGAAGTGGCGGAAGTTCCTGCTTAAGTACACCATTAGTGCTCGTTGCCCAGTGGTCCCAAAAAGTCGTAATCGGCCACGTGCCGCCTCGCCCCTCAAACCGATCGATCAACTCAGTGTAAAACTTACGCGCAACCTCTTGACGGTCAATCCACCAAGAGTCATAAGGTATACTGTCGATCTCCGCCTGGATAAAACTACGCGTAACCGGGACATTCAGCGTCAAAGAGGCCCAGCTTTGAATCGTCATCTTGGTGCGTACTGTACTCGTACCACCGGGGTCACACGTAGAAAAGAGCGTCTGAGTATCGCCGCCCTCTCTTGCATGAATAGTCTGGTACTCTGGGTCTGCGACCAACTCCCAACAAATATCGTAGAACAGCACTGCGTTTTGCACCGGTGATAGCCCAGTGTAGTATGGGCCACCAGTTGAGACTAGCCGCAGAGTGATATCGTCTTCCTCCTTCGACCGAATACTGGTCGGCAACTCTTTAAGTGGAGCAGCTGAATGTACGCGCTCCCTCTCCATCACTGGCAATACCTGTTTAAGTGCGGCCATCAACGATGATTCAGCGGCCTTTCTCGTAAAATCCACATAAACCACCACCACAATAGAAGCAAGTATTGCCAATGTAACGATAACAATAATCAGCTCGGAAATAGTAAAGCCGCGTTTAGCCACAAACCACGTTGTTTGCATGGAGCCACCCCTCTACGCTACCGCCATCGAGATACTGACCCATGGCCGGTATCACCTTCACTTGAGCACCACGCTCGACATGCTGGTTAATAACGTCTGTCAACTCATATTCCCCGCGCGCCGAGGCTTCCACCGACTGACAAGCGTCAATCACTTCCTTCGTGAGTACATATTTACTGATATTAATCAGATTACTTGGCGCGGCGTCTGGTTGTGGTTTTTCGACAATTTTTTTGTAATTGCCCTCTGCGTCACTGGCAATCACTCCATAACGAGACACATCACGTGGCTCAACTTGCGCCGCGAGCAGGCTACACTGTTCTTCTGGTGTTGCCGCAATGAGACGCGCCACCTCGCTGGAGCCATCCTTGTTGTAGATAAAGTCATCGCCCATTAACACCACGGCTGACTCACCTTCATCTATAAAGTCCGCAGCCAGCGCCACGGGCACTGCTGTGCCGTATTTACCATAGCTTGGCTGTGTCACAAAATGGAGCCTTGCCTCGACCGGTGCAACAAGTGACAGCATATCTCCTTTATTGTTCCGCTTCAAATAATCGTTTAGGTGGATGTTGCTGCGATAGTACGCTTCGAGCTGCGTACTATGTTCGCTAACTATAAAGATTAGTTCTGTGACGCCAGCCGCCAAACAGTCTTGCACGACATAGTCCACTAACGGCCGATTACCTATGGGCAACATACACTTTTCAATTGCCTTCGTTATCGGCAAACGTCGAGCACCCCAGCCAGCGACAGGGATGATTGCTTTTGTTACGTTCATAGAACTCATTGTAGCACGACCTCGGCTACTCGCTAAACTCTAGTTGACCGCCGTTATGTGCTGTGTCCAGCTCGACATCGCGCCAGAACTGCCCGATGTCGCTCGTGTCGTCGCTTAGACTAATCGCACCGGACTCCTGTTGTTCAGCGATGATTTCCTCACGCAGACCATCATCAAGCGGGTCAATTGGCGAAAATGACAATGCGTAGTTGAAGGGGTTAAATAGTGATACTTTTTTCATGGTTCTTTGTTTTTACAATACCTTACTCTTTCATTGTAGCATAAGTTGTTTGAAAAGTCAAGGATATTTTCTAGCCTAAATCTCCAGCTCCGTAGCCACTCCCTCATCGTGTCATACTCCGACCCCTTCCCTTCCTGTCATTACCCGGCTTGTCCGGGTAATCCAGTAAGCACACTCTTTCTTTAGGATTTTTCTAAGACAATCTTCAGTTCTATGCCATCGATTTTCACTACTTCTGCCTCTGTTGCTTCGACTACATCACTTACCGCGAGCGTTTCGACATAAATCTCATCATGATGTTCGACAATGGCTTTCTTTAGCTCTGCGTCCTCCGTTTTAAGATTCAGATGAATCCGGTCATCGACATTCAGCCCGGCGTTCTTTCGCGTGCTCTGCACAAAGCGAATCACCTCGCGCATGAGGCCTTCACGCTTGAGCTCAGGGGTGATTTTTTCATCAATCATCACCTCCTTGCCCTGCTTCACTGCCTTGACATTTAACTCTTCTCTCAAAATATCTTCAAAG
>CALMCP010000028.1 GCA_937863095.1 uncultured Candidatus Saccharibacteria bacterium | reverse complement strand
TTGCGAGTATGATGTTGCCCGGCTCACAGGGGTAGTGGTGCATGAGTGACAAAGAGAAGAAATTTTCTTGGAAGCGATTTGAAAGCGTGAAGTTTTCGGGGCGCGACATCGGCAAGCGTGTCCGCAAGATGGAAAAATCAAGTCTTCGTCATGCGCGGAAGTTTGTCACTGCTCGGCTCGATAGGCTGTCGCTCGTTCGACGAGTCGTTGTTGGTTGGATTGCCCTGGTGCTGATACTGGCCGGCGTGAGCGCTACGCAGTGGTTTGGTTTTCAGCAAGCTTATCTCACCGATGCACCGGCAACGGGTGGTACGTACTCCGAAGGGGTGCTGGGGCCGCTCGAGAGTCTGAATCCTATCTTTGCTCGCTCGAGTGCTGAGCGTTCGGCTGCTCGACTGTTGTTTGCGAGTTTGTACACGTACGATGACACTGGGCACGTCAAGGGCGATTTGGCTCGTTCGGTCGCTATCAGTGAAGACCAAACAGAGTACACTGTGTCCCTCCAGCCGTCACTGAAGTGGTCGGACGGAGCACCATTGACGGCAAAAGACGTGGTGTTTACGGTGAATATGCTGAAAAATCCAGCAGTTCGTGCAGAGATATCGGGGTGGACCTCCATAAAAGCGGAGTTGGTCGATGCGACGACCGTCAAGTTCGTCCTGCCGGGCGCCTATGCGCCGTTCATGCACGCGCTAACGTTCCCTGTTTTGCCAGAGCATGTCTTGGCCGATGTCGAGCCAGCGAGTTTACACGAACACGACTTTAGCCAACATCCGGTGACGAGTGGGCCATTTGCGCTCAGACTGCTGCAATCGGCTGTTTCTGATGGGAGCAAAAAAGTCGTGCATATGGTCGCCAACCCCCACTATCATCGCGGTGCACCGAAACTCGAGCGGTTCCAGCTCTACGTGTACAGTACTCGCGATGACATCGAGCAAGCACTGAGTACGAGTGAGATTATGGCGACGCCCGAGTTGCGGTTCGATGCGCGCTCGGACAAGATAAAGACCATGTATGCGAGTGAGTCGCACGCTATCAACAACGGTGTCTACGCGCTGTTCAACACAAATAGCGAACTGCTGCGCGAAAAAGACATCCGCCAAGCGCTGTCACTGAGTGTTGACCGGGACAAGCTCATCCAGAGCCTATCGCAGTCAGCCACCAGTTTGGACGGTCCAGTGCTCGACCGTCATACGCCAGACTTGCCGCGTGCACCGCAGCAGGACGTCAAAAAAGCTCAAGAGCTTCTTGACCAAGCTGGCTGGCGCGTTAATGGCACCGTTCGAGCCAAGGATGGTGCCGAGCTGTCACTACGTATGGTGGCGCTGCAAGGCGCCGGCTCTACTCAGACGGCGACAGAGCTAGCTAAGCTGTGGCAGGAAACGCTCAACATCAAAGTTGATGTGCAGATGGTTGACCCGCTTGACTCTAATCAGAACGTGCTACAGACGGTGCTACAACCGCGTAATTTCGACATACTCATCTATGAACTCGTGCTGGGCGGCGACCCCGATTCTTACGCCTACTGGCACTCGTCACAGGCCACTCCAGAAGGACTCAACTTCTCGAACTACAGTAGTGTCGTGGCGGACGATGCCCTTGCTGGCGCCAGAACACGGACCGATACGAAGTACCGTGACGAGCGTTATCGAGTTTTCGCGCGCCGCTGGCTGGCTGACATACCGGCAGTCGCGCTGTATCAGCCGAATATTGACTATATCCACTCAAAACGCACGCAGACGGTGGATGAGCAAGCGGTGCTAGTGTCTGCCGAGGACCGCTACTACAACGTCATTTACTGGTCAGTTGGCACGACGCGTGTGTATAAAACACCGTAACTATCGTCTACATCGAAAAAGTCTGATATAATTGCATAGTGTCCGAGATGACGGTAAACTATTGACAATTTTATTGGTATGCGGGCGTGTGCGACTGCGTGGGTAGCGCAGATATGAGTAGACGCGTAGCGCGTTAACTGCACAGTGTCCGAGATGACGGTAAACTATTGACAATCTTATTGGTATGCGGGCGTGGCGGAATTGGTAGACGCGCTAGCTTGAGGGGCTAGTGAGCATTGCGCTCGTGGAAGTTCAAGTCTTCTCGCTCGCACCACGACAAAAGGGGAATAATGGCGCGTTGGCCGAGAAGTTAGGCACTGGTCTGCAAAACCAGTTAGACGGGAGCGTTACCCGTACGTGCCTCCATATCTCCTCTTGGGGAGTTTTTTTATTTCCCAAAACGTACGCTTGACAAGTATATGCGCGAGTGGCGGAATAGGTAGACGCGAGGGACTTAAAATCCCTTGACCAAAAGTCGTGCGGGTTCGATTCCCGCCTTGCGCACCAAAGAAAGAACCGAGGTTATCCTCGGTTTTTGCTTTGGTTGTGACGAAGTCACGGAAGCGAACCCGTCGCGGTTCGATAATCCCCGGCAACTTGTTGCAACGGCGGATTACAATGTATTATTCCCGCCTTGCGCACCAGAGATAAAACCGAGGCTTGTCCTCGGATTTGTCTCTGGTTATGGCTAAGTCATGGGAGCGAACCCGACGCGGTTCGGGCACTATGCTTGTGCGAGGCTTCTTGCTTTAGACTGAGTACTACTCAACCACCTGAATCGATGGCAGAATTGTTTGTAGGTCTTCGTTGAAGTTTCGTAGGTCGAGTTCGGGGTCGTTGAGCATCTTTTCCTGAAAGGCCTGAGCTTCGCTTATAGGTACGTTGTTGCCGTCGAAATACTGTACGATAGCAACGATGTACTTCTGGTCGCCCCTGTGTATTTCATAAAAATACATGTATTCATGGCCTCCTGTGAATATGCTGCACACTATATTTGACTGACCGGGGGCAGGAGTCCGAAGTGTAAGTATTGGGTGTGCGCACAGTTCTTCGGTGTCGTAGAGTGAGGGTTTATCGGGCTCCTGTAGTCTCATGCCTATCGCTAAGGGATATTTGCCAAAAGGGGCGACTAGCCAGTGAGAAATACCACCTCCGTCTCTACCGCCGCCTAGCATTTCTGAAGCAGGTTTCAGAGCGGCATTTTCATAGAACTGAAGGCTATACCGTGTGCCACTTGCATCTCGGTAGGTAGAAGCCGTGAGCTCTGTTGGCTGCGTTGCCACAAGGAGGACGGCGCCTATCGCCATCGCGAGCACCGCTCCTACAGATACGAGCGCGACGAGGACGACGATGAGCCATGTCGGGAAGCGGAAACCTCGTTTTCGTCCCGGCTGGAACTCGGGATTGTTGCTACCGATGGGTTGGGTGATAACCGCGTTGTGCCCTATCGCAGGGTTCGTAGGTGGTTGAGGTGATTCAGGTGTCATGGCTGGTAGGGGGTGCTTGGGGTTACGGTTTGTGGCGTTTCGTACTCATTCATGGTGTTTTTCTTTCATGTGTTATGTGCTTATGTTGATTGTACTACGCGTATATGGATTTGACTAGGCTGGAGCGTTTGCACTCATATCGCCGGACTGTTACAATAGTAGTGACACTTACATAAGGAGAATTATCATATGGGACCAGTACTTATTACACTAATTGTTATCGGCGTACTACTACTATTGGTCGTCGGCTTTTTGATTGCGACGTATAACAGCTTAGTGAAGTTGAAAAATCGTGTCGAGGAGGCATGGAGTGACATCACGGTGCAGCTGAAGCGTCGCACTGACCTTATCCCAAATCTCGTGAACACCGTAAAGGGCTATGCCGCACACGAGACGGGTGTATTTGAAAAGGTGACAGAGGCTCGCTCAGCAATCATGAGCGCGAAAGGTGTCGCCGAGTCTGCACAGGCCGAGAACATGCTCGAAGGTGCGCTCAAGAGCCTGTTTGCGGTCGCTGAGGCCTACCCAGATCTCAAGGCAAACCAAAATTTCCTCCAGTTGCAGCAAGAACTTGTCGATACCGAGGATAAGATTCAGGCGTCACGCCGCTTCTACAACGGTGGTGTCCGCGACCTCAACACTAAGATTGAAACCTTCCCAGTAAATCTCGTTGCTGGCATGTTCAACTTCTCGAAGCGAGAGTTCTTTGAAGTCGAAGACCGCGCTAGCGTCGAAAACCCTGTCGAAGTCCAGTTCTAGTTAGTCAGCCAGAACAAATCGCTCGCCTGTGTATTCGGTGAGCGATTTTTGGTATAATTACATGTATGTATAGTGCTATTAGCAAAAACAAACGAAACACTGTGCTTATCATGGCGGTGTTTGTGGCGCTTATCGGCGTGGTCGGCGTGGTCGTGGGCATGCTCAACGATAGCTACAGCCTCTCTGTTATCATCCTTGTCATGGCGGCCGTCTATGCCCTCATCCAGTACTTCGCTGCCTCGAAACTAGCCATGGCAATGACGGGTGCGCGCGAGATTCAGCGACAAGACGCACCAGAACTGTGGCGTGTTGTCGAGAATCTGTCGATTACCTCGGGTGTGCCGATGCCGAAGGTCTATCTCATCGACGACCCAGCGCCAAATGCCTTCGCGACTGGCCGCGACCCGCAGCACGCTATCGTCGGCGCGACAACTGGACTGCTGCGCATCATGGACAAGCGCGAGCTCGAGGCGGTGATGGCGCACGAGATGAGCCATGTGCAGAACTACGACATCCGGGTAAGCATGATTGCGTTCGGACTAGTGAGTGCGATTGGCTTGCTGGCTGACGTGGCACTACGGATGATGTTTTTCGGCGACAATCGTGACCGCAATGTCCACCCAGTTGTATATTTACTCGGTTTGGCAGTGGTTATCTTGGCGCCAATCCTTGCGGCAATCACGCAGATGGCTATCAGTCGTCAGCGGGAATACCTCGCCGACGCATCGGGTGCGTTGCTTACTCGTGACTCAGAAGGCTTAGCATCGGCACTCGAGAAGCTCAAGACCTATGGTCAGCCCATGCAGAAACAAACGACGTCAACCGCCAATTTGTTCATGAGCGACCCGCTCAAGCCTGGCTTTTTCGCGAAATTATTCTCCACCCATCCCCCACTTGACGAACGTATTGCCCGGCTTCGTGGTAACGCCACAAAGATGTAGCTATGACAAAGAAGCAGCAGCAATCATCCCCTCGACTCGCGTGGCGCCAACGCGTAGCGCGACGTGTTCAGGCGTGGTGGACGGCGCTACGGAAGCGTCACGCAGCGTACCTGAAACGTCGTCCGCACCGCAGTTTTCGTCGGACGCGGCGGCGCGACTACAAGCGCTCGCTCAAACTGCCAGGGTATTGGTCGTTGACCAAACATATCGGTACTATCCTCCTGAAGCACAGGCGACTGTTCATCGGCTTGGCACTGCTCTACGCGTTCATGACCATCGCGTTGTCGAGCATGATGTCGCAGGAAACGTACTCACAGCTTCGCGATGTTATCACCGACGCAGGTGAAGAAGGCGCAGTTGGTGCGACAGTGATGAATCTCGCGCTGTTTTGGGGCGTCTTTACGAGTCAACTAACGGGTGCTTCGGCGGGTGAGGTTGGCTCGTCGCAGCAGATATTTGGCATACTGTTTGGACTGTACGCCTGGCTCACGGTCATCTGGCTCATGCGGGCGATACTCGCGGGCAAGCGGCCACGTCTGCGCGATGGTTTGTATGGCTCCGGAGGTCCTGTTTTGGCGCTTATCGTACTGGTTTTGGTGTTGATGCTTCAGCTCATACCGGCCGCCATAGCGCTTATCGCCTATGGCGCAGCGGATGCGTCGGGGCTGCTTGACCAGACTGCTATCTTGATGCTGTTCGGCGGCGGCGCTATACTGTTGGCGACACTGTCGCTGTACTGGGCGACGAGCACGATAATCGCGATGATTGTCGCGACACTGCCCGGGATGTACCCTATGCAAGCCATAAAAATCGCCGGCGATTTGGTCATCGGGCGGCGCATTCGCGTACTGCTCAGGCTTCTCTGGTCGATTGTGCTGCTGCTACTCATGTGGGTGGTTGTGCTGCTGCCGATGATTCTATTGGACGGTGCGCTCAAGTCCGCCATCCCCGGACTCGACTGGCTGCCACTCGTGCCGGTGACTGCTTTGCTGTTGATGGCGTGGTCGGTTGTGTTTGAAGCGGCGTATGTCTATGTATTGTACCGAAAGGTGGTCGATGATGATGCAGCCCCGGCATAGGATATCAGAATTACGCGAACTGCTGAACAAATACTCCTACGAGTATCACGTTCTCGACCAGCCAAGTGTTGAAGATGCTGTCTATGACGGACTATTTTCAGAACTAAAGCGTCTCGAGGCACAACATCCGGAGCTGATTGTGCCTGAAAGTCCTACGCAACGAGTGGGTAATGTCCTTAAGGGCGGATTTAAAAAAGCTCGGCACTCTTCGCGTATGCTGAGCCTGAACGATGTGTTTAGCCGTGAGGACGTGGAGGCGTGGGTGAAGCGAATGGATAAGCTGCTGCCAGATGCGGCGCATGAATTTTTTGCCGACATCAAGATGGACGGTCTGGCCTGCGCGCTGGTGTACGAAGACGGCGTACTCACTCAAGCAGTAACGCGCGGCGATAGTTTCGTTGGTGAAGACGTCACGAGCAATGTTCGCACTATCGCAAACGTGCCACTGAGACTACGTGAGGACGAGCGATATGCGCAGTTTTTACACGGTCGCACAGAAATCCGCGGAGAAATAGTTATGTTGAAAGCAGATTTTGCTGCGCTCAACGAACAGCAGCGGGCCGCAGGAAGACCAGAGTATGCAAATCCTCGCAACCTTGCTGCCGGCACTATCCGCCAGCTTGACCCGGCGTTAGTGGCGTCACGGCCGCTTACATTTATCGCCTATGACCTGCAGCGAGATGACCCTAGCGATGTACCGACAAATAGCTTTGCCTACGAAGCATTGGCGGCGCTTGGCATTCGTCGCAATGCCCAGGCGAGTACGTTTTCATCGTTAGCTGAGGTCATGCGGTTCATCGACCTTTGGGATACAAAACGGCAAGAATTGTCGTTCAATACGGATGGGCTCGTCGTAAAGATTAATGACCGGGCTCAGTTCGCCGAGCTTGGTGTGGTTGGTAAGCAACCGCGAGCAGCTGTAGCCTATAAATATGCCGCCGAACAGGCGACCACTATTGTCAAGGATATCGTCATTTCCATTGGTCGGACGGGCGCGGCGACACCGGTGGCGGTGTTCGACCCGGTGCAGGTGGCTGGCACGACGGTCCAGCACGCGAGTCTACACAATGCCGATGAGATTGCGCGGCTCGATGTTCGGCGTGGCGACACGGTGGTGATTTTCAAGGCGGGAGACATCATCCCGCAAGTGCAGAGTGTACTGACTGAACTACGACCGAAAAATTCGGAGCCGATTGACTATGAAGCCGAGCTAACCCGTCAATACCCGGAATTGACGTTTGTGCGTCAGGGCAAAGATGTCGTCTATCGTGTCAAAGGTCTGACCGGACCAATTATCCTCAAGCGCGCGCTGAAACATTTTGCCTCAAAAGGTGCGCTCGACATCGATACGTTGGGCGAGAAAAATGTCGAAGCGCTGGTCGATGCCGGACTAGTGAGCGACCTCGCAGACATCTATACGCTCACGAAAGGGCAACTTCTTGAGCTCGAACGGTTCGCGGATATCTCCGCGCAAAAACTCATCAATGCCATCGCTGACAAAAAACAGCCGCCGTTAGAGCGCTTCCTGTTTGGTCTCGGCATCCGTCACGTCGGTACGCAAACCGCCATTGACTTGGTCGTGGCGTTTGAGAGCCTCGAAAAACTTGTGCATGCGACCATCGACCAGCTGCGGGCAGTTGACGGCGTGGGCGAAGTGGTGGCCGAGAGTGTTGTTGCTTGGTTTGCTGACGAAGACAACATCGCGCTGCTGGACAAGTTTGCCTCACTTGGAGTTGTGCCATTCTATGAGAAAAAGTCGGGCAGTTTGGTCGGCAAAAGCTTTGTCATCACTGGCTCGCTCGAATCCATGAGCCGCGACCAAGCAGCTGACCAAATCCGCGCCCTCGGCGGCACATTTCAGTCGGCCGTCGCCAAAGACACAACCTACCTTGTCGCTGGCGGCAAAGTCGGTGCATCAAAGCTTAAAAAGGCGCAGCAGTACGGCACAGGGGTGATAACAGAGGCGAGACTAATGGAACTATTGACAAATTAGCTTGAACGTGATACAATGAAAAGATAGGGCCATGAAAAAACTAACATTCATCACTGGTAACACCCATAAAGCTGAGCAATACGAGAGGCTTCTTGACGTTCCTATGGTTCATCAAAAGATCGACCTTGATGAGATTCAGTCTGTCGATTTTACAGAAGTAGCGCGCCATAAGATAAACCAGGCATATGAGGCGGTCCAGTGCCCGGTAATTATTGACGACTTTGGATTTTGTCTGGAAGGTCTCGACGATCTCCCCGGGCCATTCACTAAATTTTTTGTACAGAGCGAAGATAGTTTAGAAAAACTGTGTCGCATTGCCGATACGCTAGCAAGCCGTCGGGCAAAAATAGTAGGGGTCATAGCATACAAAGACGCTGACAGGACGGAAATCTTTGTTCGGGAGCTGCAAGGCCAGGTTTCACAACACCCAAGGGGTGCTCAAGGTATTGCTACCGATTTTATTTTTGAGCCAGATGGATATGACGGCAAGACTCGGGCGGAATTGGATATTGATTTGTACGATGAAGTGTATTGTAAAGTGCGACCGTTTTCGGAAGTACGTCAATTTTTAGAGAGTATTATACAGCGAAAGGACAGGGCTATAGTATGAATAAAAGAATGCTTACCTCGCTAGTTATTGTTTTAGGCATTGGCTTGGCTATTGGTCTAGTTTGGTATACGACAGTCAATAATCAGGACCAAAGAGAAGAATCATCATCTATAGATCAGTCAGCTCAGCAAACCGATGCAGCTAAATTCAAACAACAATATCCAAAAGTTGCGGCCGACAATCGTTTTGTGTTTGCCAATGCTGACGAGGTTGTTGACCTATTTGAGCGAGGCGATGGTGTGGTGTTCCTCGGTTTTTCGGAGTGCTCATGGTGTCAGCAGTTAGCGCCGATTGTCGATGAGGCGGCCAAAGCTGAGGGTCTGGATAAGATATATTATTTGAACATCCGTGAAGCGCGTCAGAATAATGACGAGACGTACCGAGCACTTGTTAAAAAACTAGAAAATTACCTGCCAAAAGATAAAGATGGCAATCCGCGGATTTTTGTGCCTGACGTTACGGTTTTGCGCCAGGGTGAGATAGTCGGTCGTTTCGAGCAAGAGCCAACAGCGGACGGTGAAAAAGCGACATCAGACACCTATTGGACAAGCGAACGTCGAGAGCGAGCGGTGGCGCAACTACAGGAGATGATGAGGCGAGAGGATAGAGATGAATGAATTTCTGAGACAGTTTCGTAGTGTCATCGAAGCGGGCTGGAGTGAGGCGACTATCTCGCCGAAATTCCTGCCAATAGATACGACGAAGCCACTATCGCTTGGTCAGTGCGCTCCGACTAGCCAGGTGCTACTTGATGAACTGAGAGAGGTATTTCCGAACTCCGACTTTACGCTTGCTATCGGTGAAGTACGCAAAAACGGTACTGTGGTTATCGCATATCATGTCTGGGTTATGGAGCTAGCAGACTCACCAAAGGACAGCAAGATTATTGATATTACGGCTGACCAATCGGGAGTTTTGCCTGTCGTAGTGTACGATTCGGTTCGCGCATTGGCTGAAGGGCAAATCGAATACATTAGCTATGAGCAATCTCATGGGAAGCGCTTTGTACATGAAGAGGCGCTGAGGCGCTACGAAATTTTAAAGGAGAGCTATAAAAAGAAATGATGAACGATCCATTGCCAAAAACCATTGAAAAAGGCACCTATCGCCATGCAAAATCAGGCAAGCTGTACGAAGTGCTTGGCGTTGCTTTGCAGACTGAAACGCAAGAGCAGTTGGTGATATATCGTCCATTATACGAAAACGAGCATGAGTTATTTGCTAGGCCGTATGAAATGTTTGTAGAATACACTACAATCGACGGGCAGAACGTGCCGCGGTTTGAGAGGGTTTAGATGAGCCAAGCCAAGCAGTGAAAAAGGTAGACCGAGTTCTATGACCGGTCCCCGATTTCACTCTTTGGCGCCAAGAGTTTAGGTGTTAATTCAAAATACGTGCAAAATGTTAGAACTTTCCGAAAGGGCAGTGTTTGCGTATCTACCTCTTAAATATGGTTCAAACTTCGACCGCTTTCCCTATGACAACCCAGCGCCCAGAAAACCGACCTAGTTCTGAGACCGCCTCTCCAAAACTCTGCCATTGCAGAGGTAGCTATGCTCAAAAAGTCACAGATCGGAAGAGCA